>JAISXK010000148.1 GCA_031270585.1 Clostridiales bacterium | reverse complement strand
TGCTTACAGGCTTTGAGGAGGATGTCCCCTTCCGGTGCGTGCTGGACGCGCCCTTTATGCCCGACACATACGTGGAGGTGCGCGCTCTCAATACGCAGAGCACGGGCGGCGGACGCATGCTCAATTGCACGTTTACGCTCGAATCAAGCGCATTGCTGCGTGAATTGGTATATATCGATTTGGCGGTGGATATCGAAGAGGGGGATATTGTAAAAAGGGAGAACGGCATACTGATCAAATATACTACCGTTGGAGAAACGTTCTGGAGCGTAGGCAAAGAATTTGGCGTAACGCCCGGGCAACTGCAGGGTTGGAACCCGGAAATAAACGAACCCTTTGACGATGGGCGCCCCATCATGATACTATCCGCAAAAGCTACAGCCCATTAAAAAGCGCGAAAGCAAGGCGCAAGGCATGATATATTCCCGTCGGCGGCGCCGCGCTTTGGCGCCCCTTTGTCGTGCTTTTGGCAAAAGCGCGCCAATCCGGCATAAGGCGGCAAAGGGTTTTTGAATGGGCATAAATTCGACAAAATCCATGAAACGCCCCCGCGCGAATAGCGCCCATACTTTTTACGGGCCCTCATCAGTATGCCGTTAAATCGACAATCAAAGGCGAAATGAATCAATATATAGATAACTCTATAATACAGTATACGATATTATGTAGCCAGCCCTATTTTTCCTCCTGAAGACAATATATTTGCCCATGCTACAAAATCAGTGCGGCAGGCGCTGATCTTTCGACAGTATCATTTGTTATTCACCCCTGCCATTTTTTAGATGTTTTTGATACAATATATACAAGATATTAACAAATAACCCACGATCATGCAAATTTGTGGCAAGCAGTTTGACTTATGGCGGCTCGGGGGCAGCAGCCTAAGAATATATGATTATTCTAGGGGGATAATATGACAAAGTTCCGTATCTTACTCGTTGACGACGACCCGCAATACCTGACTTTGGTGAGAAGTTATTTTTCTGTGCAGGAGCAAATCCGCCAGGTTGATACGGCAGGCGATGGCCGTACGGCGCTGGAAAAGATCAACGCTACGCGCTATGACGCCGTTATCATGGATTTGATCATGCCCAAACTCGATGGCCTTGGCGTGCTGGAACAGTTGAGCGCAAACGGGAATGAGAAGCCATCCTTCATCGTTGTGTCGGCGATCCGTAACGAAGGTATGATCAGAAACGCCTGCGCGTTGGGGGCAAAATACTTTATGGTAAAGCCCATAGAGCCCGAAACGCTTTTCAAGCGCGTACTGGATACGCTAAGCGTATCGTCGGAGGCCGGCGTAACGATCACTCCCATGTCGCAGCCGCCGCGCACGCTGGATGAGAAGATTACATCGGTGTTTCTGGTTGCGGGCATACCCGCGCATATCAAAGGGTATCATTACCTGCGCGAAGGCATCCGCATGGTGTACTTTACGCCGGCGCTTATCAACCATATCACCAAAGAGCTGTACCCGGGCATCGCAAAATCGTTCAATACTTCGCCCAGCAAGGTAGAGCGCGCCATTCGCCATGCTATCGAGGTTGCGTGGACGAGAGGAAAAATTGAAAACATCAACCAGTTATTCGGCTATAATATTTATTCCAAAAACGATAAACCCACCAACGGCGAGTTCATTGCGCTTGTGGCGGACAAGCTCGTAATGGAAAAAGGCCGGGAAAAGGCGATTGCGGACGCAAGCGCGTGATGAGATGATGATTGATAGGCGCGCGGCGCTCTTTGCCGCCCCGCACCGCTTGCCAGCGACGGGCAAACGTTATAAATCACAATAGCGCTGACGCCACGACACCTGACGCGCGGGCATAAAAAGCGTGCCCGCAGCGGCTTGCGGCAGTGCGGGGCCGGCAAAGAGCGCGTCAGTATTATTTACATTATCAGTTAATAATAAGAATATTATTGTTATGACCGATAATAATCCGGCCAGTAATGCCAGAAACAAAAAGAAACGCCCCCAATTGATAGAAAAGCGCTTTCTTCTTTTGCGGATCGGTTTTGCGAAAGGCATAGAACCACCTCAATGATCGAAATACTGTATCAACGATTGTATGCCGCAATCATTCATGCCTCGTTGCTGTAGCGCGCGGTACATGCCGCGCACACCCTCCGCTATAGGCAGCGTCAATTCGCGCTCGTCGGCTTCCATCAGCGCAATGTCCATGTCCTTGGCAAAAAGCCGCACAGGCAAGCCTCCCGCAGGATCGCGAGAAAGAATTCTTTCGCCGTTGTGCCGCATCTGCCAGCTATCGGCCGCGCCTTCGCCGATGGCATGAAGTACGTTCATACCGTTTATGCCCATGGCCTCAACATACGCCACCGCCTCGCACAAACCGCCCAGTATGCCCGCAATGGCGATCTGGCCGGCCATTTTCGCGTGTTGCCCCGCGCCGGCAGGGCCGATATGCGTAATACGCTTGCCCAGACGCTTTAAGAGCGGGCGCGCCTTTGCAAAGGCATTTTGCTCGCCGCCCACGAATATGCGAAGCGAAGCGGCGGCGGCGGCCGCCGGATCTCCCGATACGGGCGCGTCCAGCGCGTACATGCCGCGCGCATCCGCTTCCGCAGATATGCGGCAGGCCATCGCGGGGCTGCCGGTCGTCATATCGATCAATACCGCGCCACGCCGCGCGTATTGAAATATGCCCATGCTGCCGTAATAAATCTCTTCCACATCGCGCGGGTTGCCCGCCATGGTGACGACAAATTTGGCCTTTTGCGCGCAATGCCCCGGCGCGTTGCACCATTCCGCACCCTTTTCGATCAGAGGCAGGGCCTTGTTTTTACTGCGGTTAAATACGCGCAACGGGTAGCCCGCGTCTATCAGGCGCGCGGCCATGGGTGCGCCCATAGCGCCGGTTCCAATAAATGCCACCGTTTGTTTTGTCATAGAAGTAACCTCGCGGACATGCAGGAGACTTTCCTACCAAGGCCTGCGCGCGCATACAAAGTGCGATTTCCAGTAGGATGTGGAGGCGGAGCGGCGCACCACCTTGCCGTTGCCGCTGGACGCGTCGATCATTTCGCCGCCGCCAAGGTATATGCCCACATGCCCCACTTTTGTTTTCGCGTCGTTATAGAAAAACACCAGGTCGCCCCGCTTCATGCCGGAAAACGAGATCTTTTCCCAATCCGAAACCTGCGAATAGCCGGCGGCGGTCAACCGGCGGCGGTTGCTGCCCGCTGTCTTCAGGCAATAATACACCAAGCCGGAGCAATCAAAGCTATCGGGGCCCGTTTTGCCCAAAACATATTTTTTACCCACCTGCGCTTTTGCCGTGGTGATCATCTTTTCCACATTGGCCTTGGTGCGCGCGGCCTTTACTACCGTAGGGCTTGCCTTTGCCTTGTCCGAGTTTATCATATCAAGCGTTTTTTCGCCAGCCTTGCCGTCCTGTGATAACCCGTTTTGTTTTTGAAACTCCTTCACGGAGGCCACCGTTTCGGTGCCGTAATATCCCGTTACCTTATTCAAATAGCCAAGTTCTTTTAATTGCTCCTGAAAGGCGGTTACGTCGTTGCCCTGCAACGCTTCAACCATGGTGTATTTTTTCACATCGCCGGAAAATATCATCTCCAGCGTTTGCGGGCCGGCGATACCATCCTGCTGCAAGCCGTGCTGCCGTTGAAAAAGTTCCACCGCGTATTTTGTCGCGGGGCCGTAATGCCGTGTGGGTTCGTCGAAATCCATATACCCGAGCGTCATCAATTGGCGTTGCAGTTCCTCCACGCGCTCGCTGTCCATAACGCCAACCTGCAGTGTGGGGTCGGGCGTGGGCGTGGGTACGGGCGTGGGTGAAGGCGTGGGCGTAGCCAGCTGCAGCATACGGGCATCGGCCGCCGCAGCGTCCGCCGCATGGCTTTTGAGCACCATGGGCTCCAGGCCGGAAGATCCCGTTTCACGCGGTAAAAATATCAATAAAAAGACCCCGGCCACAATCGCGCCGGCAATGGAACAAAGCGCAAAACGCCCCCCCGGCCGCAGCGCCTTGACGGCGTTGGCGGCCCTGCGGAAAAACAATACCATGCCGCATAGAGCGTTTCGCAAGAAGCCGCGTTTTTTGCGGGCGCCTATCCGTTTAAATCTATTTGCGGGCATACCGCCTCCTGCTTTCATGAGAGAGTATGATAAAACCAAAAAAACTTTCGTGGCTTTTCAACATTTTATCTAATCTTTTATGTTCATGCAACCACAGAGCGGATAATTTATGGCGCGTTCATATATTTCTAAATAATATTACCGGTAATAGTATAATGTTAAATTTATTAATAAATCTTCCCACATACGTACAATACACCACATTCCGCCGAAAATACGCCGGTCTTCTTATATTTTTTGCCGTACTTTTCGCGATGTTTCGGGCCGGCGCGGACAGGGGGGCTTTTATGGCTGCGCTTGCGTCGCGCGCCGGCCGCGCAAAAGGGTATTGACAAGGCCCCCCCCGCTTTTTATACTGACAACAAACCGTATACGGCGCGTTATTTATGTGCGTTACCTGAAGGACGGGCTTTTTTTATGATAATCGTTTTTGAGACGCCTTATTTCATTTCATAATTAAAGCCCTGTTTCATTTCATAAAATCAGGAGGATTTGTGTTATGGCAAAATCCATGGAGAAGATCGTCGCGCTTTGCAAGAACAGGGGCATCATATTTCCCGGTTCCGAAATATATGGGGGTTTGGCAAACTCCTGGGATTACGGGCCGCTGGGCGTAGAGTTTAAAAACAATGTGAAACGCGCCTGGTGGCGCAAATTCGTGCAGGAAAGCCCGTACAATGTGGGCATGGACAGCGCCATATTGATGAACCCCGAAGTATGGGTGGCGTCGGGCCATGTGGGGGGGTTTTCCGACCCGCTCATGGATTGTAAAGCGTGCAAGGCGCGCTTTCGCGCGGATAAGCTGATAGAGGATTACGCAAAAGAGCATGCCCTTTTTGATGTGCGGCCCGACGGGTGGGACAACGGCCGGATGGAAGCGTTTATTGCGGAAAAGGGCGTCGCCTGCCCCGATTGCGGCGCGCGTGATTTTACGCCGATACGCAAATTCAACCTGATGTTCAAAACCTTCCAGGGCGTTACGGAGGATAGCTCGTCCGAAATCTATCTGCGGCCGGAAACCGCGCAGGGAATATTCGTCAACTTTAAAAATGTGCAGCGCACCACCCGCAAAAAGGTGCCGTTTGGCATCGCGCAGATAGGTAAATCCTTCCGCAACGAAATTACGCCGGGCAACTTCGTATTTCGCACCCGCGAGTTTGAGCAGATGGAGCTGGAGTTTTTCTGCGAACCGGGAACGGATCTGGAGTGGTACGCATATTGGAAGGATTATTGCAAAAACTGGCTGCTTTCGCTCAACATATCGGAAAAAAGCATCAGGATGCGCGAACACGCCAGAGAGGAGCTCTCGCATTACTCCAAAGGCACGACGGATATCGAATATCTTTTCCCCTTTGGCTGGGGTGAGCTTTGGGGCATAGCGGACAGGACGGATTATGATTTGCGCCAGCATGCCGAACGCTCCGGCGAGAATATGGAATATGTAGACCCCTATGATAACGCGAAAAAATACGTTCCCTATTGCATAGAGCCCTCGCTGGGCGCGGACAGGGTGGCGCTGGCGTTTTTATGCGAAGCGTATGACGAAGAAACATTGGATGGCGGCGACGCGCGCACGGTGTTGCGCCTACACCCCGCGCTTGCGCCCTATAAGGCTGCCGTGCTGCCGCTGCAAAAAAAGCTTGGCGAAAAGGCGCGGCAGGTATACACTATGCTCAGTTGCCACTGCATGGCGGATTATGACGAAACCGGCGCCATAGGCCGGCGCTACCGCAGGCAGGATGAGATAGGCACGCCCATTTGCGTCACGATTGACTTTGACACCATGGAGGACGACACCGTAACCGTGCGCGACCGCGACACCATGCTGCAGGAGCGCCTGCCCATATGTAAGCTCGCGGCGTATATACTGGAAAAATGCACCCTTTAACGTCATACCGGCGGCTAACGGAAGGCAGTCGCGCATCTTGGTACGCTCTCTTGCGAAAGCCCGGCCCGAACGGCTTTCCTATACCGGCCGCATCCGCCAAATGTAAGGAGGAACGCCCATGCGCTTTAAAATGGTACACAACAACTTCAACGTGCAAAATCTTGAAAAGAGCGTCGCCTTTTATGAAGAGGCGTTGCAGCTAAAGCCCGTGCGTGAAAAGCACGCGCAGGACGGTTCGTTTAAAATTGTATGGCTGGGCGACACAACCGGTACCCACCAGTTGGAGCTTACCTGGCTAAGCGATCATTCCGGCCCTTACGACCTGGGGGAGAACGAAACGCATCTTGCGTTTGAGACAGACGATATGGCGGCCGCTCATGCTCTGCATGAGCGATTGGGCTGCATCTGCTACGAAAACCCCGCGATGGGGATCTATTTTATAAGCGATCCTGACAATTACTGGCTGGAAATTGTGCCAAAACGCTAAAAATAGCCATGAAACACCACGAAATGAAGTTGTTGCGTTAACAGAAAGAGGTTGGGGCTAGTGGATGAGCGGTTTATGCGCTTGGCGCTGGAAGAGGCGGGCCGGGCGTTTGAGTTGGATGAAATACCCGTGGGCGCCGTACTTGTGAACGGCGGAAAGGTGATCGCGCGGGCGCACAATCTCTGCGAGGCCGGCGGCGACGCCACGTCGCACGCGGAGATATTATGTATCCGCGAGGCGTCGCGAGGGCTTGGGGCGCGCCTGGACGGCTGCACATTATATTGCACGCTGGAACCCTGCGCCATGTGCACGGGCGCCGCCATACTTTCCAGGGTTTCGCGCATTGTGTTCGGCGCGTTTGATATACGGGCGGGTTGTTGCGGCTCCGTTATCGATATGGCGGACGGTTGGTTCAACCACAGCATTGAGGTGATTGGCGGTGTGATGGAAGAGGAGTGTGCGGCGTTGCTGCACGCATTTTTTTCTTCAAAGCGCCGATCGTGACGACATCCATACAATGTTTAGCTTGTATAAAATATAGGAGAACATGCGCGCGCATATGTTAACATTTTTCAAACTTTAGGCGATTTGTTTCCTGTTTGCGTTGCAGTTAAATTCAATTAGCTGGTATAATACGCAAATAGAGTTGGTGCTTTGGTCTAACCGGGAGGGCTTATGGGCGATATGTTTGGCATGTTCGATCTGTTCGAGCTGATTATCGGGGCATACCTGTTGTACGGCGCCGTAACGGGCAAAGGGAAGATATTTCAAAACGAGAACGTTAAAAAAGGCATGGAGGCCCAATACAAAAAGCGCATGCGCCTGTTTTGCTGGATATTGGGGCCGCTGATGGTTGGTTGCGGCCTGTTGAGCAGACTGAACCCCGGCGCGCAAAACGCAGCCATGCTTAGCGCCAGCAGGATATTGTGGGGGCTTTCGTGCGTACTCATCATCATACTGTTTGTGATCTCCATCAGTATGACCGACCGCGCGAAAGCAAAGGCGCGTGCGGCGGGGAAGAGCACAACGCCGTCATCGCGCGCGGCTTTCGAGTTTGACAACGACGAAGCCGCGAAAAAGGGCAAATAGCGAACCATACGTAAAAGCAGGCGCGCGACCATTTTCATATGGGGAACGCTTAAGAAAAAACACAAAAATGAGGGAGCCGCAATGAGACGACATGAAAGACTACGCCTGTTCACCTTCATACTCGCGGCGCTGTTGGTTTTTGGCTGCTTCGCTCCGGGCGCCATGGCGCTGGAAGCCATGGTGATCAAAAAAGCCAATATGCGCGCCGGCGCCGACAAAAGTTTTGAAAGCCTGGACGAAATAAAAAAAGGCCAAACGGTCACGGTGCTTGACAATACGACCGAGGCGGATTGGTGGAAGGTAGCCTACGACGGAAAAGAAGGCTATATGGCGAAGGCGAATCTTGAGCTTCTCGAGCCTGAAACAAAGCTAGGGTATGTAACCCGCAATACAACCATGCGCGCGGGTATGGGCGTGCAGCACGCGTCCATCATGCCGATACCCATCAACGCGTCCGTAGGCATTGTGGATGATGCCGACAAAACCTGGTGGAAGATATTTTACGAAAATACCGAGGGCTATGTGCAGGCGGCGGCCCTGAGGCCGGGCGAGCTTACGACCACATCCACTAACGTGGATAAATCAAAAACGAACTATACCGTGGGCGCAAATGACGTGAACGCCGACAAAATCGCCAAGGCGAAGGGCATCAATAAGGATACCGTGGGCTGGGTAAATATCCCCAACACCAATATTGACGATCCGGTATTGTATGCCGCAAACTTTTATTATAACGCTTATAACATCTACAAAAAGAAATCGTTGGAAGGGGTTTACCCCTACGCAAACAGGCTCACGCGAAACGTGGTGATATTCGGGCATAATCTTCGCGGCAGCAACAGTGGGTTTCATCAATTGCACCACCTACAGGAAGCCGCGCAGGGCAAGAGCACATGCCAGTATGGCTCGTGCGGCAAGTCTGTTTCCCATCTGTCGGGCTGGCACAAGAACGTCTCACACCGTACCTGGAACATATCCATATTCGGCAAATCCCGGTGGGAGGTTTTCGCCATGTATGAGGTGCCAAAAAACGAGCCTATCGCCTCATTGCGCGCCAACTGGAATACTTCCCCCGCCGTCATGGGCGACTGGATACAGAAGCAGATAAAAAGATCGGAGATCGACTTTGGCGTATCCGTGTCCGACAAGGATCAGATCATGACCATCATCACCTGCGGCACGTATTACGACAGCGCTACTGCAAACTCCCGCCTGTTTGTATTCTTGAAAAACGTAGGTTAAAAGAATACTGCGGCGAAACAAATACATCGAAACGCATAGCAACTTACGATTAGGAGGTTACTCTATCATGAAACAAAGATCATCCTTCACCCGGGTACTCGCGTTGTGTATCTGCCTGGTCACGCTACTTGCCCTTTCGACGCCCTCTATGGCGGCTTCCGCATACGGCGTTGTCGCGGCCAACGGCACGCCTGTTTACAGCGACAGTAAAAAAAGCGCGGTCATCGGCACGTTTGACGCAAACGATATCGTTATCGTACTGGCGGGCGGGGCTACCTCGGGCGTTTACCAGATCTATACGTCGGCGTCGAGCACGACGACGGCCTTCATCAGCTACAGCGCCATATCCGGCTCATTGGTGGGCTACATAAAAAGCGGCCAGTCGGTGGCTACCATGAAGCCCGCCTCATCCAACGCCACAACGGATACGTCAACAGGCACATCCACGGGGGGCTCCGGCAGCGCGGGGTATATTACCAACTGCAACAGCTATGTCAACTTCCGCAAGAGCGCCAGCGCCACCAGCACAAAGCTTGGCACACTCAACAAAAACGCGGCGGTAACGGTGCTGGGGGAAAGTAACGGCTTTTATCAAATCAGCAGCGCGTCCGGCGCCACGGGTTATGTGGCGAAAACCTACGTCGCATACGGTACGCCGCCATCTTCCGGCGGTACCACAAGCTCCGCCACAAGCGGCACGGGCACCATTGTAAACTGCAATGTGGACGTTAACTTCCGCTCGAAGGCAAGCTCCTCAAGCACGAAGCTGGGCGTGCTGAAAAAAGGTGAGACCGTTACGGTGCTGGGCAAATCCGGCAGCTTCTACCAGGTGAAAAACTCCGCCGGCACCACGGGCTATGTTTCCACAAAATACGTTTCCATCACATCCGGTGGTGGCGGCGGGACCGCCGTAGGCTATAGCGAAATAAAGGTGGAACCCGGCAAGAGCGTACCCAATTCCACAATCAAAACCGCGTTTGACGCCGCGAAATCCGCCAATATCGATACTGTTGGCTATATCTACATTGCGGGCACCAACATCAAGTTCCCCATCATGTATAAACAAGACATTACCTATTACGACACGCATGATCAAAGCGGCAACACCGCCGCCAAGGGCGCGGTGCACTCCTTCTATAACGTGATGACACGCAACAACACCGTCACGGCGCACAATATGCGCGGCAGTAACGATATGTTCCATCAGTTGAGCCACCTGTATGATAAGGCCATGGGCAAGACCACTTGCCAGACTACCGACTATAAGTGCAGCGCTTCCAGCCTTGGCAGCATACCCGATCTCAATACGGCGTCCAACCGCATCTGGAACGTTTACTGCTTCGGGTATACCCAGTGGGAGTTGTGGGCCATGTATAAAACCGAGGCCGACGAGCCTACCAGCACCATCAACAACAACATTCAATACCTGAGCAATTACACCCAGTCGCAGATAGAAAGCTGGATTGCCGGCCAGAAGTCAAGATCGGATATCAAGCTCGGTACCACGGTTTCCGCAAGCGATATATTCCTCACCGTTTACACCTGCGGCACCAATTACGACAGAGCCGACGCGCAATCGCGCATTTACTTCTTTTTGAAAGCGGTAAAATAATTCTTGCCTGAACCACCGAAAGGGGCGTCACCTACGGCGCCCTTTTTTAACGCGGCAAAACCGTTTTTTATACCGCTCCCCAGTGAAAAGTTTAGGTTCGAAAAGAAAAAAGAACCGCTCCGAAACAGTGATATTTTGAAAGATATAAAAACAAGGAACATGTTTTGCTTCACTAAACAATGGGTTTATCGTATTGCGCAGGTCTATAAACGCGGCCGGATTCATTCTCCTGGAAAATCATAAAATTTCCCTAAAATAAAGAGAAAATTACGAGAATGGGCTTAGAAAAATTTGCGTTGACAAAATACGCGCGCTATGCTTTAATTATATGTGCGTGTTTATTAACACTAAACATATAGTTTATTATTATGTGGGGGCTGCGGCGGTGCACATAGGTGAAAACATCAAACGAATGCGGCTGCGGCTGGGTTTGACGCAAGAAGAACTGGCGGCGCGCACCGAGCTTTCCAAGGGGTTTATCTCACAGCTTGAGCGCGATCTTACATCCCCGTCTATCGCCACGCTTATGGATATATTGGAGACGCTGGGCAGCGATATCGCGAACTTTTTCAAAGAAGAAACGCCTCAAAAGATCGTATATGGCGTGAACGACGTTTTTGTAAAGGAAGATGCCGAGAACAACAGCGAAATCCGCTGGCTGGTTACCAGCGCGCAAAAGAACGCGTTGGAGCCCATACTCGTCACACTTTCGCCCGGCGGGCGCAGCGGCGCGGACGACCCTCACGAGGGCGAGGAGTTCGGCTTTGTGCTTTCGGGCGTCGCTACGCTGTATCTGGGGGAGAAATGCTTTAAGGTAAAAAAAGGCGAAAGCTTTTATTTTAAGCCTACCGCCATGCATGAGTTATTTAACTTCGGCAAGAAAGATGCGCGTATACTTTGGGTTTCCACCCCACCGTCTTTTTAAATAAAACGGAGGACACGTGATTGAGCGACAAGCACCTGATTGAATTGTTTGACGTATCAAAAGAGTACGATGGCGACGCCGCGTTGAAGAATATCGATCTATATGTAAACCATGGCGAGTTTTTAACGCTGCTGGGGCCCAGCGGTTGCGGTAAAACCACCATGCTGCGCATTATTGCGGGCTTTGTAATGCCATCCTCGGGGCGGGTGTTGATGGAAGGACGCGATGTCGCGCATATCCCGCCGTATAAGCGCAAGGTCAACACGGTGTTTCAAAAGTACGCGCTGTTTCCGCATCTCAATGTATTCGATAATGTGGCCTTTGGCCTGAAAATAAAAAAACTGCCCAAAGCAGAAATTGAGCGGCGCGTAAATACGCTGCTGGAGCTCGTAAATCTCAAAGGCTACGGCAAGCGCTGGGTAGAGCAGCTTTCAGGCGGGCAGCAGCAACGCGTGGCCATTGCGCGGGCGCTTGTAAACGAACCCGAGGTATTGTTGCTGGATGAACCGCTGGGCGCGCTTGACCTGCAATTGCGCAAGGGCATGCAGGTAGAGTTGAAGCGCATGCAACAGCGGTTGGGTATCACATTTATCTATGTGACCCACGACCAGGAAGAGGCGCTTACCATGAGCGACACCATTGTGGTGTTGCGCGAGGGCGTTATACAGCAAATTGGCGCTCCGCAGGATATATATAATGAGCCCAGGAACGCGTTTGTAGCCGATTTTATAGGGGAATCCAACATACTGCCCGGCATGATGGCGTGCGATTACCGCGTTCGCTTCAACGGGCGCGAATATCCCTGTGTGGACGCCGGCTTTGGCGAGGAGCAACCGGTGGAGGTTGTGGTGCGCCCTGAGGATGTGGATATATTGCCCCTTGCCCAGGTTGGGGGAAATGGCATGCGGGGCGTTGTAAAATCCACGCTCTTCATGGGCGTGCATTACGAAATACAGGTGGTGAGCGACGGTTATACCTGGATGGTGCATACAACGGACGCCGTGGATGTGGGCTGGCAGGTGGGCATGCAGATATTGCCCGACGCCATACATATTATGAGGCCACGACCATGAAACGCACGGTGTTTGCCGCCCCATACGCCGTTTGGATGGCGATATTCATATTCGCGCCCATGCTGCTGATAGGCTATTACGCTTTTACAGACGGCGGCGATTTTACGCTGGCCAATATGCGCGCCGGGCTTGACGCGATGTATATGCAGGTGCTTATTCGCTCCATCTGGCTGGCGTTTCGGGCAACGCTCTTGTGTTTGCTGCTGGGGTACCCCATCGCCTATCTTCTATCGCGCATGAAGCACGGCACGGCTACGCTGCTGTCGGTGTTTTTCGTCGTACCCATGTGGATGAACTTTCTGCTGCGCACATACGCCTGGCAGGTGCTGCTGGATAGCGGCGGCATACTCAACAGCCTGCTTATTTCACTCAATATGCCGGGGCAGCAGTTGCTCTATACCGAGGCCGCCGTGCTTTTGGGCATGGTGTATAACTTTTTGCCGTTTATGATATTGCCCGTATACACGGTGCTTACGAAGATGGACGCTTCGCATATTGAGGCTGCCCGTGATCTTGGCGCCAACGGTATGCAAACGTTTTTCAGGGTAGTGCTGCCGCTTTCCATGCCGGGGGTGATATCGGGCGTCACCATGGTATTTATACCGGCCATTACCACGTTTGCCATATCCCGCTTGCTTGGCGGCGGCATGTTTATGCTCTATGGCGACCTGATGGAAAACCAGTTTTTGCTGCTGAACGACTGGGGAAGCGGCTCCGCGCTCTCCTTCATACTGCTGATACTGGTGATTATCAGCATGGCCGTTATGCGCCGCGCCGAAAGGCAGGCCGGCGAAGAGGGAGCGAAGCTATGGTAAAACGGGTAAGAAACTTTTTTAAGGGCACGTACCTGGGATTGATGCTGCTCTTTCTCTACGCGCCTATCGCGGTGTTGATCGTATATTCCTTCAACGCATCCAAAACCATGGGGAACTGGACGGGGTTTTCGCTTATTTGGTACCGCGCCCTGTTCGGCGACGCCATGATCATGCGCGCGCTCGGCGTTACGCTTTCCGTGGCGGCGTTGAGCGCGGTTATCGCCACCATTATGGGCACATTTGCCGCCATAGGCATGCACAGCATGAAAAAGGGTACCAGACTGGTGATAGAAAACATCAGCCAGCTACCGGTGGTGAACCCGGATCTTGTGACCGGCATATCGCTGATGATGATATTCGCCTTTATAGGCTTGAAAGATGGGTATACCCGGCTGCTTCTCGCGCATATTACGTTCAATATTCCATATGTGATATTTTCGGTGGCGCCAAAGCTTCGGCAAAGCTCCAACGAATTATATGAAGCGGCGCTGGATCTGGGTTGCACGCCGCTGGAAGCGTTGATCAAAGTGGTGATACCCGATATCATGCCGGGCATTGTGTCGGGGTTTATATTGGCGTTTACGCTCTCGCTCGATGATTTTGTCGTAAGCTACTTTTCCACACAGGGGGTGGAAAACCTTTCGATCTATATTTATTCCATGGCGCGGCGCGGCATTAACCCCAAGATCAACGCGCTTTCCACATTGATGTTTGTGGCGGTGGTAACGTTGCTGTTGATAGTCAACATTAAATCCATACGCGAGGAAAGGGCGGCCGATACGCAAAGAAGAAAAGTGGCGAAAAAAACCGCGTGATCCATACGCTTAATCAAAGAAGGAACGATTTTATTTAAGGAGAACACTATGAAAAAGCTTGTGCTTGCAGTGACGATCGCGTTATTACTGACCATGGTCAGCGGGTGCGGCGACGCGCAAAAAGGCGATGCCGTTACCATCAATGTACTGAACTGGGGCGACTATATCGATGATGAAACCGTGGATGTGATCAAGCTGTTTGAAGAGACTACCGGCATCCATGTGAACTATACAACGACAGCCAGCAACGAAGAGATGCTGGTGAAGCTCAAATCGCCAGATTCCATATACGATATCTGCTTCCCTTCGGATTACACCATCGAAAAAATGGTTGCCGGCGATATGCTGCACCCGCTCAACAAAGAGAATATACCCAACCTGTCGAATATCGACGAGCGTTTCATGGATTTGCCGTTTGATCCCGGCAATACATATTCCGTACCGTATATGTGGGGCACGGTGGGCATACTCTACAACACCACCATGGTGACGGAGCCCGTTACCAGCTGGAAAATATTCTGGGATGAAAAATACGCCGGCCAGATACTGATGTATGATAGCATACGCGATACCATAGGCATCACCTTAAAGATGCTGGGCTACTCGGTAAATACCCGCGACGAAGCGCATATACGGGAGGCGGAGGCCGCGCTGACAGCGCAAAAACCGCTGGTGAAAGCTTACCTTGACGATCCCATTAAGGACACCATGATTCGCGGCAACGGCGCCATGGCCGTGGTATATTCGGGCGACGCCGTGTTGTGTATAGAAGAAAACCCCGATCTTGCCTATGTTGTGCCGGATGAAGGCAGCAACGTGTGGTTTGATAATATCATCATTCCCAAGACATCCCGGCATACCGCCTATGCGGAGGCGTTTATCAACTTTTTATGTGACGCCGAAATCGCCAGGGCCAATACCGAATACATTGGGTATTCCACCCCCAACAAGGCGGCGCTGGCGCTGCTGGATGAGGAACGGATAGCGGACGAAACCTATAATCCCTCGCAGGAGACGCTGGATCGCTGCGAAGTATTCAGGGATCTTGGTGATTTTATAGAGGTTTACAACAAGGCGTGGACGCGTATCAAGGCCGCGTAGTAAAGCGTTTTATCGTGTGTTCAGGCGTAGCGCACCGGGTGTGGCAGTGAGCATGGTTACCCACGCGCGACACCGCAACGCCGCCCAATCCTAACGGGTAAACCGGGTTTAAGATTGGTGTGCTATGCTTAGCTGGAAAAAGCGTCCACCTGACCAATCGACATCGTGGCGACCACATAGACGATATCCATATTGGCCTTTTTAGCGTATGTAAGCGCATAAGGCGGGTTTTGTTCTACATGCGCGCCGTATATGCCCAAAAGTCTGCCGGATTGATCAAGCAACAAACGCTCGGTGGCCTGCGTGCATCCATAGTGGTAGCGGCGGCTTACGTAGGTGACCTCATCCACCCTGGCCAGTGCGTTGAAGTAACGCTCGCGCCAGGCATTGGGCCAGTTGTTGGCCTGCGTTTCGCATGGCAGGTAGCCATGTACGCGGATATGCGAAAATTCCCGCCTCAACCGCAATAATATCTCCACGGCGGCAAGCTCTGCGCCCAACGTCATACTCGTTTTAAATGTGTGATAACCGGCAAATACAGAGCGGCGCAACGCGTTTTCAATAACCAGCAGCACCGCATCCACGTCTTCATGTGGAGGCAACTGATGTGGCCGTATGCCATCAATAGCACAGGCGTGCTTTTTCCTTTGACTATCAAACAGGCTATAAGTTTTCATGCAACTGCGCCCCCGAGTTTCAATTTCTTTATAGCATAAAACGCCACAATGTGTCAACAAAAACAACAAAAGCCAAAAAATAACCAATATAAATATTTCAACATTATTATATGCACATTATTTATTTTTAGGCAGGAAAATTACGCGTTTTTATCTTTATGGAGAATTGTAAAAACAAAAGAAAAAAATAGAAAAACGCACCTTCATAACTCGCGCTTACTCGACAAAATCCTCACTATTAAAACCGGAGTAATGCACATGCATAAGCGTTAAACCGCGCGCGGGCGCGGTAACGCCGGCGCAGGCGCGCAATTTGGTATGCAATGCCCGCTCTATGGCGCCGATTGGCAGTGTGCCACAGGCAATATCCAGCATGGTACCCACCAATATGCGCACCATATTGTATAAAAAGCCGCTGCCCTCTATATCGTAATAGAGCATATGCCCCGCCCGCGTCCATTTACTGAAAAATATTTCACGCGTGGTATCGGCAAGCGTAGAGCCCGCCGCCATAAAGGCGCGAAAGTCGTGCCTGCCCATAATAGCGGCGGCGGTCTGTTCCAAGGCGGCTTCGTCTATAGCGCCATGCACATGCAGCGCCGTATGGCGCAAAAAGGCATGCATATGCGCGCCGCAGTACACGGCATAGCGGTAGCGTTTGCTCGTAGCGTCAAAGCGCGCATGAAAATTTTGCGGCGCGTCCCCGGCGTAGCGCACGCGGATATCGCCCGGCAGCAGCGCATTCAGGGCGAAAGGGTATTTCTGCGCAGGCATCCGCGCCTCGGTGCAAAAATGGGCCACCTGCGCGAGGGCGTGCACACCGCTGTCTGTGCGGCCGGACGCATGCAGCGAGATATCCTCTTTCGTAACCTTTTTGAGCGCCGTTTCCAGGCTTTGCTGTATGGATACGCCGTTATTTTGCGTTTGCCAGCCCACATAGTTGGTGCCGTCGTATTCAATTACCAAACGCACTTTTTTCATTCCGTTATACGAAAGGGCGTTATGGCGCCGGTGGCCGCGTTCTGCACAAAGCCAACGGTCACTTCGCCATCCACAACAAAGAGCGTAAGCACGTCATCCGCCGCCGCGTTGACCAATAACAACGTAATGTCCCCCCTTCTGTCTACTTCCGAAGGCAGGCCCGCCTGCCGTGAGGCTTCCCGCATCTTATCAAGATCGGTATCGGGGAACAGCGCGCGTATGGTGGTATCGGGCCACTGCCCTGCGGGATAGATATCGGATTTATCCACCACATATCCGAATTCGTCGCGCAGGTATGCCGCAAAACGCCCGCTTTCACTTGAAATATTGAGATTAACGGACCACAACAGCGCCAACGCCAATATGGCGCCGGCAACGATCAGGAGAATACGCCTTGTGCGCTTTTCCATTACGATGCCGCCCAGCCGTTTTGCATAAGGTATTGCAAAGCAATAATCGCCGCAGCCACCAGCAGCACGATAGAGGCCGCTACCGCGTCACATGGCCCAAAGCGCAATTCACGCATGCGCGTGCGGCCCTCGCCGCCGTGGTAACAGCGGCTCTCCATAGCCATGGCCAATTCATCTGCGCGGCGAAAGGCCGAAATAAACAGCGGTACCAATATGGGGATCATGCTTTTCGCCCGGTTGATAACGTTGCCGCTTTCAAAATCTGCGCCGCGCGCCATCTGCGCTTTTTGGATTTTTACGGCTTCCTCCATCAGCGTGGGAATAAATCGCAGCGCGATAGTCATCATCATAGCCAGTTCATGCGATGGGAAGCGCAGCCTGGACAAGGGTTTCAACAGTTTTTCCAGCCCATCCGTAAGCGCTATGGGCGAAGTCGTCAGCGTCATCAGCGAGGTGCCCCCCACCAGTAAAATGAGGCGGATAGATATAAACAGCGCCTGCAGCAGCGCCTCGGATGTAATGTTAACGCGCCAAAAGGAAAGCAGCGCCGTTTCTCCGGGCGTAAAAAACAAATTGATGATGAACATAAACACCAGCAAAAACCGCAGCGGTTTTAGTGAGCGCGTCACATACGATACCGGCACATGCGAAAGCACTATGGCAAACAGCACAAACGCAAACGGCAGCACATACAATATAAGCGCATTTACGAGAAATATGACCACAATGTACGCGATCATCAATAAAATTTTCGTGCGCGGGTCAAGCCGGTGCACAGGTGAATTCCCCGGGAAATACTGCCCCAGCGTTATATTCTTCATGACAGCACCTCCAACAGCGCCGTGAGAATGGCATCCATTTTGTATATGCCTTGCGGCAAGGCCACGCCGCGCGTCTTTAAGGCCACCAGCAGCTTGGCCACCTGCGGTGTATCCAACCCCAGCGCCGTTAGCTTTTCGGGCCGGGAGAATATATTGCCGGGCGTATCGAGCGCAATCAATCCGCCATCGTTCAATACGGCCACGCGGTCTGCGTTATCGGCAACTTCATCCATAGAGTGTGATACCATCACAATGGCACAGCCGGTTCTGTCGCGCAGCGCGTGCAGCAACGCAATGATGCTGCTACGGCCTTTCGGATCAAGGCCGGCCATGGGCTCATCCAGCAACAAGTATTTGGGCCGCATAGCCAATATGCCCGCAAGCGCCGCACGCCTTTTTTCACCGCCGGAAAGATCAAACGGGGATTTTTCGCCGAAGAGCTCAGGCGCCAGGCCTACCATGTTAAGCGCCTCATTTACCCTGCCGGACAACTCATCCTCCGGCACCTTCATGTTGCGCGGGCCAAAAGCCACGTCTTTGGTCACGGTCTCTTCAAACAGCTGGTATTCGGGGTATTGAAAAACCAGCCCAACTCGGCCGCGCGCCAGCATGCGCTGCTTTTTATCGGATAAATCCAGTTCATCCACGCGCACGCTGCCCTGTTGGGCTATAAGCAGGCCGTTCATCAACTGCACAAGCGTGCTTTTGCCCGAGCCTGTGGGCCCGATAACGCATAAAAACTCGCCCTCCTGCACTGTCAGCGAAATATCGTTCACTGCCGTTTGCGCCATGGCGCTGCCGGGCATATAGGTATGGGTTACATGGTCAAGTATAATTGGCATACTATGGTTACCTTACTGTGTATGGCGCGCTTTCGCTCTGGCGGCGATAGCGCTGGCCAGTTCTTCAACGTTGATGGGCTCTTTTAAAAGCGCGGCGCCCTTACTGTTGAGCGCGTTGCGTAACCTTACCATGGCGGGTACGTTAAGCCCGGCACAAACAAGCATAGCTTCGTCACGGAAGATTTTGCGCGGGGCGTCGTCCGCAAGCAGCGTGCCCTGGAATAGTACCACCATGCGGTCGCAGAGCGCGGCTTCTTCCATCTGTTGCGTGATCATCACTACGGTTATGCCTTCCGTGCGGTTGAGCCGGCGCATAATCTCCAATATATCCGCGCCGCCCTCAGGGTCGAGCATGGCTGTGGCTTCGTCCATCACCAGCACCTCAGGCTGCATAGCAAGCATGCCCGCTATGGCTACCCGCTGCTTTTGCCCGCCGGAAAGCATGTGCGGCGCGCGGTCAGCATACTTTTGCATATTGACCATGGCGAGCGCGGCGTCAACCCGTTTGCGGATATCCGGCGGAGGCACGCCAATGCTTTCGGGGCCAAAGGCCACGTCTTCTTCCACAACGGTGGTTACCAGCTGGTTGTCGGGGTTTTGAAACACCATGCCCACGCGCTGGCGTATTTTTAAAATCAGCCGCTCTTCTTTTGTATTCATGCCATCGACCAGGACATCGCCGCTTTGCGGCAACAGCAAGCCGTTTAAAAGCTTTGCCAGCGTACTTTTGCCCGAGCCGTTGTGTCCCACAACCGCCAGCATTTCGCCGCGCCTGACGGTAAGCGATATATCGCTCAGGGCGGGCCGCGCCGCGCCTTCGTATGTATAGCCCGCGTTTTTTACTTCGATCATGCGTACCTCCCAAACCTGCGGTGACGGGGATTGCCCGCGTTATATAATGCCCATCAATGATAGCGCCAATAGTATAAACGTGGCCAGCGCCAGCGTATACACGATATAAACGGTTTTGTTCAGGCCACCCTGCTGCGATTGGCTTTGGGGCACGAGCCGCGCCTTACGCAGGCCCGTTACCACAGGTTTATACAGCAGCAAGGTGATGGCGGCGTTTAGCCCGCCCTTGACAAGGTTAAAGGGCAAAAACGCCGGTATGAGCAATGCCGCTACTTGCTCCCTGTCCACCTTCATATACAGCGGCGTAATCAGATAATTCCATACCAGCATGACACAAGTCGTCAGCAGCACGCCCGCTGCCAGGCCGGCGACGGCGCCCTTGAGCGACTGGCGGCGCTTATAGAGAACGGCCGCCGTACAAGCAAACGAACAGGTGGAAAGCACGTTCATAATAAAGCCTATAAACCCCGTATCGCTTACGGTAAACATCTCTACCAGCGATACGACAAGCGATACGATCAGCGCCGCGAACGGGCCATACAAAAACCCGCCTATGGTGATAATGACATCCTTGGGGTCGTACCTTAAAAAGAGCACCATAGGTATGCGCCCCACCACCATCACAAGGTAAGCGACGGCGGCCAGCATGCCCAGCGTCACCCATGTTTTTACGTCAAAGCCGCGTTTTTCCGTTAGGATTGGTTGCGTGTTTTCCATAAATAAAGAACCTCCCAAAATTCATAACACCTGAAAGACAATGCCCTTCAGGTGTTAAATATTTGGTGTGCCGCACATCGCTATGCTATTTAACACATCTTCTCTCATCCAGACTGTACTGTCGGTATTGGAGTTTCACCAAATCAACGCGCGTGTGACGCACACGCGTTCGCGGACTTTACCGCCGGTCGGGAATTTCACCCTGCCCTGAAGACATTTTACTATTCAACTGTCCGGCGATATTATAGCACAATGGGTTTGCGCTTGCAAGAAACAGATTTTCTCAG
>JAISXK010000105.1 GCA_031270585.1 Clostridiales bacterium | reverse complement strand
CCAATGATATAAACCCCGGCGCAAGAGTGCTGGCCCGGCGGATATTGGACGAAGCCTGCCGGGATGCGGAGGAAACGAAGCGCCGGGCAAGCGATGAATGCGAAGAGATAACAAGCCTGGCGAAAAAGGAAAAAGCGCAAAAAGAATGGCAGGCCGCAAGACAGCGTGAAAAAGCCATAAACGCCATATTGGAGCGCAGCCGCACCAACGCGGAGCTGGAAGCGCGAAAAGAAGCGCTGTTTGTCCGCCGCGAGCTGTTAAACGGTGTGTTTTCCGCAGCTTATGATAAGCTGTGCGCGTTGCCCGAAAAGGAACGCGCAGGCATATGCAAAAAGATATTGCTGCGCGAGGCCGGCGGCGGCGAAAAGGTTATGCCGGGCTTCAGGGATGCGGGCGCGCTTTCCGGCGTTGTGGAGGAGGTTTCCAGAGCGCTTGAGGCGCAAGGAAAAAAACCGCTCGTATTTGATAGGACGGCGGATATAGAGTATGGCTTCATATTAGCAGGCGCCTCCTTCGAAAAAGATTGCTCGTTCCGGGCGTTGATCGACGAAGCGCGCGCGCTGGAATCGGGTGTGGCGGACATACTCTTTGGATGAGGGGAGGGATGGCGCATGCCACAATCGAGCCATTTATTTGCGGTTGCGCGCGTACGGGCGCTTGAAAAAAATCTGATCGGCGGCGACGGCATGCACAGGATAGCCTATGGCACCCTGGAAGAGGGTATGCGCGTGCTGCGGGAAAGCGGCTATGGCGGGATGCCCGACGCGACGGACGCCGATTGCGAGCGGATGATCGCGAACGAGCTGCTGAAAACCGCAAAGCTGATTGAAGAAATAACGCCGGATAAAGAGGCTACGGATCTCTTTTTGCTGCGAGCCGACGTGCACAATATCAAGGCGCTGCTAAAGCAAAGGCTGCTGGGTAGCGCGGATGCGCCGGCGCTGCTAAATGGCGGCGTTTATGATACGGCGCGCCTGAGCGCCTGCGTGCGCGACCAACAATACAGAGATCTGCCGGAAGCCTTTAAAGACGCGCTGAACGCGCTCGAAAAGGAGCTTGCCGCAGCGCCCAGCCCAAAGGCCGTGAGCGTGGCGCTTGATAGCGCCTACCAAAACCACGCGCGCGCGGTTATCGCCGCGCGGCATGACAATGACCCGTTTTTAAGCGATTATTTTTACGGCCTCGCCGATTTTGATAACGTGCTGGCGTTGCTGCGCCTGCGCGATATGGGCGCCCGCCGCGACGAGCTCAAGGCCGCGCTGCTGCCGGCGGGCGATGTGCCGCATGGCGCGCTGTTGAACGCGTTTGAGCAGCCGCTTGAAACGCTATCCAAGCTTGTCGCTACGGGAAGAGCGGGCTTTGCCATTGCCGCAGGGCTTAGCGAAAAGCAGCGCACGGGGCATACAAGCCCACTCGAAAAAGCGCGCGACAATTACCTGATAGGCTTAATCAAAAAATATAAATACGATAGTATGACGCTTTGGCCGGTGTTGGGTTATTATCTGGCGCGCGAGCAGGAGGCCAAAAGTATACGACTGATTATCACCGTAAAACGCAACGGGCTTGATGAGGGCGTCATTACGGAAAGGTTGCGTGAGTTGTATGGCTAATACAATAGGCGTAATAGGCGACCGCGACTCCGTACTGCTGTTTAAAGCCGTGGGGCTTGATGTTTTTTTTGAAACGGAAGGCGAGAAGGCGCAAAGAACCATACGCCGCCTGGTTCGCGAAGGGTATCGCGTGATATTCATGACGGAAGAACTCTATACGCAATGCGGCGAAGCGGTGGCGCAGTTTAAAAGCGAGGCCTTTCCGGCGATCATACCCATACCCGGCAACAAAGGCACGCGGGGCGTCGGCATGCAGGATATTAAAAAGAACGTGGAAAAGGCCATCGGCGCCGATATCCTATTCTCGGAAGGAAGGTAAATCCAAATGCAAGGTACGATTGAAAAGGTATCAGGGCCGCTCATTGTGGCATCCGGCATGGCGGATGTGCAGATGTACGACGTGGTGCGCGTGAGTGATAAACACCTGATCGGCGAAGTGATTGAGCTGCGAGGCGATCGCGCGTCCATCCAGGTATACGAGGAGACGGGCGGCATCGGCCCCGGCGAACCGGTGGAGAGCACCGGCGCGCCGCTCTCGGTAGAACTGGGCCCCGGCCTGATTGAAAGCATATATGACGGCATACAGCGCCCGCTCAACAAGATCCGCGAGCAAATGGGCGACCGTATTACGCGCGGTATTGAGGTTGAAAGCCTTGATCACAGCAAAAAATGGGATTTTAAGCCCGTCGCCAGGGTGGGTGACGAGCTTGTTGGCGGCGATGTGCTGGGCACCGTGCAGGAAAGCGTGACGGTGCTGCATAAGATTATGGTGCCTCCCCATATAAAAGGCGCGCTCACATGGATTTATGCGGGAGAGGCCACCATTGTGGAGCCTATTGCGAAGTTAAAAACGGCGGATGGTGAAGTGGAGTTGCCCATGATGCAGCGCTGGCCCGTGCGCCGCGGCCGCCCCTATAAGCAAAAGCTGCCCCCCAATGAGCCCATGCTGACCGGCCAAAGGGTAATCGATACGCTCTTCCCGGTGGCCAAGGGTGGCGTGGCGGCCATACCGGGCCCGTTTGGATCGGGTAAAACCGTTACGCAGCACCAGTTGGCCAAGTGGGCCGACGCGGATATCATCGTATATGTGGGCTGCGGCGAGCGCGGCAACGAGATGACGGACGTGTTGATGGAGTTCCCCGAATTGAACGACCCGCGCACCGGTCAATCGCTGATGAAGCGTACGGTGCTCATTGCCAACACATCCGATATGCCGGTGGCGGCACGCGAGGCGTCGATCTATACGGGTATCACCATTGCCGAATATTTTCGCGATATGGGGTATAAGGTGGCCGTTATGGCGGATAGCACGTCGCGCTGGGCGGAGGCGCTACGCGAGATGTCGGGCCGCTTGGAGGAAATGCCCGGAGAAGAGGGCTATCCCGCGTATCTTTCTAGCCGCATGGCGGAGTTTTATGAGCGCGCCGGCATTGTAAAAACGCTGGGCGGCGACGACAGGGAGGGCGCCGTATCGGCGATAGGCGCGGTGTCGCCGCCGGGCGGCGATATATCCGAACCGGTTTCGCAGGCCACGCTTCGCATTGTAAAGGTGTATTGGGGGTTAAGTTCCCGGCTGGCGTATGCGCGGCATTTCCCCGCGATCGACTGGCTGCAGAGCTACTCGCTGTATACCGACAGGCTGATGGGCTGGTTTCGGGAGCATGTGAACCCCGAATGGGAGGATATGCTTTTGGAAACCATGAAAATGCTGCAGGATGAAAGCGAGCTTGACGAGATCGTGCGTTTGGTGGGTATCGACGCGCTATCATACAAAGACCGGCTGACGCTGGAAGGCGCGCGCTCCATCCGCGAGGATTACCTGCACCAAAATTCCTTCCACGAGGTGGATACGTATACATCCCCGCAGAAGCAGTATATGATGCTCAAGCTGATATTGGATTATTACAACAAGGGTATGGCCGCGCTCAACGCAGACGCGCCGTTTAGCAAGATCGTGGGCCTGCCTGTGCGCGAGGAGATCGGGCGTATCAAATATACGCCGGAAGCCGATATGGAAAAACGATACGAAGAGGTTTCAAATACCCTTGACGCGCAGATGCGCGCGCTGGTGGAAGGGAGTGTGGAGCATGCGTAAGGAGTACCGTACCATCCGCGAGGTTGTCGGCCCGCTTATGCTGGTAAACGAAGTGGAGGGCGTGAAATACGACGAGCTGGTGGAAATTCGCCAGGGCAACGGCGAGGTGCGCCGCGGGAAGGTGCTGGAGGTGGAAGGCGACCGCGCGCTTTTGCAGCTGTTTGAAGGTTCGCAGGGGCTATGCATAAGCGACAGCAAGGCGCGGTTTTTGGGCCGCTCTATTGAGCTTGCGGTGGCGCCGGATATGCTGGGCAGGGTGTTTGACGGTATGGGCAACCCTATGGACGGCGGTTCCGCGCTGATACCCGAAAAGCGTCTCGATATCAACGGCGCGCCCATGAACCCTACCGCGCGCGACTATCCGTCGGAGTTTATTCAGACGGGGGTATCCGCCATAGACGGGCTGAATACTTTGGTGCGCGGGCAAAAACTGCCGGTGTTCTCGGGATCCGGCCTGCCGCACGCAAATCTGGCCGCGCAGATCGCCAGGCAGGCGCGCGTGCTGGGTACGGATGAAAACTTCGCCGTGGTGTTCGCGGCTGTGGGCATCACGTTTGAAGAGGCGGATTTTTTTACAACCGATTTTCGGCATACGGGCGCCATCGACAGAACCGTAACGTTTATCAACCTGGCGAACGACCCCGCTATCGAGCGTATATCCACGCCGCGCATGGCCATCACCGCTGCGGAATACCTGGCGTATGAGTTGGGCATGCATGTGTTGGTCATCATTACGGATATCACCAACTACGCCGAGGCGCTGCGCGAGGTGTCGGCAGCCCGCAAAGAGGTGCCGGGCCGCCGCGGTTACCCGGGTTATCTGTATACCGACCTTGCAACCATGTATGAGCGCGCGGGCCGTATCAAAGGCAATCCCGGTTCCATCACCATGATACCCATACTTTCCATGCCGGAGGATGATATCACCCATCCCATACCCGATTTGACGGGCTATATCACGGAGGGGCAGATCATACTATCCCGCGAGTTGCACCGCAGGGCGCTTACGCCGCCCATCAATGTGCTGCCATCGCTTTCGCGTTTGAAGGATAAGGGCATTGGCAAGGGTAAGACCCGCGAAGACCACGCCGACACCATGAACCAGCTGTTTTCGGCGTACTCGCGCGGCAAGGACGCCAAAGAGCTTGCCGTGATACTGGGCGACGCGGCGCTTTCGGATACCGACAAGCTGTACGCGAAATTTTCAGACGCGTTTGAGACGGAATATGTTTCGCAGGGATATTACACGAACCGCAGCATTGAAGAAACGCTCGACCTAGGCTGGAAGCTTTTAGCCATACTGCCCAGTTCCGAGCTCAAGCGTATACGCGACGCGTATATAGAAAAATATCTCCCCCAAGAGGAGGGATAACGATTGGCGGCGATGGAGTTCAAACCCACGCGCATGGAGCTTACCAACCTGAAGAAACGCAAGGCGGTGGCGGTGCGCGGGCATAAAATGATGAAGGATAAGCGCGACGAGCTTGTGCGGCGGTTTATCGTGTATGTGCGCCGCAACAGAGAGTTGCGCGAAGAGATGGAGAGGAAACTGGGCGAGGCGCTAAAAGCCTTTGTGCTGGCGCGCGCCAGCATGGGCGGCGAGGCCATTGAAGAGGCGCTGATGTATCCCGCCCGCGCGGCGCAGGTGGCTATTGGCATGGAGCATGTGCTGAGCATACAGGTGCCCAGGCTCACCATTGAAGAGAGCGGGGAGTTTCAATACCCTTATGGGTTTGCCACCACATCCGCAGAGCTTGACGGCGCCGTGCGCGCGCTGGGCGAGATATTGCCCATGCTGCTGGAACTGGCGCAGGTGGAAAAAACCTGCAACCGGCTTGCCGACGAGATAGAAAAGACGCGCCGCCGCGTAAACGCGCTGGAATACGTGATGATACCGCAGTTTATCGAGGGCATCCGCCAGATAAAAATGAAGCTGGATGAAAACGAACGCGGCAACCTGACCCGCCTTATGAAAACCAAGGATATGTTGGCGAAGAAAGGGAATTGACAACGCGAAAATCAAAAGAACTACCCTTTTGAAGCTTTGGCATGGGTTTTATAAGTAAGACGCCGCGCTTATTTAAAAGAATATCTGCAAAACGCCCAATATGATCAATAATCCGCCCGATAGCACGTTGACGCATACGGGTTTTAGGTTGCGCCCCAACCTGCCGCCCCACAGCGCGCCCAGTTCCATACAAAGAAAGCTGAACGCCGCTATAAACAGGCCGGTAAGCCCACAGGAAAGCCCCGCCGCACCCGCGCCAAACGCCACGGGCAGACAGTTAATCGCGAGCGCGCAGCCCAGCAGTATGGTTTGCTTTGCGCCCAGGCGCTCGCATTGCACGTTTTCTTCCACATGCCGTTTAAAGGCGGACGCTACCGTCCAAACGCCCATGGTAGCGATCAGCACGCCGCCCAATATGCCGGCAACCGAAATATAATGCAGTAAAAAGGAAGCCGCCGCAGACGCGATCAGCGCCACGATGCCCGATATCAGCGCGATGGCAAGGTTTGCCGCCGGCGGTATGCGCTTTTGCCGTATGCCCAGCGCCACCGCCGCGCATAAATTATCAAGGTTTGTGGCAAGCGCTATCAGCAGTATGGAAAATATATTCTCACCTGTACTCACATCCCACCCATACTATGTAAATAGCGGGCGGGGGGTGAGCGGCGTCGTTATTTTTACGCGCCTAATGATACAGCGCCGCGACGTAGCCGCCATATACCGCAAGCAACGCCACACCCTGCACGCGCGAGCCCTTGCCGCGCGCCAATATGGGCAGCGTAAAAACCAGTGTCACCAGCAGCATGATGATAAGATCCGTGCGAATGGCGAGAGCGTCCACCACAAGGGGGTCTATCAAGGTGGCAATGCCCGAAACCCATACCAGATTAAAAAAATTCGCGCCCAGCACATTGCCCACCGATAACGCGCCATGCCCGCGCCTGATGGCAAGTATGGCCGTTACAAGCTCGGGCAGCGACGTGCCCAGCGCCACCACGCTAAGCGCTATCACTTCTTCAGGAACGGCCAGGGCAAAGGCGATTTTTTCAGCGTTTTCCACCATCAGGCGCGAGCCGTAATAGAGCAAAGCCGCGCTTACCAATATGCTTAGTATCCGGGGCGCAGCCTTGCCCGCTTCCCTTTGCGGGCGGTTGCTATCCTGTTTGCCGCACTTTAGTGTAATAACCACATATAACACAAACAGCCCCAGCAATACCACGCCCACAAACCGCGGGATGCCCCAAAACACCGCCGCCGACACGATGTATATACCCGCCGCTATAAAAAACAGCAAGGCGCCGCGCGTAAAAGGCCGCTTTTCCACCGGGGGGGGCGTGAACAGCAACACAAGCCCCACGATCAGCCCCGTGTTGCATATGATGGAGCCGATGGCGTTGCCATACGCAATACCGTTTGCGCTATGCGCCGCAGCGGTGGCGGATACGATGGTTTCCGGCAGGGTAGTACCTATGCTGACGATGGTGGCGCCTATCACATATTCCGGTATGCGAAACCGGCGGGCAAACCAAAGCGCGCCGTCTATAAACGCATCCGCGCCCTTTACCAGAAGTATGAGTCCCATGCACAGCAGGCCCAGACTTGGCAACAAATCCATATATGCTCATCCTCCCGTTTATCATATGGCGAGGACGCATATTTCATGTTACGCATTTATACGCATGGACGCCGCAAGCGTTTTGCGTTTATATCGCAAGCATTTATTTATTGCATTCACACATGCGCGTTGGTATACTATCGAAGAAGACAAAAAGCGGCATTTTTCTTATCTCATCACAGTTAAATTTGGAGGTGTCATATGGCGACTTATTGCACGAGCTGCGGCGCGCAGGCGCCGGATGACGCGGCGTTTTGCACAAGCTGCGGCGCCGCCGTAGAGAACGACGCGCATAAGCCCGACGTTTCAACCGAGTATTTAGACCCGCCCACCAAGCAACCCGCGCAAGCACACCAATCCCAAAACCAATATGGCGGCTATGCGTCTGCGGCGCCGGCGGCGGGGCAATACGGCGCGGAGCAATCTCAACAGCAAAGCTACCGGCAGCAGAGCGACAAGCAGCAACCCTACCGGCAGCACGGCGATACGCCCCCTTCCAAAGACAGCGAGTACGCCGTTGTCGGCACGGGCAAATTCCTGGGCGCTTTGCTGCTTTCGTGGATACCCGTTGTGAACCTCGTCATACTGATCGTGTGGGCGTGCGGGGGTTGCCAAAGCCGAAACCTGCGCAACTTCGCCCGCGCAAGGCTGCTTGAAACCGCCATCGGCGTCGCCATTTGCGTTGCTATCGTCATTCTGGTGGTAAGCTTCGCGTGGCCCTACCTTGAAGAGTTTGGCGGGTATTTTGATTACTACATGTAGCGCATGGCTTATTTAAAAGAAGCTATGGCGCCATGGCTATCCGACGATCCGACCGAGCCCTAAAAAGGCGCAGGTGGCGCCTTTTTGGGCACGGCGAATCTTTAGAAGGGGAAACTTCCATACGATTATGCACAAATCATATACAAATTATACTTCGCGCAACCGGGCGCAACACGGGCGCAACCGGGTTCGTTCTCTCGGGTTGCCGCATTGCGGCGCTGCTGTTATAATGAAAGCGGCATGCGGAATACCGTTCCGGATAATACGGTATGAGGGGAGAATATGGTAACCATTCGTGAAATAGAAACGCGCAGGGATATTAAAAAATTTGTGCGCTTTGTGGATTGGCTTTATAAGGATAGCCCGTATTTCGTGCCGGATATGCTGAATAGCCAGATCAACGACTTCATCAAGGATAAAAACCCGGCCCATGAATATTGCGAGTCCAAATGCTTTTTGGCGTACCGCGATCGTAAAATCGTGGGCCGCATCGCCGCCATTTACAACACCCACGCCAACGAGAAGGTGGGTAAAAACCAGATGCGCTTTTCGCACGCGGATTATATCGACGACGCCGAGGTTGTGGACGCGCTTTTTGCCGCAGTGGAAGGTTATGCCCGCGAAAAGGGCTGCATATCCGTGCACGGGCCGCTGGGCTTTTCGGATATGGATCGCGAAGGGCTGCTCGTGGAAGGCTTTAATAGGGTGAGCCAATTTTTTGTGAACTACAACTATGCGTATTACCCGGCGCATATGGAGCGCATGGGGTATGAAAAGGATGTGGACTGGATAGAGTTTCGCGTCACTTTGCCTGAAAGGACCAAACAGGACGAACGCGTGCAAAAGCTGGAGCGTTTGGTGGAGACAATTGAAAAACGCGCCAAACTGCACGCGGCGCCGCTGAAAAAGCGCAGGGATATGTTGCCCTATGTGGAAAAGGTGTTTGAGCTGTATAACGAAACCTACCGCATCCTGTATGGCACGGTGGCGCTGACGCCCCCGCAGGTAAAAAAATACGTAAAAGAGTTTTTGCCCATGATCGACGAGCGCAGCACTTTGATACTGCTCAACGAGCGGGAGGATGTTGTGGCGTTCGGCGTATCGGGGCCTTCCATATCGCTGGCGCAGCAAAAGACGCGGGGGCGGTTCTTCCCCATAGGATGGTACCATATCTTAAAGGCGCTGAAGGGAAAAAATGATACGCGGGATCTCTTTTTGATCGCGGTACACCCCGATTTGCAGGGCAAGGGTATAAGCG
>JAISXK010000100.1 GCA_031270585.1 Clostridiales bacterium | reverse complement strand
CTTCCGATCTCAAATATATTTTATCCTCCTCGCTTCATGTTGCGTGTTCTTCCAAAATGTCGTCTCCCACCACAAACGACGTCGCGAACCCAAATCCCACCAGCACATCCTGAAGCTCTATAAAAGCCTGCATATCCTTACAGTAAATGTCCAGCACATAATCCTTCCCGCCGGAATAGGCTGGGTACGCGCATACAATACGCTTATCATCCTTAATAAACCGCAAAAACTTATCCTGGTTTTCGCGCACGGTATAGGGGAACTCCAAAACGATCATGACATGCAGTGAATACCCGATCTTTTTGTGATCCATAATAATCGTATAACGTTTGATTATATCTGTATCTTCTAACTTTTTTACGCGCTCGCCGGTAGCGGTATTGCTCAAGTTGATCATACCGCCAAGTTCTTTTAAGGAAATGCGTGCGTTTTCGCACAAAATGTGCAGTATTTTTCTATCTATTTCGTCCATAGATCCTCCCGCCGCATAAAAACCGGCGCCCACATTCATCATACCTTATTTTTTAAACATTTTACCGTGAATAACCTTAATATGTCCAGTTATTTTACGGGAAAACGGTATGGAATATATGTACTGCTTATAAAAAGGATGCTACACTATAACTGTCAAAAGGCGGTATAAAGTTTAAGGAGGCGATCATGATGATGCTGATTGGAAAAACCATCGCACTTGGAGACTTGTGTAAAACGGCAAAGCAGCAACGCAACAAGAATAACCTCGGGACGCAGTTGAACACACCCGACCATGCAATGCGGCAAGAACTGCTTGATATGATGCTATCCCGCAATTACAGCGACGACAAAATTCACCGTATACTGTCTCGGCGCTAGATCATACCAAAGAAACTATATTGACCGACGAATCATACCGGGCCCCAATCAGGCGGCCCGGTTCTTATTGTTTTAAAAAAAGGAGGCTGGCGGGAAGCGAGAGTACGCGCCGTCTACAGTGCTTCATAGATGGCAATAGCCCGCACGGGCGCGCCATCCGCCTTGCGATAGAAGAGCGGCATAGCAAAAAAATAAAACAGTTTGCCCACCAGCGGCTTCAAATGCGTCAGGTTTTCTATAATTACCATACTGTTTGTTTGCAAAAGCGCGCGGTGGTTGCGCAGGCCACCATCATGCAGGCGGTCAATGCTGATGCAATCCACTCCCACCCCTTTTTTACCCATGCGGATCAGGTATTCTGTTACCTCCGCGTCCATGCAGGGATACCGATCCAACAGGTAATCGCCGGTATCCCATTTATCCGACCAACCCGTATGAAACAGCAAAAAATCCGCCTGGTCGGCCAATGCCTTATGTGGCGCAATATCCCGCATGGTAATCGCACAAGCCGCGTTTTCCTGCGGATCAGGCGTACAATCTACCACCACCGCCTTGCCGCAAAACTGCGCCGCCGGTATTTGGTCAAGCGTAGCAAAGCCGGTAAACAAATGCGCGGGCGCATCCATATGCGTGCCTACATGTGAATACATGCATATTTTTGTTTCGGCAAAACCCTCTTTTTCGCAGGAGCACGCGGCCTCCAGCGTAGGGGGTTCTGTACCGGGGAAAATGGGAATATCCTCTTTTAGAACATGCGTCAAATCCAGTATGGTCATCATATCCCCAAAGAAAGGCGGCCAGCCCGGCCGCCCTTGTCGCTCCTTTTTATTTAGAAAATTCTAAATCCGCAAACGAAGGTTTTCTTCCAATACGCGCTTTCCTGTATGGCGGAGCAGACGCGCACCTTGCCCTGGCTGGATGAAGCATCGATCATGCGCCCGCCGCCAAGGTAAATGCCTACATGTCCCTTAAAGCTCACCACATCGCCGCGTTCTAAGCCGTTCATACTCGAAATTCTTTGATATTTTGTGGTTTTCTGCCACCCGCCGGATGTCATGTACCCCTGTGAGACACCTGCTTGGTTAAGGCACCAATATACAAAGCCGGAGCAATCGAATACGCTGGGTCCCTTGCCGCCCCGCACGTATTTGCTGCCTATTTTTGATTCAGCCACGGCAATAAACGTTTCAACATTAGCGCCGGGGGCTTGCACCATACCGGAACCGCCGGAATCGCCGGAACCGGAACTACCGTTTGCGCTTGCGTTGGAACTGCTTGAACTTCCCGCCGAACTGCCGTCGGATTTTTTCGCGCCGGAAGACATCAGAAGGTTCAACGTCTTCTTACCCACTTTGCCGTCCACGCTCAGACCATTTTGGTTTTGGAAGTTGCGCACAGCAGTTTCCGTACCGGATCCAAAATATCCATCCGCCTTGCCGCTCAGATAGTTAAGTTCTTGTAATCTTTCCTGTATCTTTGTGATGTCAGAGCCCTTCATGCCGATCATCAGCGCGTTGGCCTGGGCCTCTTTTGCCATCAGAAACTTGATGGTATCCGGCCCCAGATAACCATCCGCAATCAGGCCCGAACGCTCTTGGAAGCGCCGCACGGCGTTTTCCGTATCGTTGCCATATTTGCCGTCCGCATCGGTGGTCAGGTACCCAAGACTCTTTAACCTATTTTGGTATTCTCTCAATTTTTCGCTGACCTCGCCACGCCCAAAATAGTTTGCCTTGGCGTCTTCGCTGTATAGCATTTCGCGGGTCTTTTCGCCAACCTTTCCATCCGGCGAAAGGCCGTTTTTCTCCTGGAATGTTTTTACCGCCGCTTCAGTTTCGGTGCCGAAGTAGCGTGTGGCTTTATTAAGGTATCCCAACTCACGCAGACGCTTTTGCAGTTCCAGCACGTCGTCATCTTCCACACCGATGGTGATGGTATATTTTTGCGCGTCGGCCGACATCAACACGCTATAGGTTTGTGTGCCCACGCTACCGTCCATATCAAGCCCGTGCTGCCGTTGAAAGAGCATCACCGCATCCTTGGTGTTGGGGCCAAAGAACGTGGTGGGCTCGTCCCAATCCATATAGCCCAGTTCCATCAATCGCTCTTGCACTTCGGCAACCACGCCGGCGGTCATGCCGCGCTTCAAAAACTCGCCGTTATCGGGGTGCGGCTCGGGCGTTGGCGTGGGCGCCGCGTTTTGCTCTTGAACGTTCTGCGCGCCCGCGCTGTATGTTTGCCGGCCAATATCCAGCACCAGCATATTTTCGGCCGTGCCGGCGGCTTGCGCCGGCGTGGCGCCGGGCCTGTCCTTTGCGCCATTGGTCAATATCAGCGTTAAAGGCATGCTTACAACCAGCAGCACAACCATGGTCGCCACCGCAATGGCGCGTATGGACCCTTTTTTGATTTGCTCAAAAAGCGCCGCCAGCAAAGCTTTCGCTCCGCGCAAATATATCTTGAAGCGTAAACGCTTCCTGCCTGCGGACGCGCCGGCTTTTTGTTTTTGCTTAACAGCCGGTCTCGACGGCCCGGCGCTTAATATATACGAAGAACGGCGCTTATGTTTTCGCTTCATTTCATAAATTATTCCCTTTACATTTTGCGTACAATCAAACCAGCTACCAGCATTATAGCACCAATACAACCCCCATGCGTGAATAATTTTAAAATTTGGGCATAAAAACACGTAATTTGCATACCCCGTTATCTCCCATGGGCTCATCGCGAAAACTTGCCTGTTTTACATATCGGTTCATTTCCCTTTTAGCCTTAGTGCGCATTTCTTTCGCAAGATTTCCTGCATTCTCTTTCATTATGCGTTGAAAGCGCCGTTGTCTGCTGCTATAATGTAAACCAGTTTTAAAGTGCAAACCGGCTTTCAAGCGAAGGAGGCTCCATGAATATATTACTCAGCAATGACGACGGCGTATACGCGGAAGGCTTGCGTAGCCTTGCCCAAGAACTGCGCCGTTATCACCATATAACCATCGTTGCGCCCGAGGCGCAACACAGCGGTATGAGCCATGCCGCCACCTTTGTGGAACCTGTGCGCGTGCGCCCCATCACGCTGCCGGGGCTGCAGGGCGTGGATGTATATGCCACCGCCGGTACCCCCGCAGATTGTGTGCGCCTTGGCTGCACCAGCCTGGGCTTGCATATCGATCTGGTTGTGAGCGGCATCAACCATGGCGCCAACCTTGGCACGCATGTGTTGTATTCCGGCACGGTAGGCGCGGCTATGGAGGCCGCATTGGGCGGCAAAGCCGCGCTTGCAACAAGTTGCTGCGCCTGGCAACCGGTGGATTTTTCCGCCGCAGCGCACATAACACAATTGATCATAGAGTATATAGAATCCAGTCCGCCGCCGCCGCGCATGATACTCAATTTAAATACGCCCGAGCTACCTTTAGCGCATGTGAAGGGCATCAAACTCGCAAAGCTGCACATGCAGGATTATGACGACCGGCATGTCGAATTCAACGACCCCTACGGCAGACGTTACTTTTTTATGGATTTTAAAGAGCGCGAAATACTTGATGATACCATCGACAGCGATGTACGTTGGGTGCAACAGGGTTATGCCACACTTACGCCCATACATTGCGATATAACCTGCGAAACATACATGCGGCAGATGGATATATCCTCCGTTATACTCCCCGGTGGCGGGGCGCAATCAAAGTGAGGTGGCATTATGTTGGTGCAAAATGACTTAATCTCGCAATTGCAGGCGCGTTATCAATCCTTTAGCAAAAGCCAAAAGCTGATAGCCACATATATCATAGAAAATTATGACCGCGCGGCTTTCATCACCGCCTCGCGCATGGGGCAAACGGTGGGAGTGAGCGAATCTACCGTCGTGCGCTTTGCCTACAGCGTGGGTTACGACGGTTACCCCGAGTTGCAACGCGCCCTGCAGGAGCTTATCCGAAACAAGCTCACATCCATGCAGCGCATACAGCTCACATCAGATCTGCCCCGGTCGGATGTTTTGAAGACGGTGCTCAAATACGATATGCAAAATATCCGCATGACCATCGACGCCATAGATAACATCGCCTTTGAGGGTGCGGTAAACGCCTTGGTAAACGCCAACAACATCTATGTGATCGGCATGCGCAACGCATACCCCATCGCCCAGTTTTTATCCTATAATCTCAGCTTTATCTGCGGCTGCGTGGTGTCGGTAAACACCACCCTGTTTAACGCCTGCGAGCAGATGGCGCATACCGGCGAGGGCGATGTTTGTGTGGCCATATCTTTCCCGCGTTACTCCAACCGCACGGTGGACGCCATCGAGTTCGCCCACTCTTTAGGCGCCACCACCATCGCCCTTACCGATAGCAACAGCTCGCCGTTAATCCCTTTCGCGACCTATCCATTGACCGCCCGAAGCGATATGGTGCCCTTCACCGATTCGCTGGTGGCGCCACTTTCACTCATCAACGCCATCATTGTCGCTGTGGGCCTGATGCGCAAGGAGTATCTCGCAGAGCATTTTTCCAGACTGGAAAATATCTGGGACAGACAGAAAATCTACGTCAAAAGCACCGTTCCCATGCGGCCGCAGGAGGATAAATGAAGCTCATCATCACAAGGCATGGGCAAACCATTTGGAACACCCAGTTGCGCACACAGGGCCGCACGGATATCCCCTTAAACGACATGGGCCGGCTGCAAAGCGGGCGTTTCGCGGCTTTGTGCAAGCCCGGCAGCGTATCAGCCATTTATTGCAGCCCTCTGCAAAGGGCGCGTGAGACGGCCGCCATTATAGGGGATGCGCTCTGCCTCACCCCGCGCGATTCCCGCTGGATGCTGGAACGCGACTTCGGCGAGTGGGAAGGCCGACCATTTTCCGAATTGGAAACGCTGTTTCCGCGCGATGTTGAAAGCTGGCTGCATGACCCTGCGGGCTATACGCCGCCCGGCGCCGAACCGTTAACAGGCGTATTATCCCGCTGTATCCGCTTAATTGACGAACTGAAAACATCACATACCGATGCCGAAACCATATTGCTGGTGGGGCATTCCATCCCCTTGAAGCTGACCGTAATGTATTTGGTCGGCATGGATGTTTCGCATATCCATAATATCGTTCTGGATAACGCCTCTTATACCGAGGTTGAACTGCTGCAAACATACAACCGGGTATTGACTTTAAACAATACATCGCATTTAAGGGGCATCGCATGAGGGTAATTGTAGTTGGCGGCGGCCCCGCAGGCATGATGGCGGCAATTACGGCCTCTGAACAGGGTCATACCGTAACCTTGATAGAAAAAAACGAAAAACTTGGCAAAAAACTCTACATCACCGGCAAGGGCAGATGTAACATCACCAATGCCGGCGGTAAAGAAGCCTTTTTTGAAAACATCATACATAACCCACGGTTTTTGTTTAGCGCCTACAGCGCTTATAGCAGCGCGGATGTGATCTCCTTGATGCATGCTTTAGGCGTACCTACTAAGGTGGAGCGTGGCGACCGGGTATTCCCGCAGTCGGATAAATCCAGCGACGTCATTCGCGCCCTGGCCGAAAAGCTCAGGCGATGCGGGGTTGAGGTTGTTCTCAACGCACAGGTTTCGGATATCCTCGTAGAAAACGGGCACGTTGCCGGCGTACTTGCCGGCAAACCCTATACCGCCGGCGCTGTCATATTATCTACCGGCGGCATGAGCTACCCCTCTACCGGCAGCACAGGTGACGGCTACGCATTTGCCAGCAAGCTTGGGCACACCGTTATCCCGCCCCTGCCGGCATTGGTTCCGCTGCAAACAAAGGAGCGTTGGCCCAAGGATTTATCCGGCCTGTCGCTGAAAAATATAACGCTGCGCGCAGTGTACCGGGGCAGGACCGTATACCGGGAACTAGGGGAGATGCTCTTTACGCACTTTGGCGCATCGGGCCCGTTGGTGTTAAGCGCAAGCTCTTACCTGCCCGACAACCTCCAGGGAGTAACGCTTTTGATCGATTTAAAGCCTGGCCTAACAGCTAAGCAACTGGAAAAAAGGCTTATCCGGGATATTGAAGCGCACAACCGCCAGAATATGCTGCATGCGTTTTCCGCACTGGCGCCAAAAAGCCTGCTGCCTATACTGTTTGAAATTGCGGCAATCGACGCGTCAAGTCCCGCAAGCGTATTTACGAGAAAGCAGCGGGCGGCGCTTATAAGCGTATTAAAGGCCCTGCCGTTAACGGTAGAAAAGACGCGCCCTTTTGATGAGGCCATCATTACCCGCAGGGGTGTTTCCACCAAAGAGGTCGACGCCTCCACCATGGAATCCAAGCTCATCAAAGGCTTGTATTTCGCCGGCGAACTGTTGGATGTGGATGCGGCTACAGGCGGCTTTAATTTGCAGATCGCCTGGTCAACAGGCAGGCTGGCAGGACGCCTGGGCGGTTTTTCGTTTAGAGGGTAAAACTCTCAAAATATATCTGTGCAATCATGGAGGTTTTATATGCTGCGTATGCATATTGCCATCGATGGCCCGGCAGGCGCGGGAAAAAGCACCATCGCCAAAGCGATAGCCCAAAAACTGCATATCCTGCACTTGGATACCGGCGCCATGTACCGCACGCTTGCGTTGTTTGCGTTGCAACGTCATGTTGACCCCAATGACGCGGCCGCCGTCGCGCAAATATTGCCGGGGGCGGATATCCGCGTCGCCTATCAGGACGGCTTGCAGCGCATGCTGTTAAACGGCGCGGATGTGACGGATAAAATACGCACACCCGAGATCGGCAAAGGCGCATCGGATATCGCCGCGCATCCCGCCGTGCGCGAAAAGATGGTGAAACTGCAACAGATTGTGGCAAACGAGAACGACGTTGTGATGGACGGCCGCGATATCGGCACGGTAGTCATGCCCCGTGCCAAGTTTAAGTTTTATGTCAGCGCATCCTCCCGCGTCCGCGCGGAGCGGCGGCTACATGAGTTCCGGGAAAAATCAATACCCCACACCCAAACCTTGCAAGAGATTGAAGAGGCCATCATCGCCCGCGATTATACGGATTCCCACCGGAGAATAGGCCCTTTGCGCCAGGCGGACGACGCCGTCTTCATCGATACCACTCATATGAATATAGAACAATCTGTTCAAGCGATATGGAATAAAATTGTAGGCGGCGCATCGGAATGAGCGCCGACTACTCATGAGGTTTTTATGCTGTATATTCTTTTAAAATATCTGCTCGCGCCATTCTTCTATCTGCTGTGCAGGCCCATTATAATAGGCAAGCGGCATCTGTATATCAAGGGCAAGGTCATATTCGTATGTAATCATATTTCCATGCTTGACCCCGTGATGCTTGCCATGTTCAGCCCGCGGCATATTCATTTTATGGCGAAGGCCGAGCTTTTTCATCATTGGTATATGCGTATATTTTTTCGCGGGCTGCTCGCGTTCCCGGTCAATCGTAATCAGGCGGATATGCAATCCATGAAAAAGGCCCTGAAGGTGTTGGATCAAGGCAAGGCGTTTGGCATATTCCCCGAGGGGAAGCGCACGATAACAGACAGTATGGACGATTTGGAAAAAGGAGCGGCTTTTTTAGCCATACGATCCAGCGCGCCGGTTATACCTGTTTACATTAAGCGCGACAGCTATACCAACTTACACTTTGAAATGGCTGTGGGTACGCCGTTGCGCGTAAGCGATATTGTTGCCACCACATCCAAGTCGCAATTGGTGGATGTGGTAACTGACGAAATCAGTGACAGTATCCAGGCACTGCGCGCCCAGATTGAAAAGTGATATGAAAATCATCGTTGCAAAAAATGTGGGATTTTGTTTCGGAGTAGAACGCGCCGTGAATATGGCGCTCTCGCTTGCCAACCCTGCGGCGCCCACATATACATATGGCGAACTTATCCATAATGAAGCGGTTATCCGCCAGCTAAAGGATCATTGCATTTACCCAAACGAACAACTGGATTCCTTGCAGGAAGGCGCAAAGCTTATCATACGCTCGCATGGTGTTTCCCCCGATATATACAGACAATGTGAGGAGCGCCGCATTGCACTGTATGATGCGACCTGCCCTTTTGTGCAACGCATACACCATATAGTGGAAGCGGCGAAAAACGAGCAAAAGCGCATCTTGATAGCGGGGCAGCCCGATCACCCCGAGGTATTGGGAATACAGGGATGGGCAGGAATGAATGCGCATGTTGTGCAGGATTATTCAGATATTAACCGGCTGTCCGCCGGCGAAACACCCGCTATACTCGTTGCGCAAACTACGTTTGATAAGCAGGCGTATGAGGCAATCATCAAACGCTGCCGCGAACGGTTCGAAAATATTGTATGTTATGATACCATTTGCGATACCACCGTCGCGCGGCAAAAAGAAGCGGAATTGCTCGCAAAATCGTGCACCGTTATGATTGTTGTTGGCGGGCGGCACAGTTCCAACACAAAAAAAATGGCGTGTATCTGCGAGCGATATGCAAAAAGCACCTATTCTATTGAGAATGCAGGCGAACTTTTACTTGAAAAAATCCATTCCGATGATATAATAGGTATTGTTGCAGGCGCTTCGACGCCGCACTGGATGATTAGGGAGGTTGTAACTGTAATGAACGAACTGGAAAAAGCGACGGTCGAAACACAAATGGAGACCACATCAGCTCAGGAGACGATACCTGTTGAGGCTGCCATTACTTTGGAGGTGGAAGCGCCCGTGCAGGCACCTGCTGATGTTGCTGAAGAAGCTCCATCTGTGACCGCTACGCAGGCCGAGCCTCCGGCTGAGGACAAGCCTGCGGAAGAAGATGCCGCCGCAGCTGCCACAAAAGAACAGGACGCCGACTCTGACAACTTTGCGGAAGCGTTGGAAAAGACAATGGTGCGCATTCGAAGCAGCCAAATCATCACCGGCACGGTTATACAGGTGGTTGATGATGAAGTGTTTGTAAGTATCGGCTACAAATCCGACGGCTTTATCCCCAAAAACGAATTCTCTTCCGATCCTGCGGTCGTACCTGGCGACGTTGTCAAGGTTGGCGACTCCATCGAAGTAGAAGTGTTGAAGGTAAACGATGGCGAAGGCAATGTTCTGCTTTCTCGCAAGGGCGTTGAGGGTAAGAAACTTTGGGAAGAGCTCATGGCCAATGAAGATATCGAAAACAAGGTTTTCGAAGGCGTTGGCAAAGATGTTGTCAAGGGCGGCCTGATTGCGTCCATCAACGGCTTGCGGGCGTTTGTTCCCGCTTCGCACGTATCAATAAAATATGTTGAAAACCTTTCCGAATTTGTGGGCAAGCCCATGAGGCTTGCCGTTATTGAGGTAAACAGAAGCCAAAAGCGCATTGTCGCCTCACAAAAAAAGGTTATGTTAGCCGAACAGGAAAATGCAAAAAAAGAGCGCTGGGCTACGCTTGAAGCCGGCACAAAGGTCACCGGCGTTGTCAGGCGGCTCACCGATTTTGGCGCGTTTGTAGATATTGGCGGTCTGGACGGCCTGATACATGTGACGGATATCGCTTGGGGACGCGTTAAGCATCCGTCCGACGTATTGAAGATCGGCCAGGAAATTGAAGTCATCATGCTCAATATCGATGTCGAAAAAAAGCGTGTATCGTTGGGTTATAAGCAACTGCAGCCCAAGCCGTGGACCATGGCGGCCGAAAAATATCCTGTGGGCAGCATCGTCGAAGGCAAAGTGGTGCGCATCGTTCCCTTTGGCGCGTTTGTGGCGCTGGAGCCCACCATCGACGGCCTCATTCACATCTCTCAGGTGAGCGTGCGCAGGATTGCCAAAGTGGAAGATGAAATCAACGTGGGCGATATCGTGCGTTGCAAGGTGCTGGATGTTAACGCCGAAGCCAAGCGTATCAGTCTGAGCCGCAAAGATGTTATTCTGGAAGAAAACCCTGAAATAGCTGAAGAGGTCGCAGCCGAGCGCGCCGAGCGTGGCCGGGCTTATGCCGAAAGGCAAGAGCAGCGCGCGACCGAGCGCCAGCAGCGCACGGCAAAGAATGCCGAACGCGCAAACTTCCTATCCCCTTCCTCCGCCGAAGGCGTAAGGCCCGATCGTCAGGAGCGCCGGCCCCGCAGAAGCGAAGACAGCGATTACGAGTTGCCGCCGGTACAATCCACCACCACCAGCCTGGCCTCTCTGTTTGAAGGCTTAACCTTGACCGATGAACCCGAAGAAGCCATAGCCTTGCCCGTTGCCGCAAAAGAAAAACCCGGAAAGACCCCGGCAAAGAAGGCCAAAGCGCCCGTTGAAGAGCCGGCTGAAAAATTAGCAATAGCGCCCGCCGAAGCAGAGACAGCCGCAACGCCCGCCGAAGAGGAATCTGCAAAAGCCCCGGCCGCCGAAGAAGAGGAAGCTGTAGAAACTTCGGCTGCAGACAAAGAATAGACTTCTATAACCATATTGCCATAACACAAAAGCTGCTTTGTTTAGCAGCTTTTGTGTTTTGTGTTTATTGTGTAAAGAGTATAGTACTTGCCATAACGTCCCCATCACGGGTTATTTTCGCATCAAGTATTCATAGCGCC
>JAISXK010000005.1 GCA_031270585.1 Clostridiales bacterium | reverse complement strand
GTAATATAATATCTCCTGCGTGCGGCCCACGGCAAAGCTGGGCATCACAATGTTGCCGCTGCGGGCGATGGCGCCCCGCAGCACATTGCAAAGTTCATTCTCCTTGGCGGCGTCGCTGGCGAGTTCGTGGTTGCGGTTGCCGTAAGTGCCTTCCAGCACCAGATAATCTGCGGTATCGATGCCGGCGGGGTCTTCAATGATGGGCCTGTCGGCGCGGCCTACATCGCCCGAGAATACTATTTTGGTGGTTTTGCCCTGCTCATTCACCCAAATTTCGATCACGGCGGAGCCCAGCAGGTGGCCGATATTTTGCATGCGCACGCGTACATCGGGGAAAAGCGCCACCGTTTCGTTGTAGGATATGCCGCGGTACAGCCGCAGCGTGTCGTCCACATCCTTGAGCGTATACAGCGGAGAAACCGCAGGCTTGCCCGCGCGCTGGTTTTTGCGCGTTTGCCAGTCGGCGTCCTGCTGCTGTATGCTGGCGCTGTCAGGCAGCATGATGGTGGAAAGCTGGGCGGTGGCGTCGGTGCACAGTATGGGGCCGCTAAAGCCCCGCTTGACCAACAGCGGCAGCAACCCGCTGTGGTCGATATGCGCGTGTGTTAAAAGCACGGCGCAGATATCCTTCGGGTCAAAAGGGAAAGTATCTTCGCCGTAGAGGCCCTTGGCGTCTGCGCCCTGGCGCATGCCGCAATCCACCAGCAGCGAACCGTTCTCCCACGTGAGCATATGGCAGGAGCCTGTAACGGTACGGGCGGCGCCAAAAAATTCCAGCTTCATATTTATGCCTCTCCTTTGATAAAAGTAGGGAGTATTGGGCGCTATTTTGCGGCGCCGGTACCTGCGGGTATCAGTTGCGCCCTATCGCGGCAGTAATATGCGAGCGCCAGCGTGCCGGGCCCGCAATGCGAGCCTATCACGGGACCTACAAGATTGATGCGCACATCCTTTGGGCGAATGCTTTCCCGCACCATGGCCGCAAGTGACCGCGCTTCCTCCAGGCAATCCGCCTGGCAGATGGTGATGGTTTGTTCCTCGGGGCAATCTATGGTAGCCGCGCATGTATCCACCAGGTAACGCATGGATTTTTTGCGGCCCTTTACTTTATCTATGGGCACAAGCCTGCCCTCGGGGCTGATACAGAGCACCGGCTTAAGCTCAAGCACGTTGCCAAAGAACGCGGCCGCGCCCGATACCCTGCCGCCGCGGCGCAGGTATTCCAGATTGTCTACGGTAAAAAGCGCGCAGGCGCGCTGCTTGTTGGCTTCCACCCAGTCGCGTATTTCATCCATGGAGTTTCCCGCCCGCTGCATGCGCGTGGCGGCCTCCACCAGTTGCGCCAGGGGCGCCGATATCGCCAGCGTATCCACAAGCTCGACGCGCCTGCCGGGATATTTTTCCATCAATTCGGCGGCGGCGGCCGCCTCGCAATGAAACGTGCCCGAAAGCGCGGAAGAGAACGCGATATGCAGTATATCCTTACCGGCGGCCAAAAAGGGCTCGAAATATTCGATAACCTCGTTGGGGTTGCGCTGCGCGGTGATAACGGCGGCGCCGTTGCGCATGATCTCATAAAAGGCCGGCACATCGGTTTCGCGGCCCAAGTCGTAATAGTATTCCGTTCCGTCAACGGTGTAGGGCATGCGCAGCACGCCCACGCCCGTTTCATCCTCCCAGGCATACGGCAGCTCCGAATTCGATTCCGTAGTAATAACAAATGTAGTATCCATAAATACGTACAAAACTCCTTTCATTGTCTCTCAATACCAAAAAACGCCACGCCCACCGCGTCGGGCCCAACATGGCGCCCCACGATAGGGCCCATGGGCAATATGGCGGCGTCACAGCCAATTTCCTTTATCAAATACGCGCGCAATTCTGCGGCGAGCGCGGGCGCTTGCGTATGGGTGATGCCCACCACCTGGCGGTTGAGCGCAAAGCCCAGTTCTTTAACGGCAAGCGCCATGGCCGCAAGGCCGTCCGCAGCCGTTTTGTGCCTGCCGAAAAGCCGCATGCTACCGCAGGCGTCCATGCTAAGCAGCGCGCGCTGCCCAAGCAGATCGCCCATGGCCCCGCCGGCAAAGCGGCCGCCCTCGCGCAGCCATTTCAGGCTGGCGGGGAAAAGCAGCGCGTTCATAAAGCTGCGGTTACGAAGCACCCAATCCGCAATATCGTCAAGCGTCTTTCCGTCGTTGCGCATCTCTAGCGTCTCATGCACAAGCATGCCCTGCGCCATGGCGGCGCACAGGGTATCCACAAGCACGATCCTGCGGGCGGCGTAGCGCGGCAGCAACGCTTCGCGCGCGGCCATGGCGTGCCGAAACGTATCGCTCAAATACCGCGATACCGTAAGCATAAGCACGTCGCGCCCGGCGGCGAGGTGCGGCTCAAACGTATCCATAAGCGCCTTTTCGTCAGCCGGCAGCGTCTCTACGGCGATGCCTTCGCGCATGGCCCGATAGACGGCGCTTATATCGTTTTCACTGCCCGGGTTGTATGTATAGGCGGCTTCACCCACCATGCAGGTATGGCGCGCAAGCTCTACATTCTGCGTGAGCGCGGCGAGCCAGGGTAAATCCGCGCAGGTGTCGGTTATGATGGCAAATGCGTGCATAAGGATACCTTTTGCGTATATAGTCTTGTCTGTATTAAATAGTATAGCTTATGCGCGCTTGTTTGACAATGGAACGTTTAGGGGGAAGATATGCGCGGAAGATATGCGCGGAAGATAGGGGGAAGATATGCGCAGAAGATATGGGGAAGATATGTTGGTTCTGTTGAACGGCCCCCCAAAGCGGAGCCTGTTTTTAACGGTTACCCGGAAAAGCCGCGTAGCTCATCTTGGCAAAGTAACGGTAAACCGGCTGCCTTTACCGGCCGCGCTTTCGGCATCTATTTTTCCGCCGTGGGCTTCCGTTATGGATTGGGCGATTGTAAGCCCGATTCCCGTGCCGCCGGTTTTGCGGTTTCTGGATTTATCGGTACGATAAAATCGCTCGAAGATATATGGCAGTTCAGCTTCCGGTATGCCCATCCCGGTATCGCTTATAGTGATGAAACACTCCGTTTCGCTTGCGCCCACCTCTAAAGACACGCGCCCGTTTTCGGGCGTGTACTTGACGGCGTTGGATACGAGGTTGGTAAGCACTTGCCGCACGCGCCTTTCGTCGGCAAAAACCACAACGGACTCTCCGCTTTCGGTCAGCGCAAGGTTTTTCTTGGCGGCCTTTGCCTTAAAGCTCTCGTTCACGCTTTTTACAAGCGCGAGCATATCCGTTGGGGATTTGTTTAGTGATAAATTCTCGCTTTCGGTCTTTGCGAGCTCTTGCAATTCGCTTACAAGCGCGCCAAGACGCTTCACTTCGTCAAGGCAGCCCTGCAAACGCTCCGGAGCGGCTTCCCAGATGCCCTCTATCATGGCCTCTAAATGTGAACCGACGGATGAAAGGGGCGTCCGAAGTTCGTGGGCGACGTCCAGGGTCAGCCGTTTTCTTAGCGCCTCCTGCTCCGACAGAGCTTGCGCTAGATGGTTGACCGCCGCCGCCATTTCTTTAAGCTCCCGCGTGTTGGGCGTGCCCTCAAAGCGGATGTCGTATTTGCCTTCGGATATGCGCGTCGCTATCTCTGCGGTCTTTGCGATGGGAACGGATAATCTTTGCGCCAATATGCCGCCGATCATGACGGCAAAGGCCGCAGATACTATCCCGATAACAAACAGCAGATTATTAAGCGTCTTGATAAAGGTGTAGTCGCTTTCGGTAAAGAAAAAGGGGCCGTAGTAGGTTATCGAAACGGAACCGACCCTGTTTATGCCGCGCGTGATGTCGTAAACGTGCGTTTCAAAGTTGCCGGATTTTTCTGCGTCTTCCATGCGCTCGATAATTTCGCTCATAATTGTTCCGCATAGGGATACGTCGTGGTTCTCGGCGTCCCACAGGATTTTGCCGTCCGTATTGTAGATTTTCAGTATGTATCCGTCGTAAAGCGAATACATGCCTATGGTATGAAGAAAATCCTGGCTCCACCCGCCAATGCTGTTGTATCCGGTTCCAAGGTCTGTAACGATACTCTTGCTTCTTTCCTTTTCCTGGCGGGCGATATACTCTTCGAATTGACGATTGATAAGCAGGTTTGAAAACACGCTGATAAGCCCGACCGTGATGACTACAATCAGGAGAATGGATAACGATAGTTGCGCGCGAAGGCTTTTCCACATATTACGCACCTTCGAATTTATAGCCGAGGCGATGGACGGTCAGTATATACGCCGGGTTCTTGGGGTCGTCTTCGATTTTCTGGCGCAGATTTTTAATGTGGCTGTCAATGGCGCGGTCGTAACCGTCAAAGTCGCCGCCGAACGCGATATTTATCAGATTATCACGGGTAAAAACCCGGCCGGGATACTTTATCAGCGCAGACAAAATTTTACTTTCGCTCGCGGTCAGGGTCACGGGATGCCCGGCCTTGAGAAATGTATTCCTTTCAAAATCCACAACCAGATCGCCGTCTCCAAATGAGTTGCGGACGGTAAGCGGCACCAGATCGTCCTGTGTTCTGCGAAGGACGGCTTCGGCGCGGGCGTACAGTTCTTTCAGGCTGAAGGGCTTTGTGATATAGTCGTCCGCTCCTATAGTAAGACCTTCAAGCAAATTCTCTTCCTCAGTCTTTGCCGTCAGCATCAAAATCGGCACGCGGGATTTTTGGCGCAAACGGCGGCAGACCTCCTCCCCTGAGATATCGGGAAGCATGAGATCCAATACGACGAGCGAGATATTTTCCGATTCCGCTATCCTAAGAGCGTCCAGGCCTGTTTCGGCGGGGAATACGCGAAAGCCCTTGCTCGTAAAGAGCGCCGCCACCACTTCCAGAATTTTTGGTTCGTCGTCAACCGCCAGTACGGTTTTATCTATACGGATAGTCATAGGCGCATTCTCCGGGTTAAGTGAATTTGCACGCTTAAGGGGGTTGTATCGCTAAATGCATAAGGCGAATAAAAATACATACTCCCGAACGCGAGGGAGACGCAAAGCCCCGAAAGGCCCGGGCCGTACCGATACGCGTCGTTACCGATACGGCCCGCCGCGCTTAGTATTCAAGGCGCGTCATAGCCCTCTTCGGCGATAGCGGACTTTATCGCCGCAAGCGAAATTTTGTCCATGTCGTATTCCACATCAGCTGTATTCGCTTGCAGGCTGACGGCTACTTTTCCCACGCCGGGGAGCGCCCTCACGGCGTTTGTCACCGCCTTAACGCAGTGTTCGCAGGACATGCCGCCTATCTTTATGGTTGCCTTCGTCACGGCTGTATTCCTCCTATTTTAAATCAAATGGTTTGAGCAATTTCCATACGTCGCCGTCGTCGGTCGGCACTTGCGCATATGCCCAGCCTTCCACCTGTTCGGGGTTAACGCCGGCGGCAACCAGCGGCAGAGGATTGAGGACGAACACAATGTCCTTGTCCTGCGCTTCTCCTGTCGTGGAGTTCGTGGATAGATCCTTCGCCCACTCAAACATATTGCCGTCCCCGAGCATGACGCCGTAATGGTCAAGGGCCGTGTGGTAGTTAATGTTGCTGCGGTATTTTTCTACGATTTTCTCATATGCCGCAAGGGGCGCCGCTTCCCCGCCATATGTGAGCGCGTCGTCCCCGAGTTTCGTGCCCACCATCAGCTTATCTTCATAGGCCGCGTAATTTTCCGGCAGTTTGCCGGCATCAAGCCCCGCGTCAATAAACGGTTTGGCGTCCAGTTCAAGCATCACATCGTGCACTGCGCTCTTGCTGTAATCCGTACTCCATATGAAACGCACAGACCCGTCCGGCGCGGCCAGCGCGTAACCGCCGTTCACATCGTCGGCTTCGACATTCTCCGGGATAGTTTGTAAAATCGTTCCAAACGTGGTGATGGATTGCTTGCCGACGACATCCAAACTGCCTCCCGCAAACTTTAGAACGATCACCACAAGCGCCACCACAACAACGACCGCCGTGCCAACGCCGAAAAATACCTTTGTGTTCTTCATGCTATCACCTATACCTTTTTACGTGGCCGCCTTGAACCGTTTAAGGCGCAAAGCGTTGGTTAATACCGACACGCTCGACAGGCTCATCGCCGCCGCCGCGAAAATCGGATTGAGAAGGGGGCCTCCAAAGAGGAACAGCACACCGGCCGCGATGGGTATTCCCAACACATTGTAGCCGAACGCCCAAAAGAGATTCTGCCTGATATTGCGTATTGTCCGCTTGCTTAGGTTGATCGCTGTGGGAACATCCATCAGGTCGCTTCGCATAAGCACGATATCCGCGCTTTCCATTGCCACATCGGTACCGGAACCGATTGCGATGCCGATATCCGCCTGCGCGAGCGCCGGGGCGTCGTTGATACCGTCGCCGACCATGGCCACAGTGCGCCCTTCGCTTTGAAGTTTTTTGACCTCGTTCGACTTATCCTGCGGCAGCACCTCGGCAAGAACCTTGTCGATACCCACCTGAGCTGCGATCGCGTCGGCGGTCTTTTTATTGTCGCCCGTTATCATAGCGGCCTCGATGCCCATTTTATGCAGGCTTTCGATTGCCGCCCTGCTGGACGCCTTCATGACGTCCGCCACGGCCACTATGCCCGCAAGCGATCCGTCAGCCGCGACATACATCGGCGTCTTGCCCTCGCCCGCCAGTCTGTCGGACTCGGCCTCAAGTGCGGAAAGGGAAATCCCGCGTTCTTCCATCAGTTTGCGGTTTCCGGCAAGAACCGACCGACCGCCTATTTGCGCCTCTATCCCGCGTCCTGTCAGGGAAAGAAAGCTGTCGGCCCTCAATAGCTCCAGCCCTTTGTCTTGCGCTCCCGCAACGATTGCCTGTCCGAGCGGGTGTTCCGAGCCTTTCTCAGCGGATGCTGTCAATTGTAAAAGCGTGTCGGCTCCCATGGCTTGAACGGTCAGCACATCGGTGACGGCCGGTTTGCCCTCGGTGATCGTGCCTGTCTTGTCAAACACAATCGTGTTGATTTTGTGGGCGGTTTCCAATGCTTCGCCGCCCTTGATAAGTATTCCGTTCTCGGCGCCCTTGCCGGTGCCTACCATAATAGCCGTGGGCGTAGCGAGGCCAAGAGCGCAAGGGCAGGCGATGACAAGGACAGAAATGAATATGGTGAGCGAGAATTTCAGGTCGCCGCCTGTGCCGATAAACCACGCAATTCCCGCCGCTAAGGCAATCAGACATACTACGGGAACGAACACCCCCGAAACCTTGTCTGCGAAAGCCGCGATCGGGGCCTTGCTGCCCTGCGCGTCCTCAACGAGCTTGATAATCTGCGCCAGAGCCGTATCGCCGCCGACCTTCTCCGCCCTGAATTGTATTGTTCCCGTCGTGTTCAGTGAAGCGGCGTACACCGCGTCGCCCGCTTTTTTGTCTACAGGCATACTTTCGCCTGTCAGCATGCTCTCGTCAATTGCCGTATGACCGTCCGTTACCGCGCCGTCTACGGGGATTTTCGCGCCCGGCTTGACGATGATGATATCGCCGACCTCGACGGCCTCAATGGGGATTTCTGTTTCGACGCCGTCCTGAAGTATGATAGCCGTCTTTGGCGCAAGGCCCATCAGCTTCTTGATGGCTTCGTTTGTTCTGCCCTTGCTTACCGCCTCGAGCGACTTACCGAGCAGTATGAGCGTGATGATAACGCCCGCCGTTTCAAAGTAAAGCGATTCCACCGCCGCGAAGTTGCCGCCCGCTATTTGGAATGTGTTATACAAACTGTATAGCACGGCGGCGGTTGTTCCTATCGCAATCAGCGAATCCATATTGGGGCTTCGTTGTATCAGCGCTTTGAAGCCCACCGTATAGAAACGGTAACCCACGCCGATAACCGGAATGACAAGCAAGAGTTCCGCAAGGGCGTAAATCAGCGAGAACTGCATTGGGTCAAGCCCGGCGGGGAAGGGGAGTTTCACAACCTTAATCATAGGCGCCATGGCGATATATAGAAGCGGCAGGGAAAAAACCGCCGATACGGTGAACTTCGTCCAAAGCGTCCTTATCTCTTTTTGCTTACGCGCCCTGTCCTCGTCTGCGGCGTCCGTCTTGTTGATTTCAAGCGCCTTATAACCCGCTTTTTCAATCGCTTCGCGGATTGCCGGCTGCCTGACCGTATGGGGGAAGTACGCGACGGTCGCTTTTTCGGTTGCAAAGTTCACCGAAACGCTCTCCACGCCGTTAAGATTTTTGATGGCTTTTTCCACGCGCTGGGCACAGGCGGCGCAGGTCATACCGCCGATTGGGATGGTCACCTTTTGGCTGTCGGTTTTTTCAACGACTTCGTAGCCAATTTTGGTGATCGCTTCTTTAATGGACGGCAGATCGAGAACGGCGGCGTCATATTCGACGAACAGCTTCTCGCTTGCGATATTCACATTCGCCTGTGAAATCCCCGTGAGTTTGCGGACGGTCCGCTCAATGCGCTGCGCGCAAGCGGCGCAAGTCATACCCCGGATGCTCAATATCCGATTTTCCATTTGTGGTTCTCCTCCTGATTATCCTGATAATCGCGTGGTGTGGCCACCGCTTCGTTTTCATTTTGCCGCCTGTGCTTGCCGTCGCCCTTCTTGTCTCTCATAAAGAACAGGGCCGCAACGATACCGATAGCCGGCAGTATGCAATGCCAGTGGCTAAGTATAAAATCCATGGAGTTTTGCCTCCTTTCAAGTATGGGCGCCGTTGCTTAACCGCAACAGGATGGCAGCTGTCCCGCCCCGTCGTCCTGCGCGTAATCCACCGAGCCGTCCTCGCGCTCGACCGTTATGCTTCCGTATTGCATCCCCATCCAGCAACTGAAGACATAGTAGCCCGATTTGTCAGGGGTGAACTCGATGAGGTTTTCGCCGGCCCTCAATTCCACCTCCATGTCATATTCGGGGATATAGATGGCGTTGTTGCAGGAGTTCAGGGCTCCCTCCGGCATATCTATCGTCCACTTGACGGGAAGATTCTCGCGAACCCGGATAGGCTCGTATCCATTCCCGCCGACAGTCGAAGTAACGTATTGAACGCCGTTTTCAATCCTGGCCGTTACCGCCTGCGACGCGTCGTATCCGCCGTCGCTCTGGCTGAAGGTTTCGGGAGGATAGACGAGAGTTTCAAAGGCGCCGATTTCAATTTTGATCGCTTCGATGTCCGCCGTTGTTACATCATCCACTACTTTTACATAACCGTAGAAAGCGTTGTCGCCTGTGGAAAACGCAAAGTCCGAATCGGGGCGGAAAGACAACTGATTGCCGCCTGCCTCAAGGGCGACGGCCGTAGCGTAGTCGGGCACCAACAGGCGTGAGTCACCGCCCGCGTAGGTGTTTTGAATGGTCCATAGAACATCCAAATCGGATTGAACCACCATGATCGCGGGCAAAAAACCGTTCTCCGTCAGTGCAATGGTTATTTCCTGAACGGGATATATGTCTTCGTAGAGGGTTTGCGTCGCCAAGGCCACATTGTTGGTTGGGATAGCGTATCCGGCGGGGGTACTTTCGAAGCCAGCGGCAAGCCCGGCGGCAGCCGAATCCGTCTGCTGCTCTTCTGCCGCCCGGTCTTTTGCGGCGGATATGTCGTCCGCTTCCGTCACCGTGATCGAGCCGCGAATCATCCCCATCCAGCAGGTGTACCGAAACTGCCCCGCGCGTGTCGGCGTGAACTCAATGATATTCTCGCCCGTCTTAAAGTCGTAATTGCTTATGCCGAACTCCTGAATATTGATTCTGTAGTTACAGCCGTTCACGCTCCCTTGTGGAGCGTTGATAATCCATTTGACGGGCGTTCCGGCCTGAACCGTGATGTCGGGGTATTTTCCGGAAGATAAGGTGCTTGTTACGATCTGCTTGCCGTCCGCAAGGGTAATTTTTTCGCCGGCCGCGCCATTGTTACCCGAACTGCCATAGGCGACATTGCCGTTCCATGCCGCAAGCGCGAGCATAGCGATAACCAAAACCGCGATGGTCGAAACCCTCCTGTGTGAAACCTTCTTAAACGGCAGGCTTGAAACGATGCCGGCGGCGCAAAACCCTATCACGATTGGCAAAATGAATTCGGGCGGAAGAAGCCCCGAAAGACTGCCGCCCTGAGAAAGCATCGCGAGCCCGAGGACGACGACAAGAACGGCGCCGGCGGTCATAACCATCTTTGTGAACTTCTGCCCTAAAGCCGCGACGGCGGAACCAAGGCCCAGCATGAGCGGAACCGTGCCGAGGCTGAACAGGAACATGGACAACGCGCCCACGAGCGGGTTTCCGGAAGAAAGCGCCACAATCTGCATAGATTGCAGGGGGCCGCACGGCATCAGGCCGTTCAGCAACCCTACAATGAACGGGCTTTTGCTCCGGGATGCCGCAGCGCCGGCCTTGTTTGACAGGAACTTTGGCATGCGGGGCTGCAGCCGGCGTATCCATGGGAAAAGGCCCAGCATATTGATGCCCATAATCACCATAAACACACCGGCAATTAGCTTCAGTATCCCTTGCGCAAAGGCCGAAAGCCCCGCGTTGGCGCTGCCGCCGAACAGAAGACCGACCGCGCCGAGCATGAATCCGACAACCGTATAGGCTATTACACGGCCAAGGTTGTACAGGAGCGCCGGACGGAACGCGGACATTTTCCCGTTTTCCGAAACGGGCCCTCCCCGCGGTATGCACTGGGAAAGGTTAATGCCGCCGCACATCGCAACGCAATGGACGGATGTGATAAGACCGATAACGAGCAGCATGCCGTAGCCCGTCTTTGTATCGGCAAGCCGGCTCGGAACAAACAGGTTCAATATGCCGAAGTGCGACAGCAACGCATACAGAGCGACGATGATGACAAGAAGCCCCACGACACGTTCCGTCCTGGGCAGGCGGCTTTCAGAATTGGCCAGCGCCTTGTAGTCAAGCCGCTCGATGACCGAACATATATCCCGTAGAGAAATAATGTCGGAGTCGTAAGCGATATCCGCCGTCCCCGTGCCGTAATCGACGCTGGCGCTCGTAACGCCCGCCGTGTTCCGCAGTTTCTTTTCAATCTTGTTCTGGCAATTGACGCAGGTCATACCGGCTATGCGAAGCCGCTTATGGCGTATGGACGCTTCCACAAACAGTCCTCCCTTCAGTTTGATGGTTTAAACCGGGCTTACCCATATACGCATACTTCCCGCATCCAACCTGTTGTGGTTTATATAAAATTATTATAGCGTTAAATTTGTAGAAGTTATGAGGAACTAAAAAAAAATCTCCGGCGATATGTGCCATCGCCGGAGATGTGCCGGTATGCTTTTATATTTTCGAAGGCCGCGCGCAAACCGGCGGAAGCGAAATTTTGCCGGCCTCGCGCCAAAATTCCCGCGCCTTCTTATCCTTGCCGAAAGAAAAAATGGCCGGCAGGCAAGCCCGCATTTAGTCTATGGCCGCCCGGTGGAAAGCCTTGTCGTTTACGCCCGCGTGCCGCTCGCCCGTATTGCTTGTGGATAGCGCCTGCTCGGCGTATTGCTTTTTGGTTTGGTTGATCTTATCCTGCTGGGCTGCCGGCGTGGGGTAAAAGCCGCGCCCGTGCATATCGTTAAAGACTTCAAACTGTATGGCGTGTTCGTCGTTCAATATATCCAGCATGACCTTGTGCAAATTGGGGCAGACCACCTCGTTGGAAAACGTATTGAACAAACCCGTGACACCCTTTTGGGCCGTCAAAGCGTCGTGAAGAACTTCCTTATCCGAAAAATTACCGTTTTGCATGCTGTCCTCCTCTTCTTATAGCTGGCTGTAAAGCTTGTTAAAATGCTCCTGGTGCTTATGCGCGATATGGAGCATATTGTCTTTGATCTCCCGATCCTGCGTCGTTTCGGCAAGCAGATTGAATTTCTTTACCAAAAATTCCTCGTTGCTCAGTAAATCACCCAGTGCCGATAATTCTTTTGCCGTCAAATTACTGCTCATGTGAAAAATAACCTCCTGTTTTCGTTAACGAAACGCCTGTCAAATGCAGCGTAACCGGGTATAGTATTTGCCGCCTTTATAAAAGCTATGCACGCTATATTCATCTAAATCAGGAAGAAGGCGTGTTTCCTGATTTTGGAAACACGCCTTGCGCGCCTATCTATAATGGTGGGCTATACTGATAGGAAAATCGTACCGGCTACTTTACATATGCGACGGCGCTCTCGGCGGCGACCTGGCCGGACGTACCCGCCAACTGCAACGCGCTGCCGGACATGTAAACCTGGTTGTAGAACGGGCGGTTGCACACCTCGCCTGCCGCGTACAGGCCGGGGATTGCCGCGCCGCTTGCGTCGATCACTTCAAAGTTGTCCGTGGTCTTCACGCCGCCAAACGTACCCATGTTTTGCGGGTAGTATTTTATGGCGTAGTAGGGCGCCGTCTCCAGTTTGGCGCGAATGGCGTCCGGCTTGCCGAAGGGGTCGGCTGCGGCGGTGTTGTTCTCTTCGATTGTAGCCGCCAGCTTCGCGGCGTCAACGCCCATCAGCGCGGCAAGCTCTTCAACCGTATCCGCCTTGAATACGTTCTCGGCGTCCTCTGCGGTTTCTGCGGCTTCAACGTGGCCCGCGAAAGCCGCGTCGCTGCTGAATACCATGAACGAACCGCCGGGCGAGCGGTAAACCGCGTCGTTGTAAACGATGGCGTAATGGCCGCCCTCATCGGTAAAACGCGCGCCGTCCATGTTCACAAACAAGTGATTACCGTACCAGTACAGGCTGGCGGCCGTGCTTACCGGCGTGGCCAGCCCCAGGCCGATCACCCACATGTCTTCAAACGGTACCGCGCCTACGGCTTCCGCCATCGTGATGCCGTCGCCCGTGTTGCCGGGGGAGGATACCGTATACGCCGCATAGCCGGCCATATCCGGCGTGAAGCGCTGGAGCAGTTCGGGATTATTGGCAAATCCGCCGCACGCGAGTATGACGGCCTTGGCGTTAATACGCCGTTCACCGTCTGCGGCGGCAACTTTTATGCCGGCGACCGCGCCGTTCTCCATTACCAGTTCCGTAGCCGGCGTCTCAAGCAGGATGGTTACGCCCAACTCCTGCGCCTTGTTGCCGAGGAAGCCGGTGAGCACCGCGCCGCTGCCTTCGGGGCCGGGGAAGTGAAGGCGTTCCACGGTATCTACGCCAAAGCCCTCCGGCCTGCGGAACGCGTAACCGAGCGAAAGATACCAGTCAATGCTCGTCTTAGAGTAGTCGATCAGCCAATCTACGCGCTCCCAGTCGGGATACAGGCTTTCGGCGGGGCTGGTCTCCTGCCGCGCGACCCACAGCTCTTTCCACGCTTCGTTGCTGTCCTCGATGCCATATTCTTTTTGCACGGAGCTTGCCGTCGCGCCCAGGCCGCCGCCGCTGCGCATACTGGATCCGCCCGTCATGGCGAGCTTTTCCACGAGGATGACGTTGGCGCCGTTTTCCCGCGCCTTGATAGCTGCGGAAAGCCCGGCAAGCCCGCCGCCCACCACGACGATGTCGGCATGTATATCCTCGGTTGCGGCGGGTTCGGCGGGCTCTTCGGCCGGCGCGGCGCTTGCTGCGGGCGCGGGCTCTGTGCTGGCGGCGGGTGTGTTCGCGTTTGGATTGCCGCAGCCCGCTATGGCGACGGCCATGCCCAAGCTAAGCAACAATGCGAGTATGCGAGTCGCTTTCATTGGTTTCATTGTGCGTTCCTCCTTAGTTTTGTTTGATTTTCCGCTGAAAATGCGTTAAAATAACCGTATCAGTCTAACATGGTTACTTTAACATGATTAGACTAACATAGTTTGGCGCGCGATACAATATATTTTTTACGAAACAATACGCAATACGCGCATGGTTGGGAGATACGCCGTATGTATTTTGAAATCAACATTCTAAGCTACCTGATGGAATCTCCGCACTACGGCTACGAGATCAAGAAAAAGCTCACCGAATCCGTAGGCGCGTGCACGACCATCAGCAACAACACGCTCTATCCGATTTTGCGTAAATACGAAAAGATGGGTGCTGCGACCAAGTCCGTCGAGCGCACGGAGGGCGGGCAGGAACGCATCATTTACACGTTGACGGATATTGGACGAAAGGCGTTTGTGGATTTGCTTTGGTATTTTCCGGATTCGCTCATGAATAATCGCGAGGAGTTTTGCACGCGGCTTAGCTTTTTCCCTTACCTCAACAAAGAGGTGCGGATGCGCGTGCTGTATTTACGGGAACAGTTCATTCAGAACGCGCGAAACAAGGTGCGCCAAAGCCATGAACTATACGACTCTTTACGGCCGCATACCCAAAAGCTGCTGGACTTTCACACGGGCATTATGCAAGGCGAAGAAGAATTGATTAGATACTTCCGTGATAAAGTGGATGATCCCTGCATACTGACAGAACGTTCTTGAAACAACCCTCTTTCTCTTGGCCGATAATATACGCAAAAAGCGGATACACTATGGGCTAAGAAGCCATACAAAAACAGGGGGCGGCCATGCACATACACACCGATCTGGCGCGGGAAACGCGGGAGATCAACCCGGATATACCCGGCGTGCGTGATGAGGAAGAGATACACGGCGACGCAAGCGTGAACAGAATATACATCGATACCGATGAGGCTGCGGCGATATTGGGCAAGCCCGCAGGCCGCTATATCACCATAGAGGCGCCAAAGCTTGTCCTGCGGGATTCCGCCTTGTTTCGCGCGGTAAGCCGCTTGGTGGCAAAAGAGCTTGGTACGCTGCTGGGGGCGCTGCCGGGCGAGGCCCTTGTATTGGTGGCGGGCCTGGGCAACCGGTACATCACGCCCGACGCGCTGGGCCCGCGCGTAATAGAAAAAACGTTTATCACCCGCCACATCCGGGAGCGCCTGCCCGATATCATAGGCGAGCCCATGCGCGCCGTGGCCGCGCTGGCCCCCGGCGTTTTGGGCACGACCGGCATGGAAACGCTGGAGGTGCTAAAGGGCGTTATACAGCACACAAGGCCCGCCGCGCTCGTCGTAGTGGACGCGCTGGCCTCACGCAGGGCGGGGCGCATCAACACGGCCATACAACTGACGGATACCGGCATCCATCCGGGCTCGGGCGTGGGCAACGACGGGCGCCTGGGTCTCACCCCCGCTACGCTGGGCGTGCCCGTGGTGGCAATCGGCGTGCCCACGGTAGTGATGGCCATAACCATACTGCGTGACGCCCTCACGCTCATTGCAAAACGCAGCGAAAGCTATGTGGAGGAGGAGATGCTGCAAGCCGCCGAAGGGGTGATAAACGATACGCTTGGGCCCATGATCGTTACCCCTAAAGAGATTGATACCATCATCGCGGATATGGCGGGCATATTGGCGGAGGCTATCAACCTCGCGCTGCATAAACCCTATTTTGACAAAATCAAGGAGTTGATGGCGTAGCCGCCTTAGCTGGTATACCGCACACCCGCGCCGCATACGCTCTAACATGGACAGGACATGGACAAAGCGTGCGCGCAAGCAAACAAAAAAGCAAAAAAAACCGCCGGGCAAAAAAAAGGAAAACTACGCCGCGCGGCGCGTCGTGGCGGGCGCCGCCGTACTTTTAAGCCTGGCGGGGCTAATACTGCTTACAAACGGCGCGGCTGCGCGGCGGTTGTTACAGCTTGCCCTGCCGGTTACGCTATCGGCGTCCCGGCCCGCCCGCACGGCCGGCCCCGCGCTCACCATATTGCGCGTGGATGTGGAGGAGGGCGTGGGCGGCGATATGCGCATAGAGGTGCTCTCGCCCAAAACCCCCCTGGCGGTAAACCTTGGCGGAAGCGAGCCGCGCGTATTGATATACCATACGCACGCCACCGAGGCGTATACGCAAAACGATACATACCGGTATAAAGAAAGCGGCGGCTGGCGAACAAAGGACAATACAAAAAACATTGTGGCGGTGGGCGCGCTGCTGGCCGAAGAATTGCGCGCGCAAGGATGCAACGTGCTGCACGATACCACCGATCACGAGCCGCCCAAGCTTTCCACAGCCTACAGCCGCTCCAGAGAGACTATTGAAAAATATAAAGCGCAATACCCAAAGCTCACCATGTTTATAGACGTACACCGCGACGCCGGCAAAGACCCCGCCTATGTGATGATAGACGGCAAGCGGATAGCCCGCATGATGTTTGTTGTGGGCACGGGAGAGGGCCTGACCGGCACCGGCTTTGGTCAAATGCCCGATTTTGAAAGCAATTACGCGTTGGCGCTCTCCATTACCAACCGCCTTGCGGATGTAAACGAGCGCCTGATGCGCAATATCCGCGTGAAGACGGGGCGCTACAACCAGCACGTATCCTCACAATGCCTGCTCGTGGAAATGGGCGACAACGCCAACTCCCTGGAAGACGCGCTCAACGCCGTGCCCTACCTTGCCCGCGCCATTGTGGAAAGCGCCTCGGGCATTACCGCGCCGTCGTCCGCCCCCGCCGCAACGCAAGCCCCTCTGTGGGCGCCGCGGCAATAAGCGCGGGGTTTCATACTATGCACAGCTTTATGAACAGCCTGTGCATATCCGGTTTATATTTTCTTAATATTTGAAACACTTATTCAATCTGTTTTAATCCATGTTGATAAATACCCCGGCGCCTTTAAATCTTCTTCAATTTCGCGCCCTGCTTGCCGTCCTCCACCACATAGCCCTTCCCCTTTAAGGCGTCGCGCAACGTATCGGCGCGGGCCCAGTCCTTCCTGGCGCGCGCGGCCAGGCGCTCTTCGTGCAGCGCCAGCACATCTTCGGGGATAGCGTCTTCCTTTTTGTTGAGCGGCAGGCCCAATACGCCCGCAAGCTCGTGGTAGAGACTTTGCGCGGCGTTTATGGCAAGCGCGCCGTGGGGCTTGCCCGCAAGCGTATTGCAGGCGCGGGCCAGATCAAAGAGCACGCCCAGCGCGTCGGCGGTGTTCAAATCGTCGTCCATGGCCGCGCAAAAGCGTTCTTTGCAGGCGGAAAGCTCCGCCATAATCTTGTCGTCGCCGGGCATACTTTCGCTTACGGGCACGAGCTCGCCAAGCCTTTCGGCGGCGGTGCGCAGCCGCGCGAGCGCGGCTTCCGCCTGATCCAACAGATCCCGCGAGAAGTTGATGGGGCTTTTGTAATGCGCGCCCAGCATAAAAAGGCGCACGGCTATAAGGTCGTATTCTTTGGAGATATCGCGCACGGTAAAAAAGTTGTCGAGACTCTTGCTCATCTTTTGGTTGTTCACGTTGATATAGCCGTTGTGCATCCAATAGCGCGCAAAGGGCTTGCCGGTGGCGGCTTCGCTTTGGGCTATTTCGTTTTCGTGGTGGGGGAATATCAAATCCTGCCCGCCGGCGTGGATGTCGAAGGTTTCGCCCAACAGGCCCATGCTCATGGCGGAACATTCGTTATGCCAGCCCGGCCGGCCCTTGCCCCAGGGGCTATCCCAGGCGGGCTCGCCGGGCTTTTGGCCCTTCCACAGCGCGAAATCCAACGGGTCGCGCTTTTGCTCGGCGGGGTCTATGCGCGCGCCGCTGTCCAAATCATCTATGCTTTGGCCGGAAAGCTTGCCGTAATCGGGATAGCTGCGCACGCCGAAGTATACGTCGCCATTTGCGGTGGCATAGGCGTGGCCGTTATCTATCAAAGTTTGCGTAAGCCTGATGATGTCGCCCATATGCCCGGTGGCGCGTGGGTTATGCGTCGCGCGCCTGATGCCCAGCGCGTCGGCGTCTGTATAGTATTCCGCTATGAATCTTTCGCCAAGCTCCTGTACGGTGACGCCCTCTTCGTTGGCGCGGCGAATCATCTTATCATCGATATCGGTAAAGTTCTGCACAAAGGTAACCTTGTAGCCGCAGTATTCCAAATACCTGCGCAATGTATCAAAGACAATAAACGGCCTTGCGTTGCCGATATGAAAGTAGTTATACACCGTGGGGCCGCAGGCGTATATTTTTACGCGGCCCGGCTCAATGGGTATCAGTTCTTCCTTTTTGCGCCTTAGCGTATTATAAATCTGCATACTGCTCTCCTTAAAGATGCTGGGCGTTGTTATCTTGTTGAAATAGTATTGTATGCGGCGCCCGTTTGTCAAGGGCGCGAAAGACGGCGCGGCCACGCAACTGCGGCCGTATGGATTTTGCCGGCGGCCGGGCGGCAATGCGGCGGGTTGCCATGCATGCGCGCGTGTGATAAAATGGCTGTGAGCGGAGGGATTCGTCCGGCTTGATCGATTGAAAACAGGAGGAAGTTGCGGTATGGAACCCAGAGCATATGATTTTAGAGCGCTTGCCCGCCAATCCCTTGCGGGATATTGGGGCACGGCGGTGCTTATTTGCTTTATTGCCGCGCTGTTGGGAGACGGCGCCCTGACACCCGACACCATCATAATGTCGCGCTTTAGGGAATCTATCGCCTTTTTCCCTTTTATGGGGTTTGTGGCGCTGTTTGGCGTGGCCATATTCGTCATCAGCGGCGCGGTAGAATTGGGCGTGAACACGGTGTTCTGCCGCAAGGTGCTGCGCGACATGCCCGAGCCTGCGGTCGCGTCCTTGTTTGACAGATTCAACATTCTGGGCAAGGCGCTGGGACTGAGCTGCTTTAGGGCGCTGTTTGTTTTTTTATGGTCGCTGCTTTTGGTCGTGCCGGGTATTATCGCGTCGCTGCGTTACGCCATGGCGTCCTATTTAATGGCGGAGCATCCCGGTATGGGCATACGCGAGGCCATGGATGAGAGCAAACGGCTGATGAGGGGCAATTGCGGCAGGCTGTTTTGTTTAGAGCTGTCGTTTATCGGTTGGGTGCTGTTGAGCGCGCTTACATGCGGTATAGGCTTGCTGTGGCTGACGCCGTATATAAAAACCGCCGAAAGCGCGTTTTATCTGCACCTGACGGGGCGCGTATTGGAGACCGGGCAGGGCGCGGCACAGGATTAGGCCGCGCCGGAAGAGGGCCGCGTCGCCTTTTGTGCGGCTTCTATAATATTATGCAGATCAACCCGTTACACCCGTCGTTTACAATGCGCTGCAGCGTGCGCTGTAGTTTTTCCTGCACGTTATCGGGCATGCGGCTCACCTTGCCCGACATGTTGTCGCGCACCAAATCATAAAGCGGCTTGCCGAATATATTCGTCTGCCATATGGCGCCGGGGTTTTGCTCAAATGTTTCCATCAAATATTGCACCAGCGCTTCGGATTGTTCCGCGCTGCCCACAATGGGGTTGATTTCGGTGTGCATATCAATGCGGAATATCTGCATGGCGGAGGCGTTGGCGCGCAACCGCACGCCAAACCTGTTGCCCTGCTGCACAATCTCCGGATCCTCCAGCGCCATTTCATCCATGGCGGGAGGCACCATGCCGTAGCCCAGGGTTTGCGCGGCGTCCAGCGCGCCGGATATCCTGTCATACGCGCGCTTGGCCAGCGAAAAGCTTTTGAGCGCGCTGAAGAGATCAAAATCGTCGGTGATTTCATAGCCGGTTTGCTCGCTGAGTATGCGATAAAACATGCCCTCCGCAGGTTCAAGCGTTAAGGCAACCTTGCCGGTACCCAGTTCCAGCAAATCGACGCGGGCAGGCGCAAAATCCTCCAGCCCGGCAAGGGCGTCACGCAGCATAGCGTAATCGCGCATGCGCGACAGTCGCGGGGCGGCTTCCTTCACGGGCGCTAACACCCGCTGCAAGAGCCAGTGGCCGGGGTCAAGCTGCATCAGGTAGCCCGGCAATTGTATATGCAGCAGCGAAAGCGGAAACTCCATCAGCACATGCTCCAGCAGGTCGGCTGCGGCTTCTCCGCTCATGTTGAGCGTATCCAGGGCCACCACGCTCACGCCATACTTTTCCATAAGCTCTTCGCGTATAAGCCGGCAGCGCGCGCTGCCGGGGTCGGTGCTGTTGAGCACGATCACAAAGGGTTTGCCTGTCTCTTTTAGTTCCCGTATCACGCGCTCTTCCGCCTCCGGATAGCTTTCGCGGGGCAGGTCGGTGATGCTGCCGTCGGTGGTCATCACAATGCCTATGGTGGAATGATCCTTGATCACCTTGCCTGTGCCAAGTTCTGCGGCGTCTTCAAAGGGTATCTCGTGATCAAACCAAGGGGTACGCACCATGCGCGGCGTCTCTCCCTCCATATGGCCTATCGCGCCGGGCACCCAATAGCCCACGCAGTCCACCAGGCGCACGTTGCACGCGGCGTTTTCGCCAAGCTCCAGCCTGATAGCCTCATTGGGCACGAACCGCGGCTGTGTGGTCATGATGGTTTTGCCGGCGCCGCTTTGCGGCAGTTCATCCGCGACGCGCGCGCGCACATGCTCGTTTTCAATGCCCGGCAATACGAGCAAATCAATAAAGCGTTTGATAAACGTTGATTTTCCCGTGCGCACAGGGCCCACCACGCCGATATAAATATCACCCTGCGTCCGTTTCGCGATATCCTGGTACAGCTCCATTTTGTCCATGCCGGGGCCTCCTTCACATGTTGCGTCTGAATACTACATACATATGCGGCATGCGTAGAAGTAAGAACGTATGAGCGGCAGGAAGCCTGTTTTTGATAGCAGATTTTTACCTTTGCCGGCTATGCCAGCGCCACGCGTCGGCAATGATGGCCCTGGGTTCCGTATAGCGCGGCTTCCAGTCCAGCGTATCCATAGCCTTTTGCCCGCAGGCAACCAGTATGGAAGGATCGCCCGGCCTTCGCGGCCCCTTCGTTACGGGTATGGATAGCCCCGTCACCTCTTTTGCGGCGTCGATCATTTCAAGCACCGAAAACCCTCTGCCTATGCCCAGGTTAAAAGGGGTGCACTCGCCGCCGTTAACAAGATAGCTTAGCGCTTTTACGTGGCCGTCCACAAGATCGCATACGTGGATGTAGTCGCGTATGCACGTGCCGTCGGGCGTATCATAATCATCGCCGTATATGGTGACGCGCGGGTGAAGTTTCAGCGCCGTTTGCAGCATCAGCGGCACCAGATGCGTTTCGGGCGAATGGCGTTCGCCTATGCTGCCGTCGGGCCAGGCGCCGGCCACATTGAAATAGCGCAACGGGCAAAAGCGCAGGCCATGCGCCAACGCGTACCAGCGCATGATGCGCTCCATGGCGAGCTTGCTTTCGCCGTAGGGGTTCGTGGGCCGCTGGGGGTCGTCTTCGCTTATGGGTATATGGCAGGGCTCGCCGTAGGTCGCGGCGGTGGATGAAAATACAAGGTATTTGCACCCGCAAGCCGCCATGGCGTCCATCAGCGTAAGGCCCGCCCCGATGTTGTTGCGAAAATATTTGCCGGGATTCGTATAGCTTTCGCCTACGAGCGAGAACGCGGCGAAGTGTATGACCGCCTCGATATTCTCTTTTTCAAACACATCCCGCGTAAAAGCGCCGCAGGCCAGATCCCCTTCATAAAAGCGCCCGCCGGCGATGGCGTCGCGATAGCCGGTGGAAAGGTCGTCTATCACCACAACATCTTCGCCATCCAGCAAAAGCCGCTTTACGCAATGGCTGCCTATATAGCCGCCGCCCCCCGTTACGAGTATGGCCACGCGTGCCTCCCCCTTTCATTTGCGTTAAAAAAACCGTGCACAATCCGTGCTTTTGCCTGTTGCCGGGCGAAGAAAAACGTTGGTTATGGACGCGTTTTTCGCCCGCATGCAATTTTGCCCGCCAATCAAATGGCGCCCATACCGGCATACAGCCAAAGCGCCACGCTTTCGCGCAGATAATTATTGAACAGGACATACCGGTTGTCGCGCGCGGCGATACCATAGGCGGCGATACCCTGCTTTTTGGCGACGAGTCCCGCCCGGTAAATATGAAAGCCGGTAGTCACGTAACCGATGGCGGCGTCTTCGCCAAAGCGCTCTTGAACGATGGCGTAAGAGTATAAAAAGTTTTCACGGGTGCTGCCGGATCGCTCCTCTTTTATGCAGCGCGCCGCAGGTATGCCGTGCGCCGCGAGATAGCGCGCCATGGCGTCCGCTTCGGTTACGCCTTCGCCGCTGCCCTGGCCGCCGGATACGATGGCGACGGTGCGCGGGTTCTCACGCAGGTATTGCGTGGCGGTAAGCAGCCGCTCAGTCAATATGCGGGTGGGGGTTTCTCCATGCAGGGACGCGCCCAGCACGATAATCACGTCAAGATCGCGCGGGACGGTTTGTTTCGCGTTATGGCTGATGATGATGGATGTAACGCCAAACGCCGCGATCACAAGCGCGTAACCCGCTATAAGAACTATTTTTAACACGCGAAACAGGCTATAGTGCGACGCCTGCGTCAAGCCCGGCAAAAAAAGCCCCAGCAGCAACAGCGGCAGACCGAGTATGGCGGGTATAATCACGCCCAGGTTGAGGTTGCTGATACAAAAAACAAAGAGCGTATCGGCAATGAGCAGTGCGCCCGCGAGTATCAGCGGTATGCGTATAAGCAATAAAGAATGCGTAAGCTTTTTATCCTTCATTTTATTTTATCCATGCTAGCCTATATATACCATCTCATCCACCGCCACCGCAATCTGGTGCCCGCCCAGCGAGAAAAACAATTTCACCAGTTGCGCAATCTCATCCGCCCTCATAATGGGCGGTACGGGCAGCACAAACGGGCCGCCCAGCGCCATGCCGGTCAATTCCGGCTTGGCGAAGGATACCGCCGCAGCCCTTATGCCGGCCCGCATGGCGGCGGTGTTGGGCGTATAGTGCATGTCGATGGGTTCATTTTTAAAACGGCCGTCGGCGGTGGCACCCAGCGGCGCGGTAAGCGCGAGGTTCGCCATATCAAACCCAGGGCGGAACACGCCCCCGCGCTCATTGAGCAGCCCGCGTATGCCGTCGCTGAAGCTTTGCAATATAAATTTCAGCATATCGTCGGCAAAATCGTCGTCATTGCCGGTTTTGGGCGCGTTGAGCAGAAGCTGCCGTATGGATTCAAACCCTATAAAATTGTTTTCCAGCGCGCGTAAAAGCTCTTTCCAGCTTATTCTTTGATCCAGGTAAACCGTTTGCCTGATGGCGGCAAGCGCGTCCGCTGCGGCGCCTACGCCGCCTATACAGATGGCGCTGTTGGCGTACCCGGCGGCGCCGACAAAATCGCGGCCCTGCTCAATGCAGTCGCCCATCAGTATGGATAACACCGGCGCGGGCTCAAAAAAGGGCTTGCGCTGCTGCTTTACAAGCTGCAACAGCCGGCCTTTTATTTCTTTGACGATTATGTTTAACAGCATGGGGAAGTTGCGGCATTTTTCAATATCCTGGCTCACCACGTCCAGCACAATTTTCGGCATGGAAACCACGCCCGAGACCGTGATATCATGCGATTTGTCGGGTATCACGATGGAGGATGAGGCGCCTATGGCGTAATCGCGCGCGTCGCTGACCGCGTAGCCGTATTCCGCAAGGCCGGGTATGATCACGTTGTCGGACGCGAACTGCGGCACGGGCATGCCCACTTCGGTAAACGACGCCGCCAGATCATACAATTCGCCCGGCATATTGTCGGCGACGCGCAACGTGATAGAAAGGGTGGGCAGTTGCAGGTCGAGCGCGGCGAGCAGGCACAAAAGCGTCAGGTCGTTGTAGCCGCTGCGTCCCGATACCGTTTTACCGCCAAGCGTAATAGTCTGGCTGCGGCGGTCGCGCGGGTACAGGTCGGCATCGTATTGCGTGCTGAGAAAAAATTCCTGCATAAGCTCGATCACATCGTCGTTGGCGACGCCGCGCTCTCTGTCCGCCTCATAATAGGGCAGCAGGTACTGATCGACGCGGCCGAGGGCGTTATCGCCGTGGCCGGCGCACCAGAGCGCAAAATGCATCACGCGCACAATCTGCAACGCCTCGCGCAGCGTGGTGGCGCCGTTTGCGACGGCGTGGCGCAATATATACGAAAAATCGGCAAAGCCGCTGGCGTCGGCGCGCATGGCGTAATTGCCGCACAATACGAGTATGGCGTCAATACATTCGCCGACCGCCTCTAAAAATTCCCGCGAGGCAGCCGAGCCGGCCACGCGCATACGCGCGGCGGCGGCGCGTTTTCTGCCAAGTAAACCCTCTTTAATAATCCTGCCATAATCGCCTGTAACGTTATAGACGCGCCCCAGTTCCAATACGGAATAGTTGTTGTATAGCACCTGCATTTCGGCGCGGGTAAACAAAAGCGGCAGATCGGGCACGGTGCGTATAAACGCCAGCTTTTGCAGCGGCAGCACCACGGCTTGTTCGTTGCGTGTCATCCATGTAAAGCGGCGCACGGCGCGCTGCATGTTGGAAAAACCCTGCTGCTTCCAATCCATCGCGAGCGCCTCGGCGTTTTCGATAGCGGGCTGGCGGTAAACATGGTGCTTCCGGTCGCATATATATTCCTTGAGCTTGCTGATGCGTTCAACCATCCCGTATGTCAGCCTTTCTTAAAACCCTCTTTACTCTTTGGCATCCCTTTTGGCGTGGCCGCGAAGGCCGCGCGTAAGGGCCGCGAACCCCTCCCGCGAACGAGCGCGGCTTTATGGGCTATAAATAAGTTTAAAAGGAAGCCGGGCATTACGCAAGTGCATTTTCGTAAAAGCGCCATATTGTTTCATAAAATTACAATATTGCCGCAGCGTCTTCGCGTAAGGCCGCCTTTTTAACTGCATGCATGAAGCCGTGTAAGACGGTTTTAAGATTGGCGTACCATGCTGATGGCCCTTTGCCGCCGCCGGGCTTGCCCGTGAGGGCGCGATTGCCGTATTCTATTGCCGGCAGTTGCGTATACTTACTGTGTGAGCTTTACCCTTCAAGCCCGCAATTGTAATGAAAGACGCATATGACGGGAGTTTCGTATGGATATTTGTGTTATCGGGCGGGGGCCCGCAGGCATATCGGCGGCGCTGTATACGGCAAGGGCGGGGTTTGCCACCGCCATCATCGCAAAGGATAGCGGCGCGCTGGATAAAGCCAAAAAAATTGAAAACTACTACGGCTTTGACAAGCCCATCAACGGCAGGGCGCTGTTGGCGCGCGGCGTCGCCCAGGCCAAAAGACTGGGCGTCGCCTTTTTTGAGGAAGAAGTTACCACGCTGGAATATGGCGACGGATTTAAGATAAAAACGAACAAGGGCGCTTATACTGCCTGTGCGGTGATACTGGCCACGGGCGCGCCGCGCAAAGCGCGGGATATCAAGGGCCTTGCGGGTTTTGAGGGGGCGGGCGTAAGTTATTGCGCCATATGCGACGGGTTTTTCTATAAAAATAAGCCCGTGGGCGTGCTGGGCTGCTGCGAATACGCATGGCATGAGGTGCAGGCGTTGCAGCCGCTTGCAAGCAGCGTGGTGCTGCTCACCAATGGAGAGGCGCCCATGCGGGGCCTGCCCGGCACGCTGCCGGTATACACGGCGCCAATCGACGAGCTTGCGGGCGGGGATAGGCTAAAGGCCGCCATATTACAAGACGGAACCCGCGTCGATGTCGAAGGGCTCTTTATCGCGCAGGGGATGGCCGGCAGCGTCGAACTGGCGCGCAAGCTTGGCGCCGGGCTTGAGGGCAACAGCATAACCGTGGATGAACAGATGCAAACGACAATCCCCGGCGTTTATGCCGCAGGGGATTGTACCGGCGGCATGATGCAGATCGCAAAGGCCGTGTGGCAGGGCGCGGCGGCGGGGGCCGGCGCGGCCCAATATATGAGAAAGGGAACCGCCTATGCGGGATAATGCGAAAGAAGGGACGTAGTATGCCGGTAAGCGCGCAACCCTTTCGGGTTGATGGAAGATTGTTTTCAATATAATTTTATCGAATTTTGTAATTACTT
>JAISXK010000074.1 GCA_031270585.1 Clostridiales bacterium | reverse complement strand
CTTACGCCCGATACTAAAGGGAATAAAGAAGAAAATATTCAGGAAAGAGGCGCTCATGTACGAATTGATAAAGGCGGCCGGCAACACCTATTATATCGACACACCGGCAAAAATCGGCGTCTATGCAGAGGATGGCGTCGTCACCCTGATCGACAGCGGCAACGATCAAACGGCCGGCCGCAAGATCAAACAATTGCTTGACGCCAACGGCTGGCAATTAAAGCGCATACTCAACACGCACGCGCATGCCGACCATATCGGCGGCAACGCCTTTTTGCAAAAGCGAACCAATTGCGAAATACTGTGTACGCCGCTTGAAAACGCCATTATACGCCACCCGCAGCTGGAGCCGGCCTGTCTCTACGGGGGGTATCCGCCCGGGCAGTTGCGCGGCAAGTTTTTGATGGCGGAAGCTTCCATCCCCACGGGAGACGTGCGCGCGGCCATGCCGGACGGGTTTGAAATGATCCCGCTGCCGGGGCATTATTTTGATATGGCGGGCTTTCGCACGCCGGACGACGTGGTTTTCCTCGCGGATTGCGTAACGAGCGAAGAAATACTCAATAAGTATCACGTCAACTTCCTCTATGACGCGGGGGCTTTTTTAGATACGCTCGCGTATATCACCACGCTTGAAGCCGCGCTCTTTATCCCCTCGCACGCGGCCCCCACGCGGGATATCGCCCCGCTTGCCCGCGCAAACCATAAAAACGCGCAAGAGATCATAGCGCTTATACTCATGATGTGCTATACGCCCAAAAGTGAGGAAGAGCTCCTGCAGGGCGTGTTCGACCATTTCGGTCTGGAGATGAATTTTTCTCAGTTCGCGCTTGTGGGAAGCACGCTGCGCTCTTACATCGCGTATCTGATTGACAAGGGCGGCCTCCAGCCGCTGTTTGAAGGGAACCGGCTGCTCTTAAAGGCGGCTCAATGAGCGTTTATCCCCTCCCCATCGCGGCGCCGCTTATCGAATGGTATCAACACGCCGCGCGCAAGCTGCCCTGGCGCGAAACCCGCGACGCTTACCATATATGGGTAAGCGAGGTTATGTTGCAGCAGACCCGCGTAGAGGCCGTCCTTCCCTATTACGCCCGTTTTATAGCGGCGCTGCCCACCATAGCCACGCTTGCCGAAGCAAATGAAGATCGGCTGCTGAAGCTGTGGGAGGGGCTTGGCTATTACAGCCGCGCGCGCAATATGCGGCGCGCCGCCCGCGTGGTGCGGCAAAGCCACGGCGGCGTGCTGCCGCAGGACGTTAAAGCGTTGCTGCGCCTGCCGGGCATAGGGCCATATACGGCGGGAGCCATCGCCTCCATCGCCTACAACATACCGGCGCCCGCCGTGGATGGCAATGTGTTGCGCGTGCTCGCGCGCTTATGCAACAGCACGCTTGATATCACGCTGCCCGCCACGCGCCAATTAGCCCGCGCCGCCATAGCCGCCATGCTGCCGGCCGGTGCGCCCGGCACGTTCAACCAGGCCATGATGGAGCTTGGCGCATGCGTCTGCCTGCCCAACACGCCGCCGCTGTGCGGCGTTTGCCCGCTTTGCGCGTTCTGCGCCGGCCACCGGGGAAGCGCCGCAGCCAGCCTGCCCGTAAAAAGCAAAAAAGCGCCCCGGCGCCAGGAAGATTTGACGGTATTCGCCATCCGCCGGTGCGGACGCGTGGCCGTGCGCAAGCGCGATAGCTCGGGGCTGCTGGCCGGCATGTATGAGTTGCCCAACGCGCCGGGCCATCTCAACGAGGCCGCCATGCTCGCGCAACTGGCCGCCTGGGGTGTTACGATTGCCGGCGCGTTCACCCGCCATACGGCAAAGCATATATTCACCCATGTGGAATGGCATATGCGCGTATACACCCTGCACGCGGGCGGCGCCCATATGACAGACCGCGCCCGGCCCGCAGACAACGTCTTGCCCGCAGGCTGGGCCTGGGCGGATGAAGCCAGCGGCCACGCGCTGCCAAGCGCGTTTAAAAAGTGTCTGTAGCGTTTTATTTGAAAAGCTTCTTTAATACGCCGGCGTCACGCGCCCTCATCGTCAAACAGCGCCGTTTCATCAACCGTCCGCGCGCCCGCCGCCACTTCACCTTGCTCGATCAGCGCCCACGCGCCGTCCTCGCGCCGTACGCGTGAAATTGCCACGGTGTTGTATGCGCTGTCCAGATGCAGCAGTTGCACGCAGGGCCCGTCCGCCAGCGAGACAACCTCCGCCCAGCGGCAGGCCACCTGCAGCGACGTTTGATCGGCGTAGCGCGCCATGCCTGCGGCGTTGGGTATGCTTACGAGCGTATCGCGGTAGGTGTTGCGGCTTTCCATGGAGAACTGGCTGAAAAACGTAAGGCTCTCCACCACCGTGCCGCCCACCGTATCCAGCACGTGCATCTCAAAAACCTCCCCCTCGCCGACGCCCCGGGTGATGCCAACAAATATCTCATTGCCGCCGTCGCCATCGAGATCCGCGCAGGCGATGTCGTAGCTGACGATATTGGCGCCCTCATACATGTGCAAAAGCTCGCGCGGGGCGGTATCCTCCTTGCCTCGCTGCACCTCCAGCAGCAGATACACCGTGGCAGACGGGCCCGCTATGGCCTGGTGAAAATATAAAATATCGTTCATCACGCCGATGCCGCGAAGATCAATCGGCATGCCCCCGGCGCCAACATGCGCATAAGTAACCGTCCCGATACCTGGCAGCAGGTTTTTGATATATTGCCGCTGCTCCGCCTGGCCAAAAGGCTGCGGCGAAGGGCCCGGCTCCTCCTCCTCCGCTATCGGCGCGGCCTTTCGGGTAAGCCACAGGCCGCCGCCGCGATCCAGCTCTAAAAACGTCGTATCATCCACCTGCACGCGCAGGTAGAGCGTATTATCCTCCATAAAAAGCGCGGCGTTGCGCGGTGCGTATTCGTTATACAACGTGCCGGCGTACAACCGCATCAGTTCGCTTGTGCGCTCGGACGACAGAAGCGTGAACGACTCGCGAAGCACCCCGCCTTTATATTCCATCACGTGCAAATCCCCGTCCCTGCCGCTTTCCCCGCCAAAGAACAATATGATTTCATCGGTGCCGTCGCCATCCATATCGGCAAACTGCACCGTGCAAAGGCCCCGGTACTGGCCGGATCTCGCGTATATGTCCAGATAAACCACACGGCCAAGGTAATCGCTCAACTCTATAACGCCCGTCATATGGGTTTCGGTTTCTTCCTTTATCAGGTTAAACACAATGGTATTGCCTTCCCGCCGGTTATCCACCAAAAAACCCGTAAACGCGACATGCGGCTGCTGCGCGTAGAATTGTTCTATCTGATCCCAATTATCCACTGCGGCCACCTGCTGCGCCTGCTGCGCCGTAACCTGCGGCGAGAGCGCGCCCACAGGCTCGCGCACGCGCAGGGCCGGCACCGCCACACTGAGTGAAGGCGGCGGCGTTATGGGCGCCAACGTGGGCTGCGGCGTAACCTTGTTTGGCCCCAGCAAAGTGCGCGTTGCGCATCCCGCCAGAAACAATATGCTCAAAAGCGACGCGAAAAGGCGTTTCATCCCGTATCCTTCCAAAAAGTTTCGCCATGCCGCACGGCACAACACTATCAGAGTACCCGATTTTTCACGCCATTTCAAGACGCGCGCGCATACCGGCCGTTTTGGTAAAATTTCAGCCGTTTTGATAAAACATTGGCAAAGCGCTTGACAAACGCGGCGGAATATGCATTAATTACGATATAATGTATCATCTGATACAAATCAGGGGCGATTATGGCGTTACAGGCAAAACAATTGCGGCGGCATATACCGTTGTTGCAGGGCGGGTTCCTCTTTAACAACCGCGCGGACGGCGAACTCGCAACGCTGCTCGCGGGCGCCAACGCAACCATACGGCGTTATCACGCCGGCGAGTTGCTCATGCCGGGCGCGCACGCGGCCTATGCCGCGCTTGGCATATTGCTCACCGGCGCCGCCGTGGTGGAAAAGCAAAGCGGCGACTCCACCCTGCGCATGAGCGAACTGCGGCCGGGCGCGCTTTTTGGCATGGCTACGCTCTTTACCCCTCCCCATAGCCCGCCCGCGCCCACAAAAATTACCGCGCTTACAAACGCGTCCGCGCTCATTATCGCGCAAGGTGATTTCTTAAAGCTGCTGCAATCGGATTTTACCATTGCGGAAAATTACATCCGCTATCTGACGGGCCGCATTTATTTTTTAAACGCGCGCATAGAGGGCCTGATCAGCCCCACCGCGCCGCAGCGGGTGTTGCTCTATATACGCCAAAACGCCGGGGGCGCGGTGTTCACCCAAAGCCTTACGCAACTGGCGCAGGCGTTGCACCTAAGCCGCGCCACATTGTACCGCGCGCTCGATACCCTGGAAGCTGCCGGCGAAATTCGCCGCCGGGGCAGGCGTATAGAGCTGATAAAGCCATAATACCTTATAGAACCATACTTTTTTCAGGAGGATACACCCATGAA
>JAISXK010000063.1 GCA_031270585.1 Clostridiales bacterium | reverse complement strand
GGCTTGCTTGGTGCAAAGCATACCCAGAATGATATCGTTTAGCATAGTCCTCCTGCAAACCATTATGTCTCTTTGATATAACGACTCGATATATTGGCTCGATATATTTATTGTACGGTATAGGCTTTGGGATGTCAAGGGAGGATTGACAGGGAGCATTGAGGAATCGCTGATGTGCGTTGGGGCGGGATTGGTTGAGGAGCGAGCGATTTAACGATAACCCTTGAGATTTTGCATCCATCCCCGCTTGCCGGGTGCAAAATCGGACAGCAACCTAATCGCCGCCGCAAGAGTAGCCGTCTGTAGCACTCATTGCCAAGAGACCCCGCATTGACATTATCTGCAATGCCCGGATAATGGGCGTTGAGCAATAGTGTCAACATGCTTTAAGCGCAAGTCTCCCCTCGTCACCGTTGGTAAGCCACGATGGGACCGCCGCCCAGGCAGGTTTCCCCCATGTAAAACACAGCCCATTGCCCCGGCGTGATGGCCCGCTGGGGTGAAGCGAATGTGACATGCCAGCCAGTTTGCGTCGCCTCTGCCTCCACCTGCTGGTCGGGCTGGCGGTAGCGAAACTTCGCCGTGCAGCAAAACCGCGCGGCGGGCGGCGCGCCGGCAATCCAGTTGACAGTATCGGTGTCAAGGCTTTTAAAAAGCAGCGCTTCCCCCTCGCCCTGCTGCACAATAAGACGGTTGTGCCTCAAATCCTTTTCGATTACATACCAGCTTCGACCGTTGCCATAATTTCTTCCGCCTATGTTGAGACCCTTACGCTGGCCCAGGGTATAATACATCAGCCCGTCATGCCGACCCACCACCCGGCCGGACGCATCCACCATATCCCCTGGCTGTACCGGCAGATACCGCATCAAAAACGCCTTAAAGTTGCGCTCGCCAATAAAGCAGATGCCGGTACTGTCTTTCTTGTTCGCATTTATAAGCCCGTGCCGGGCGGCTATTTGTCGCACATCGCTTTTTAAAAGCCCGCCTATGGGAAACAGCGCGTTCTTCAACTGTGCCTGCGTCAGGCCGGCCAAAAAATAGGTTTGGTCTTTGTTGGCGTCTGCCGCGCGCACCAATCGCACGGCGCCGCCATCCCGCTCTACATTGGCATAGTGGCCCGTGGCCATGTACTCCGCGTCTGCCGAGAGCGCCAGATTTAAAAACGCTTTAAATTTTATTTCGCTGTTGCACAGTACGTCGGGGTTTGGCGTGCGCCCGCTCCGGTATTCCTCTAAAAAATACGAGAACACGCGATCCCTGTACTCTTTTGAAAAGTTCACTGCGTAATACGGTATGCCGATTTGATCCGCCACCCGCTTCACGTCTTCATAATCCGCCGTTGCGGTGCAAACGCCATTTTCATCCCGCTCTTCCCAGTTTTTCATAAATACGCCCACCACGTCGCAGCCTTGCTGCTTGAGCCGCAAGGCGGCCACAGCGCTGTCCACGCCGCCCGACATGCCTATGACGACACGCATGTTCATCCTCCACATTTCACCTGATAGCCCCTTTGCGCAACAAAAAGAGTATAGCACGGCTATATTTTTTTTTAAAGCGCGGTAACAAAAGCGAGGTGCCATGCGTAGAATATACCATCGGCGTCGTAAGTCGCTAAATCGCTCAAAACAAGGAGGCTTTTTTGTATGGGCTGTTTCAATCTTATGTCCGGTGATAACAGTTGGTGGATCATCATACTCATCCTGTTGCTCGCATGCAACGATGGTTGCGGTTGCCTGAACAACATCCGCAACATGGTCTGCGGCGATAACCTCATCTGGATCATCGCCTTGCTGCTGCTCTGCAACGGCAACAGCAATGGCAACTGCGGCTGCAACAACAACGGCGGCGGTCGCGAGTGCGGTTGCCAAACGCAGACCTGCGGATGCGCCTGCGGTTGCTAATTTGCGGCAACAATCCCGGCTTACCGGCAATGGCCGCGCGAATCATTTCACGCCGCGCGGCCACCAAAACGCGGGCTGGTACATACTATATGCCGGCCCGCTCTATTTATGCCAAAGCTATACGGTGTAGCTTTCCATCTCCTGCGCCACTTCGGCGTTATCAAAGTGTTGTCTTGCCCGCTTTACAAGCTTGCTTTCATCCGCGCCGCCGCCCCAGATATGCGTGAGCAGCAACTTGCCCACGCCGGCGTTACGCGCAAGCAATGCCGCTTCCTCGGCCGTCATATGCGCGCTGACGCGCGCGTGGTCTTTTTCCATCAGGCCGGTATCCGCCAGCACCAGCGACGCCCCCTGAAATAACGTTTCAAGCCCCAGGTGCATGCCCGTATCGCCCGTATACACGATGCGTTTGAGCGGCAGATCCTTGCCGTATACGGGGTAGCTGCGGTTTTCGTCTTCGAATATATCCATGGCGAACGAAGGGATCGTGTGCAGCATAGCGTGCAGCGTAACGGTCAGCGCGCCAAAACGCAGCTTCATTTTATCCTCCGCGCGCACCATATTAAACGTGCCGGCGCCCGCCAGCACGCGAAACTCCGCGTTGGGCTCGCTTGGCGCCACTACGGATAGCGGCAGCGGCACATGTATCCCATGCGCGTTCAATTGCTGCAGCGCGTATCGCAGTACCGGCATATCAGATATATGATCGCTGTGCAGGTGTGAAAGCAAAACCGCATCAATATCGCCCAGATCAGCCAGCATCAAAAGTCTCGACAATGCGCCCGCGCCAAGATCCAACACGATGCGCACCTTGGGATCGTCGGTTCCGTTTTTTCCGGCATAGCGCGGCGCCTCAATCAGGTAGGATGAGCACGCGCCGCCGGGATGCGGAAAAGGTCCGTACTTGCCCAGCACCGTTAATTTCATTGGATCTCCCTACTGTTATTTTAAATTCCGCGGGCCGCTTGAATACCCCGCAAACGGGTCTTTGGGCCTGTCGGGTGTAAAACCGTCCCCCTGACGATAGTTTTTCCCGCCGAGCAAAAATAATACGGGCACGGCAATAAAACTTCCGATAATCTGCAACAGGTTAATGGGCAACCCTATGGCGGCAGTAGTGTAATCACCCCTGATCACGAGATCATACAGGAAGTAGCACACCACCATCAACGCCCCCGAGAGCGCTATGCTCTTAATCAGATGCAATGCCGAGTTGCCCTTTTTCGCGTACCATATAAACAGCGCCGCCATACCGGCCTTGATCATAAGCGTTGCCGGCGCGTAAATCGCCTGCCCTTTCACTAAAACATCGCCCAGCGCCGAGGCCGTACCCGCCACCAGCGCCCCCAGCGGGCCGCCCAGCAACGCGCCGCAAAGGTATACGCCCACGTCGCCCAACGTCCAATATCCCATGGCGGCCCCCTGCCCGTTGGCGCCGTGTATGCGTATGCTCACAAGCCAAGTCAGCAGGGTGGTTACCACAAAGAGTACGATGATGGTAACAATCTTTTTTGTGGTCATTTGTTTCATTGCCGGGCCCTCCAGTCTGTATACTGTTTTAAAGGGTACTATCTTTTTATGGGTCAATACGCTTTTGCAAAATATGTAACCGCTTCGGCCTTTTTCCCGCAATGTACGCATACGCCTTCGGGCTTATGCCGCCCCAGCGGCATATTGCGCGTGGTTCCTCCCTGCGTTTTTTCTTTTATCGCGAGTTCGCAAGCGGTGTCGCCGCACCATAGCGCGCGCGCAAAGCCGTGCTGCACACCCTCACGCAAGGTTTCAAAGTCGCTTGCGTCTACGGTTTTTGTGTCGCGCATAACGAGCGCCTTGTTCAATAACCCTATATGCACCTCATCCAGCATTGTTTTTACGCGCTGCGCCACCCCCTGTATGGGCACAAACTCTTTATTGTCAAGCGCGTCGCGGCGCACGATTACCACTTGGCCCTTTTCAATATCCCGGGGGCCAACTTCTATGCGCATGGGCACGCCCTTCATCTCCCATTGGTTAAACTTCCATCCGGCGGTCTGGTCGCTGTCGTCCACCCTGGCACGTATGCCCGCCGCCTTCAGTTTCTGAAGCAGTCCATCCACCCCTTCAAGCACGCCCGGCTTATGGGCCGCAATGGGCAGTATGACCGCCTGTATAGGCGCGACGCGCGGCGGCAACACCAACCCCCTGTCATCGCCGTGCACCATAATCAGGCCGCCTATCATGCGGGTGGATGTGCCCCACGATGTGGTGTTGCAGTATTCCAGCTTGCCCTCGCGGCTTAAATATTGTATCCCGTAGCTTTTGGCGAAGTTGGTGGCCATATTGTGCGATGTTCCCATCTGCAACGCCTTGCCGTCCTGCATCATAGCTTCCATGGAGTAGGTGGCATAAGCGCCGGCAAACTTTTCCTTCTCGCTCTTGCGCCCTTTTATCACGGGTATGGCGAGCACGTTTTCGGCAAATTCCGCGTACACCTCCAGCATGCGCATGGTCTCCTGCTGCGCTTCTTCAAAGGTTTCATGCGCGGTATGGCCTTCCTGCCATAAGAACTCGCTTGTGCGCAAAAACGGGCGTGTGCTTTTTTCCCAGCGCACCACATTGCACCATTGGTTCATCAGCATGGGCAAATCACGGTAGGATTGTATCCATTTGGCGTACATTGAACCTATCATGGTTTCGCTGGTGGGCCTGATAGCCAAGCGTTCGGCCAGCTTTTCGCCGCTGCCACAGGACGTCACCCACGCCACCTCGGGCGCAAAGCCTTCGACATGCTCCGCCTCTTTCATCAGCATGCTTTCGGGTATGAACAACGGAAAATACGCGTTTTCATGGCCGGTATCCTTAAAGCGCTGATCCATCTCTTTTTGTATGAGTTCCCAAACACCGTATCCATAAGGCTTGATCACCATGCATCCGCGAACGTCGCTATAATCCGCCATACCGGTTTTGAGCACAACATCCGTATACCATTGGGAGAAGTCCGTTTCCCTCCTGGCTATATGTTTTACAAACTCGCCTTCGCTGTTTGCCATATTTCATCCTTTCAATTGCCGCCGCGCCCGCGCGGCATGTATAAATTCTTCGTTTTATCAGTTGCCTATAATTTCGTCCAGCAAACTGTCCAAATCCACATTATCCGTATTGACGGGGGCGGACTTGGGCGGTGTCTGTTTGCCTATGATTTCATCGAGCAGACTGTCCAGACCGTCGGCCCCCGGCATATCCCGTGAAAGCCTGGTGCCCATCACTTCTTCAACGGTCCACACCTTTTCCTCATCGGTCGGCGGTCGCGGTGCTGCAGCTTGCTGCGGCGCAGGCATTGGCTGTTGTGTGACAGGCCGCTGCGGCATAGCCGTTTGTCGCGGCGCTACCGGCGCTTCTACCACGGGGGGTACATATCTGGGCGCATCCACTACGGGGGGTACGTACTTTGGCGCTTCCATCACGGGCGGCTCGCGCCTGGGCGCTTCCATCACGGGCGGCTCATACTTTGGCGGGGCCGGTGTGAACGGGATGCTCGTAACCTCGATCACGCCAGGGCGCGTATCCTTCTTTTCGTCAGGAGGCGGCATAAAGGGCCCCCGGTTAGAAAGAAGATTCGCGACAGCGGGCTGTATCGCATCAGGCGGCACAAAGGGCGTTTTGCCCGTGGGCGCGACGCTTTGCTGCGTGCTTTGCGATGCGCCGTATCCCTGCACCTCCTGCGGTATCGGTCTGCCCTGCAATTGGTATATCCCTTGTATTACCTTTTGCGGATTTTCGTATTCATCATCGGCGGCGGCATTGCGGATATCGCCGAATGTGATCCTTGGCTGCGCCATGGGTTGTTGCGGCGTGGGTGGTTGCGCCATGGGTGGCTGCGGTGTGGGTGGCCGCACCACAGGTGGCTGCGGCGTGGATGGCTGCGCCACGGGCGACTGCTGCGCGCCGTTTTCCATGGCGGACGCATAGCCGGCAGACTGCCGCTGAGACGGCGCGCTTTCGGATGGCTCCATACGCAGTTCGTTGATAGTGCTCGCAAACAGATCCGCCTGCTTATGCGCGCGCAACGCCGTGTCACGCAGCGCGCTGTTAAGCCGCTGTAGCTGATCTTCCACCTCACGAGCAGCATCCTGCATCTGGGTAAGCGTCATGCTGGCTTCCTGCTTGGCGTCTTCTATGATGGCGCTGGCCTTTTGCTGCGCCTCGCGCGCCAGCGTGTTTGCCTGACGCTGTATCAATTGCTTTTGCGCTTCGCCATCCTGCACGATCTGCCTGGCCTTTTCCTCGGCTTCCTGTATTTTGCGGGCAGCCGTTTCGCGCGCGTCGGCCAATACGGCCACCACCTGCGTTTCGTTATCGTGCAAGGCTTCCAAAAGGCGCTTTTGTTCCCTGATCATTTCTTCACGCTCGCCCAACAATCGGACGCGCTCGTTCTTGAGCTGTTCGTACTCGGTTCTCATCCGCTCCTGTTGGCTAAGCCTGCTGGCCTGCTCGTTGATTAGCGCGATTTTTTCATTCAGCTGCGAGGTTTTCTCGGTCAATTGATCATGCATCTGGTTCAGCTTCCCGGCCAGGTCGTTTACCTGCGCCTCAAGCTGCGCCACCTGCATTTCATGGTCTTGTTTTCTCGCCATTGTACGCCCTCCGTTTCGCCCTTCGTTCTTTTATTCTGCATATCCCAAATCCATTTTTGTCTGCATACCCGCCCCTGCATTTTGTGGCACAGGGTAACCCATATGGGTATAACCGGCATCCATCACTACCCTGCCGCGCGGCGTGCGCGCGATAAAGCCCAATTGCAGCAGGTACGGCTCGTATACGTCCTCTATCGTGGTGGCGTCCTCGCCCGTCGCTGCGGCGATGGTATCCAAGCCCACAGGGCGTCCGCCGAATTTTTCTATCATGGTTTCAAGCATCCGCCTGTCCACAGGGTCAAGCCCCAGCGCGTCAATGCCCAGCATGTTGAGTCCTTCCCGCGCGGCCTCGATATCCACCACCCCGTTGCCCCGCACCTGTGCAAAATCGCGCACGCGCCGCAGTAGCCTGTTGGCGATACGCGGGGTTCCCCGCGCGCGCGCCGCAATTTCCCGTGCGCCTTTTTCGTCTACACCGATGCGCAATATACCGGCGCTACGTTTGATGATGGTGCAAAGCTCTTCGCTCTGGTAAAGCGCCAACTGCTCTTTTATGCCAAACCTGTCGCGTAAGGGTGAAGTCAGCATACCCATGCGCGTGGTCGCGCCCACCAGCGTAAAGTGCGGCAGATCCAGCCGTATGCTACGCGCCCCCGGTCCCTTGCCTATGATGATATCCAGCGCGAAATCCTCCATGGCGGGGTAAAGCACTTCCTCTACAGTAGCGTTGAGCCGGTGGATTTCATCTATAAACAGCACGTCGCCCATGGCCAGGTTCGTCAATAGCGCGGCAAGGTCGCCCGCATGGGTGATAGCCGGACCCGACGTTACGCGAAGACCGCCGCCCATCTCGTTTGCGATGATGGACGCAAGCGTGGTTTTGCCAAGCCCGGGCGGGCCGTATAGAAGCGCGTGATCCAGTGGCTCCCCCCTGCCCTTCGCGGCTTCTATATAAATACGCATATGCTCCTTCACTTCGGATTGCCCGATGTATTCCGTGAGGAAGCGTGGGCGCAGGCTGTATTCGCTTTGTTCATCCTCCTCCCGTATGAAAGAGGTTAACATCCGGTCTTCCAATGATCTACGCCTTTCGGTTTATTATTGTATGGAAAGCGAACGCAGCGCCTGCGTAATGAGCTCTTCGATGCCGGTGAACGTTTCCGCCTGCATCACGGCTTTTTGCGCGCTGATCCCATCGTAGCCCAAGCTCACAAGCGCCGCAACGGCATCCGCGCGCATACCGGCGCCGCTTTCCATTATAGCAGATATGCCCGCGCTTGACATATCCCTCGCGCTTACTTTTTCCTTTAGCTCCAGCAACACCCGTTGGGCGGTCTTTTTGCCCATGCCCGGCACGCGGGACAGGGCGTCCTCATTGTTGGTGACGATCGCCGCCGCCACATCCGCAGGTGAGAGCACGCTCAATACCGACAGCGCCAGCTTGGGACCTACCCGCGTTACACCGATCAACCGCCTGAACATTTCGCGCTCCGGCGCGTCCGCAAACCCATAAAGCGCCATGATGCCATCCGCAAGGTGCAGGTGCGTGTAAAGCTTGGCCGTCTCCCCCGCTTTGAGCGTGCGCAGGGTGTTTCCACTGCAAAAAAGCTCATAGCCCACTCCTGCGGCCTCCAGCACGACGCGCTCGGCGTATATATCTGCGATGGCGCCGCGAATAAATGCGTACATGTTCCCTCCGCGTCCGTCTTTCGACGATCCTACTTTATGCGGAATCCTTCCGCCGCCGGGCTCATGGTGTTCGCGTGGCAGACCGCCACGGCCAACGCATCCGCCACGTCGTCGGGGCGGGGCGTTTGCGCCAAGTTTAGCAGCACCCGCACCATATGCTGCACCTGCTCCTTCTCCGCATGCCCGTTTCCCGTTACGGCCATCTTGATCTGCATGGGCGTATATTCGTAAAGGGGCAATGCGGCCTGCTGCATGGCAAGCATCACAACCCCGCGGCCCGCGCCCACCTGCAAAGCGGTGGTAACATTGCGATTAAAAAACAGCTCTTCAAACACCGTTTGATCGGGCGAAAAGCGCTCTATAAGCCCCAGCGCGCCGTCATACAGACGGTGCAACCTCTCCGGAAAGGGCGTTTTTGCTTTTGTTTCTATCACGCCATAGTCTAACGCACATAGCCTGGCGCCGCTTTTTTCTATCACGCCATAACCCAATATCGCATACCCGGGATCTATTCCTAATATTACCAAGTAGATGTCTGCCTTCCACATTATACACTTGTTATACATTGTATCACGTTGACGCACTATCGTAAACTCTACACTTGCGAGAGTGTGTAGATATAAAAAGTAGGTATTTACAGGACTACTTTGATATGGTACAATCATATCCGGATTTTCGACACTTAAAGAATAGGAAAATCGTCATAAGTCCCGAGAGGGCTTGTTTTTTGTCAAATTTCACAAAATATATGTTGTATTTAGTTGTATTATATGGTACAATATACATGAGGGGGGGTGCAGCCATGAAATTATGCTATAACA
>JAISXK010000030.1 GCA_031270585.1 Clostridiales bacterium | reverse complement strand
AATCGTGATGGACGAGCCTACGGCCGCGCTTTCGTCGTCAGAGGTGGAGATGCTGTATACCATCATACGGGAATTGAAAAGCCATGGCGTCAGTATCATCTATATTTCCCACAAGCTGGATGAAGTGTTTACGGTAGCGGATATGATTTCCGTCCTGCGGGACGGCAACCTGGTGGCTTCAGGCCCGATCGGGGATTATGATCAAAAGAAGATTATCAACCTGATGGTGGGGCGGGAACTGCGCTTTGTCCCTGCGCATAATGAAAAAGGCGCGTCCGGCAAAGAGCTGTTCTCTGTAGAAGGGCTTACGAACGAGCCCCACTTCAGAAACATTTCCTTCTCTGTAAACGAACACGAAATACTTGGCATTACGGGGCTTGTAGGCGCGGGGCGCAGCGAGCTCGCGCAAACCGTTTTCGGTCTGATGCCGCCTTCCGCAGGCACCATTAAAATCCATGGGGATAAAGTGTCCATCAACAATTCCAACGACGCCATAACCAAGGGCATTTGCTATCTGCCGGAGGACAGGCGCACCCAGGGCCTCTTTCAGGGAAACTCCATGGCGAAAAACATTACCACCGTTACGCTAAAGAAGGTGCTGAACCGGTTCCGCCTGATTAGCCGCGCAAAGGAACTGGGCGTTGCGCAAGATTATATCGAAAAGATAAGCATCCGCCCAAACCTCCCCGAAATACATGTGGAAAACCTGAGCGGCGGCAACCAGCAAAAAACCATGATCAGCCGCTGGCTGCAGGCGGATCCAAAAGTGCTTATCGCAGATGAACCCACAAGCGGTGTGGATGTTGGCGCGAAGCTGGAAATCCACAAGTTGCTGCGCATGCTTGCGGACGACGGCGTCTGCGTTATCCTGATCTCTTCCGACCTGCCTGAAGTGCTGGCTGTTTCCGACCGGATTCTGGTTATGCGCGAAGGGAACGTCGTGGATGAAGTGATGAGTTCCGAGGCTTCGCAGGAAGGGATACTGGAAAAAGGCTTGATAGGCTAAGGAGGAGAGGTTTATTGAAAGTCAGGCAATTATTCAAGGGCAAAACGCGCGAGATGATACTTGCCGCCGTCATCATCCTGATGGGCGCCGTCGTTTCCGTTATCACGCCTTCGTTCTTTACAACGCTGAACATAACCAATATTTTAAACGGCAACGCCGTCATCGGTATTATGTCCGTCGGAATGATGATGGTTATAGTGACGGGTAACATAGATGTTTCCGTTGGCCCGCAATTTGCCATCATCACCATGCTTACCGCTTCATACGCAAAAGCGGAACACGGAGAAAACGTGTTTGTCACCGTATTGCTTGGCATATTGATTGGCGCATGCCTCGGCCTGTTCAACGGCTTGGTCGTAGCAAAGCTCAATATCCCCGCCATCGTCGTGACGCTTGGCACCATGAACATCATGCGCGGCACGCTATACCTTGTTACAAAGGGGCACTGGGTTGAAGGGCTGACGGGTCCCTTCGCCAAGTTTGCCAATGCGCGGTACATGGGTTTGCCAAGATCCGTCATCATCTGGTTTCTCGTGCTGTTGTTCACCTATTTTATCCTGTACCATACCCGCATCGGTCGGGATATACTGGCAGTTGGTGGAAACAAAATAGCGGCCGGGCGCATCGGCATCAGCCGTACAAGGGCCTATCTGTGCGCGTTTGGGTATCTGGGCGCCTTAACGGGGCTTGCCGCCGTTCTTTCCGCTTCCCGCCTTAAAATTGCCCAGCCTTCCAACGGCATAGGCTATGAAATGCAGCTTATTGCCGCCACGGTTATCGGCGGCACCGTGTTTGCCGGCGGGGTTGCCTCCATCCTTGGCACGTTTCTTGGCGTATTGCTTCTCGGCATTATCAACAACGGGCTGGTGCTAAGCAAAATCCCGATTTATTGGCAGGATCTCGCTACCGGCCTTATCCTCATCATCGCGGTTGCCTCTTCCGCCTTCCAAAGCAAAAAAAGCATAAAGATCAGGAAGGGAGGCGATGCAAAATGAGGGCGAACTCGAAAGCGGTCTTTGCCAAAAGCAGCACCATCATGATTTTGCTTTTCATAGCGCTGTTCATTTTCTTCTCCGTTGCGAGCAGGCATTTCTTTGCCGTTGGAAACATTATGAACCTGTTCGCGCAAATGGTGGAACTGGGGCTGCTGACGCTAGCCATGGCCGTATCCATGATCAGCGGCGGCATGGATCTTTCCATAGGCACGCTCTGTAGCTTTTGCACGGTGCTGTTGGCAATTTTCATCAGCCAACTGGCGCTACCCGCAGGGATTGCCATCGTTCTTGTGCTGCTTATCGCTCTGCTGTGCGGCGCGCTGAACGGTTTTTTTGTAGGCTATCTTCATATTACCCCCATGCTGGTAACGCTGGGCACGCAATCCCTTTTCCTCGGTCTCGGCCTTGTGGTTTCAAAAGGGGTTACGGTTTCCATCCCCATTGACCAACTGGCAATATTCGGACGATACAAAATAGGCGGTGTTTTCCCTTTTCAAATACTGCTATTTATTGCGGCGATTATTTTCTCCGTCATTCTCTTCAACCATTCCCGCACAGGCAGACGCATATATCTGATCGGCAGCGACGCCGAAGTGGCGCGCTTTGCCGGCATTGATATACGCAACAATCTGCTTTTTACGTATGTTTTCTCCTCATTTATGGCCTTTGCCGCCGCCCTTGTCATTGCGTCGCGCATATCGAGCGGCCGCGCGGATGTAGCGAGCGCACGCATTTTGCAAACCGTATGCGCGGCGGTATTTGGCGGCGTGAGCACCCTTGGCGGCATAGGCACAATAGGCGGCGCCATGCTTGGCGTTGCCGTTATCACCATTGTATCCAACGGTATCGATATGTTGCAGGTATCCCAATTTTTACAGCAGATCATTACCGGCGGCATGTTATTGATCGTGCTTGCTTTCCGGCATGCGCGAAAAAATAATTTAGGCATCGCCTAAAATCAAATCATCAGGAGGTAAAGAAATGATGAAGAAATCAGTTGCTTTGTTAATGCTGCTCGCCATGGTATTTATGGTGGCCTGCAGCGGCCAAACAACCCCGCCGGAGCCTGCGGCGTCTGCGGCGCCTGCAGAGCCCGACGAACCTGCGGCGCCCGCCGAGCCGGAGACTGCCCCTGAGGACGGCAAAAAAGGCACCATTGCCGTTGTTTGCTATGTAACCAGCGCGCCATACTTTGCGTTTGGTGAAAAGCAGGCCATCGCCACAGGCGAAGCGCTGGGCTACGATGTGATTTGGACCGGTACCCCCGAAGTGGACACACCGGGCCTGATCGACATCATCACCAATCTGATCGAGCAGGATGTTGACGCTATCTGCCTGGCTTCGGGTGATACCACATCCGTTGTCCCCATTTGCCAAGAAGCCATGAGCAAGGGCATCAAGGTTGTTTCCTTTGATTTGGATATTGCCCCCGAAGGCCGTGACGTATACGCGGGCCTGATGGATCTTGCGGAATTGGGCATCCCCCAGGTTGAAAGCATTGTGGACAGCATTGGAACCGAAGGCAAATATGCGATTATGACAGGTGTTCTCACCAATGAGTTCCTGCAATCCCGTATCGATCTTTGCCTGAACTACGCTAAAGAGAAGTACCCCGGCCTGGAGTGCGTCACCATTGAAGCTATGGATGAAGACCCTGAGAAAGCCTACAACGTCACTATGGATATACTGAACACCTATCCTGATGTGAAGGCCATCATGTCCAACGTTTCCACGGCGCTTGGCCCTATCGCCACCGCCATTGAGGATGCCGGCAAAATCGGTGAAGTATACGCCTGCGGCCAGTCCTCTCCGAACCTGGCGAAGCCCGGCATGGCTTCCGGCGCAGTCGTAAGCGCTATCCTTTGGGATACGGCAAAATGGCAATCTTGGGCAATCACCATTGCCGCAAACCTCATCGAAGGTAAGGATATGCCCGTTGGAAAAATCAGTATTGACGGTTTTCCGGATGCGGAGCGCTTCACCGAAGATGTGTTCTACTATTACGAAACCTTCACCTTCACGCCTGAAAACATCAATAACTACGATTTCTAGGTTTTGCTTTCCGTGGCAGAGTTTCTCTATGGAAATTCTGCCACGTTCCATCATATGCGCAGCCTGAAACAGTGGCGCCAAACCGTGGTTTTGCGCGCGGTTCGATACCATTTCTACAAGCAGGGGGATTAACTGTGAAAGTAATCGATGTGACTGGCACCATACGTAATGGCATGTGGAGTTTCGGATCCCTTTTTCCACAGCCATACATTGAGGAAGCTTCGGGATATTGCGAAGGCTTTGGCGAGTATTTCTACACGCAAATAAAGGGTATGCACGCGCAGGTTGGCACATACATAGAAACACCCGCGCATTTTTATGGGTTTGAAAACTCCTATCTTGTGGATGATATCCCCATAGAAAAGCTTACCGACGTAGGTTGTGTTGTGCTGAAAGTGGAAAAGGATATTTTAGATACCGGCAGTAAGGCCGTCATCACCAAAGAAGATCTGGTTAACGCAAAAAACAGCGCATATATCCAGCCGGGGGATTGCGTCGTCGTGCACTGTGGCTGGGAAAGGTACTGGATGCGCGATGATATTTTTTTCCCTCGCTCCCCCTATTTTACAAGCGAGGCCATGCACTGGATTATTGAAAAACAACCTTCTATTTTGGCTACAGATACGCCTGCGTGGGAAAACCTTGGCGAAGACCCGGAAGGATTTTTTCCGGATTTTTATGCGGCAAATATCCTGATGCTGGTACCTTTGTGCAATTTGGACGCGGTTACAAAGCCCCGCGTCAAATTGACCGCTCTGCCCTTAAAGGTTGAGGGCGTGGCCGCATCCCCTTGCAGGGTGATTATAAAAGAAGATGCATAACGTTAAACAAATTAAGCGAAACGGGAGGAAGGACATGGAACAAAAGAAAAAAGCTTCGGATTTTCGCTACAACACAGGCGAAACAAAGGTGCCCTGGGCCGCCGTTGGCGAAGATTATAACGCGGAGGATCTGATGCGCATCGTGGAATTTCTGATGCAGGGAACAGGCCCGGAGCATGACAAGGCGATGCAGGACGTGCGCGAAAAGGTCTTTGATCTGGACAAATACTCTTCCCCGCCGGGAAAGCTCTCTCTGGATACGAAGGTTGCCGCCGCCGAAGAATCGGTGGATAAATACCTTGGCATACCCGGCAGCGTGTTTCTCACCAACGCCACAGCGGGATTTGAAATCGCCTACAAATACGCGAACCTGAAAGAGGGAGACGAGGTTATCGTACCCGCCATTACGTTTATCGCCACCATGGCATACCCGCTTTCCGTTGGCGCAAAACTGGTGTTTGCGGATGTTGACCCCATTACGCTCAACATGGATCCCAAGGATGTAAGAAAGAAGATCACGGACAAAACCAGGATGATCGTACCCGTGCATATCGGCGGTTATCCCGTGGACATGGATCCTATCATGGAGCTTGCGGAAGAGCACGATTTGATTGTGCTTGAAGACGCCGCCCATGCCTTCGGCGCGGAATACAAGGGTCGTAAAATAGGCGCCATCGCTCACTTTACATCCTTCAGCTTCCACGAAGTGAAAAACATTACCTCCTTCGGCGAGGGCGGCATCCTCACCACCACGATTGAAAGTTTCCGTGACGATATGAAACGGGCGCGTTTCCTGGGGCTGGATTTCCGCAAAAAGATCCGCAACTGGCTGTATGACATCTCCCCCATCCCCGGCAAGTACGGCCCGTTTGTAGCCGGCAACCACTCCACGACGGAGATACAGGCGCTGGGCTTGGCGGCACAGTTGAACCGCTATGATAAAATACTGGATATGCGCAGGCAGGTAGCCGCTTACCTGACGGAAAAGCTTTCCGGCAACCCGGCCATCATCCCGCAGGATCTGGGCAACGAGGATATCAAGCCCACCTTCCACCTTTACAAACTGCTGATCGATCCTGAAAAAGCCGGCGGCGATATACAGGTGCTTAAAAAGAAGCTGGAAGACAGGGGCGTTACCAACATCCCTCATTTTGGACCTTTGTACCGCTTCAGCGTGTTGGAGCCCTTTGGTTACGATGCGGACGCCATCGCACAAACCTGCCCGGTTTGCGAAGAAGTGTTTAACCGCAGGTTTACGCACCTCCCCATCTACGGCTTAACCCAAGAGCAGGTGGATTATATGGCCAATGCTATTCTGGATAGCGTTGCACATATGCAATCGGGGAAATAATGGCAGACTAAAATGAAAGCGGAATTTCAATGGCGCCCTACCGGGGATGCCGCATAGATACTTCGCCGCCTATGGTTCGGCTACGCATCGTGTATACTGCATATTTCTTCGGGATAAGCAAAGAGGACGCGGCGAAGATGCCAAAGCTGTCGCTTGACGATCTGCGCCGCCTGAAATTTGGCGGCAAGACGTTCTATTGCGACAAAAGCGCCACAATCGGCGGACATTCCCGAAGTAGCCCTGCTTTCCGGCTCCTACCCGATACATTGTGCCGTATACGCCGGAAAACCGTTTCAACCCGCCGCAGAAGTATAAAAGCAAAGTGGTTTTGAAAATCGGGTATCTGTCTGCCGGCTATCGCTTTGAATGGGCAGATCGCAGGTATTTGGAATATTGAGAAGAATGAGCCGGTTGTCGAGTTTTTTACTGCGTAGCCGAAGCGGATTGAGTCCACCGTGCCGGAACGTGTTGAACCGATGATTTGGCGGACAAGGAGGGCGATATGAGTGATGGCAGAATACGCTGTCCGTGGGGTGACAGCGACGACGCGCTGATGCGTGAGTACCACGATAAGCATTGGGGCAAACCGTTCCGCGACGAGCGGACGTTGTTTGAAATGTTGTCGCTGGAGGGGGCGCAAGCCGGCTTGTCGTGGGCCACGATACTGCACAAGCGTGAGAGCTACCGTGCCGCGTTTGACGATTGGGACATTACCAAGATCGCGGCGTATGATGAAGCAAAAATAGAGGAGCTGCTGCAAAATCCGGGTATCGTCCGCAACAGGCTTAAAGTCCGCTCCGTCGTCACGAACGCGCAGGAGACGTTAAAACTCGGTTCGCTGTCTGCATTCATCTGGGACTATGCCAACGATGAGCCAATTGTCAACCATTGGGAACGTCAGGATGAAATGCCCGCCAAGACGGAGCTTTCCGATAGAATCAGCCGTGACATGAAGAAGCTCGGTTTCAAATTCGCCGGCAGCACGATAATCTACTCGTATTTGCAAGCGATAGGCGTTGTGAACGACCATATTGCCAACTGCGCGTTCAAGTGATGAAGCGGGATGGTGGAGAGTAAAACTATGCCATACGCCAAACCGACAAAAAAGGTTCTGTGCATCGCCTGTGACGCGCGCCACGGATAAAGCGATACAAACAGGAACTTGAACTTTGGGAAAGCAAAACGAAGGGATCGTTATGATGAACAAAGTAAAAATCACGGTTCTGGAGACGACGTTCAACGAACGGCTTGCAAAGGAGTACGGTGTCGAAGGGCTTGGCAGATGCCCGTTTCTGAAAGAAGGACGGGTGTTTTACGCCGACTACGCCAAACCGGAAGGCTTCTGCGACGAAGCGTGGAAAGCTATTTACCAGTTCGCCTTTGCCTTGGCGCACGGAGCGGGCAAGGACGGCGGGTTGTTTTACCACAGTGACTGGATACGGGAGCCGGGTGTCGCCATCAGTTCCTGCAATGATGGAATCCGCCCTGTCGTCTTCAAACTGGAAACGACAGACAAGCCATCAGGAATGTGAGCGTTAAGGAGAATGATGCGGGAAGGAACAGATGCTCATGCGGGTGTCTATCAGGCCATGGCAGTTAAGCGACGCAACCGATATCGCCGCCATAATCAACAACAAGAAGGTGCAGGATAATCTACGCGACGGCATTGCGTATCCTTACTCTGTAAAAGACGGGGAAGATTTCATAGCTTCGATGCTGAACGCAGAGGAAGGCACTGTCTTTGCTTTCGCGATAACCGCAGATGGAAGAGTAGCCGGAAGCATTGGCGCGTTTCGGCAGACCAACATCCATAGCCGCACTGCAGAGATGGGCTACTACATTGGCGAAGGCTATTGGGGCATGGGCGTTTGTACAAAGGCGGTTAAGCTGGTTTGTCGGCATGTCTTTGAAAACAGCGATATCATTCGCATTTATGCGGAGCCATTTGCCTGCAACGCCGCCTCCTGCCGTGTGCTTGAAAAGGCAGGGTTTCAATACGAAGGAACGCTCCGCAGCAATGCCGTCAAAAACGGCCACATAATAGATATGCGGATGTACTCAATTATCAAAACCGATTAGCCAAGGGCAGGAGACAAGATAGCATGGCAAGATGCTTGATAGTGGTGGACTACCAGAACGACTTCGTTTCCGGTTCGCTGGGGTTTGAGGGGGCGGAGAAACTGGATTCCGCCATCGCCGGGAAGATACGGAAATACCGCAAGAATGGAGATACTGTGGTATTTACGTTCGACACCCACGAGGCGGATTACATGAAGACGCAGGAGGGCAAGAACCTCCCCATTTCCCATTGCATCACGGGAACCGAGGGGCATAAGCTATTCGGCGAAACGGCGGCGCAGTTGCTGGATACCGACCGCCGCTTTTGCAAACCGGCTTTCGGCTCCGGCGAATTGTACGATTACCTGAAAACCACACCCTTTGAGCGCATTGAGCTTGTGGGGCTGGTATCCAATATCTGCGTCATTTCCAACGCCATCCTCGCAAAAACGGCACAGCCCGAAACGCCGATTATCGTGGATGCGGACTGCACCGCCAGTTTCGATTTGAAGCTGCACGAGGCGGCAATCGCCGTAATGAAGGGTTTGCAAATCAGGGTGGCTCATAGAATCGACGACAAAGGGCCATTCTATCACGGCACGAAAGCCGACCTCGCTATAGGCGATACGTTCCTGCCCGGATACAATTCCAATTACAGAGAGGGCGCCAAAGCCTCCTATATCTACTTTTCCGCGACTTTAGACGCGGCGGCATGGGGCGCGGAACTGGCGGCGGGCGATGGCGCGGGGAGAATCTACGTCGTTGAACCCACCGGCGAGATGGAGGACGACCCGAACCTGACCGACAAGAAATTCCCCGGAAACATCACACGGTCATACCGCACCCGCGAGCCGTTGCGTATAATCGGGGAAGTGACACCGTGGGAAGGTCATACGCAAGAAGCGCTCGATACGATGCGGAAGAACCTTGCGCTGGCGAAAGCACAAGGGATTGAAGCTATCAATGACTGATGGCAGCATGGCAAACCTGATATTTGCAAAATCCGACCAAGAGAAGCGAACCGCTATGCCACTAACATTATCCGCGCCGACGTTACATCTTAACAAGCGCATAAAGGGGCGCTGAACGATGGGTTTTTGCAGGGGAGGACAAGGTATGAAAGCAAGCTTTTCATCGATATGTATCACGCCGCGCACCGGGTTGCCGCTTGCGGGCAACGGCAGGGAGGATTCCGCCTCAAGGGGCGTACACGATCACCTGTATGCCAATATGGCGTATTTGGAAGCGGGTAAAAGCCGCCTGCTCTTTATTGGGTTGGATCTTTTGGGGATAAAGAAAGAAGATTGTGATGAAATAAAGCGTTTGCTTTTAAAACGCTGCGGGCTAAAGGAAGAGGAAATCATACTCTTTGCCACGCATACGCACAGCGGCCCCAACACGGTGGAAATTTTTAAATGCTTTTTAACGGAGGCGGATGAAGAAGCCTGCCGGGGCTACAGGAAATGGCTTATAAACGAAATCGCCGCCACAGCGCCGGAGGTGCTGGCAAAAACGGAAGAAATGCAGATGGGCTATTCCCGGGATGTTGTAGAAGGGTGTTCCTTTAACAGACGCGTTTTGCTGCGGGACGGTACGCTTAGAATGGTATTTGAAGCATATGACCCGGCGGATATAGAAAGACTTGCAGGCCCAAACGGCAACCCTGTTATGAGCGTGCTCGCGTGGCGGGACGCCTTTGAGCGCGTGCGGGGCGCGCTGGTGCATTTCACCAGTCACCCGGCCATCGTTTGCGGGGATGCGTGGCTTTACAGCCGGGATTATATTGACGCACTGACGGTGGAAATACAAAAGCGCTATGGGCCAGATACCGTCGTGCTATACGCTAACGGCGCCCAGGGAAACCTCGTGGCGGCGGATCCTTACAAGCCCTTTGTAACCGGGTTTGAGGAAGCGGCCCGTGTTGGGAAGTTGCTGGCGGAGGGCGCAATAAAGATGATAGACCGCATGGCGCTTTATGATACCGGCTATAAAAAAGATTGGGCGATACAGGCGGCGGTTGCGCCCGTTTGGCTACCCATACGGCAAATGAAAAGGGAGGATATGCAAAGGGCTAAAAAGCTGCTTGCCGGCGGGGGTGAAGGCGTTATGCTGCACGGGTTGGATCCTCGCGCGGAAGGGGAAAGCATATTGGAATTTGCCCAATATGCAAAAAAGGAAGAAAGAAGCGTCATACAGGCGATACGGCTGGATGACGTTATAATTGCCACATTCCCCGGCGAATTATTTTTTGAATATGCCCGGACGGCTATGAGCGGCGTAGCCACAGGCTTTGTAATTGGACTCGCGAACGATTACGTCGGGTACATTCCTACGAAGGAAGCGTTTTTACAAGGCGGGTATGAGGTAAAAACATCTTACGCATCCAGTAGGTTTGCGCCGGAGGCGGGGGATATACTGGTAAAAGAAACGAAAGCGCTCATAAAAAACTTGCAGGAAAATCCGCCCAAAGAGGGGCGTTGAACGATAGCCTTACACGCCTTAGTTTTCTGCGTTGGCGAATATTTCATCCATGGCCATCATGACGGCGGCGCGGCGGCGGGAAAGGTTATCATTGCGGGAAGCTTCTATTACAACGCCTTCAGCGCCGCGGAAAAGGCTGAACCGGGTGGCGATGGTATCGCGCACAAGGGCCAGGAAATTTTCGCCAAGGGCGGAAATGGCCCCGCCGATGTGGATGACCTGTATATCGTATAAATTGATTACGGAAATGAGGCCACAGCAGAAAGAATAGACATAATCATCCATGATTTCCATCATGCGGGGATCCTGCGCATGGAAGAGCGCCGCAGCTTCCCGCATGGCGCTTTCGTTGATTTCCGCGCCAAAGGTATCGTCAAACTCCAAAGATAACCCCGCTCTTTCGTTGAGGGATCGGAACAGCGCGGCAATGGAGCAGATGGTTTCCAGGCAGCCGCGGTTCTGGCATTTGCACATTTTCCCGTGCTGATCCACAATGATGTGGCCAAACTCCAGAGAGAAGCACTGGCATGTTTCCCGGCGGGAATCCCACGTGACGACTCCGGCGCTGATGCCCTCGTCTATGTTGACGGCGAGGAGGCGCTTGCCCGGCGCGTTGTCTTCAGAGGCAAACTCCATATACGCAAGCAAGGTAGTATTGTTGCAGATCAATACCCGCGCCTTGGGAAATTGCTTTTTAAGCCCCGAAACAAGGTTATATTCGTGCAATGCGTCGGCGGGCACCACAACGGAGAACTTCAGATCTCCCGTCTCCTGATCGAATATACCGGGGAAAACAAGCTGAATGCCGATCAGTCTGTAAAGGAGTACGCGCTTGGCCTTCAAAAGCGTTTTGATTTCCTCCGTAATGGCATTGCTGGAGTATGGAAGTTTGCGTATATGCACGCTTCCCAGCTTTTTAAAGCAAATATCGTAAAGGGAGCAAATGCAACCACTGCTGACGATCTCCACCGTCGCGATGCAGCCACCTTCGGCGTTTACTTCCAGCATGATGGGTTTGCGCCCCCGCATGGAAGAATCACCCACCCCTGTTTCCCGTACCCATTTGCGGTCGATCAGTTCCTCCACCAGTATGGAGACCGTTGTGGGGGACAGCCCTGTTTGTTCCGCAAGCGCCGCCCGTGAAGTGGGCATGCTGGAGCGGATGAGGTTGAAGAGGAGCGTGATGTTGTGCGCCTTGATTTTTTGCTGGGAAGAGCCGTTGGACTTTAAGAACGAACTTAATATATTCATGCGATTCCCCCGATAAATTAATCCATTGCATTTATTATTATAGACGGTAAATGCAAAAATAACTACTGTTTTTCGAATATTTTTTATATTCCTCTTTTGAAAATGATGTAAAATGTGGAAAAATACAAAATATCTATTGATTAATTTCGAGAAATAGAGTATCATAACGCTGTTGAATATATTTTTCACCATGATTGTCTGTCGTTTTAGTCCACGCATAAAATCCATCAAGCCATTCGTCGGGCCGAAAGTGTCATAAGGGTTTTAAAGAATACCACAACCGTTTTGAGAATATAAGCTTGCAAACGCAAAGCCTGTGGATGTTTGCGCAAGAGAAAATACATCATACTCAAGAACTCAAGAACCTGAAAAGTGCCATGATACATGCTATTTATAAAGGAGTGAAAGCGATGAGCGAAACCGGTACACGTGGTAGTGCGTTCTTAACGAAAATGTCGCAATTTTCCAAAGAGTATATGGCGATAATCGCAATACTGATAATGAGTGTTGTATTTACGCTGACGTCTCCGTATTTCCTTACATGGGAAAACTGGAAAAACATACTTTTGCAAACGTCCACCGTATCCGTCGCGGCCATGGGGCAGGCAATCGTATTGCTGACGGGTAACTTTGATTTGTCTTTGGGCCGTAATGTAGCCTTTACCAGTTGTCTTGGGGCGATACTGATGAAAAGCACCGCTCTTAGCCCAAACATTTGGAACCCATGGGTGGTCATACTCATTATGCTGGCGATGGGCACGCTCATTGGCCTTTGCAACGGCGTATTGACGGCATATGCGGGCCTGCCGGCGTTTATTGCCACTCTTGGACTGCAAAACGTATGCTACGGCCTGGCCAAGCTAATTACAAACGCCACACCCATTGCCACTTTCCCAAATAGCATTGCATTCTTCGGCCGCCGCTACTTTGGCCCCATGCCTTGGTGCGTGCTTATCATGATCGGCCTATACATACTGGCCCAGTTTCTTTCCACAAAAACCCGCTTGGGCAGAAACATCTATGCCGTAGGCGGTGGGAAGGAAGCGGCGTTCTTTTCGGGCATCAACGTAAAAAAATATACGTGCCTGGGGTTTGTGATAGCAGGCTTCCTGGCATCCTTCAGCGGTGTTATTCTCATGAGCAGGCTGAATTCCGTGGCCATTACCAATGGGCAAGGGTATGAGTTTGATGCGGTTATAGGCTCTATCATCGGTGGCGTAAGCCTTGCGGGCGGGAAAGGCAAAATTATCGGCACGTTGTTCGGCTCCATATTCCTGATCACGCTGTTTAACGGCATGGCTCAATTGCATGTGGATCCTTTTGTGCAGGATGTGCTTAAAGGCTTCGTGCTACTGGCGGCCATCGGGCTGGACGTATTCCGCAATAGGAAACGCGCTTAGCGCTACGCTTTCTTGGAAGGGGCGAAACTATGGATAAAGACTATATTTTGGAGATAGAAGGCCTGAGCAAAGGCTTCCCCGGCGTACAGGCCTTGGATAAAGTAAGCTTTAACGTGGAAAGGGGCACTATTCATGCTCTGGTTGGCGAAAACGGCGCAGGGAAAAGCACCCTCATCAAAATCCTCGCAGGTATTTACCGCGCGGACGCGGGCAACGTAACGCTGAACGGCCAGGCGATTGCCTTTAAAACACCCCATGAAGCCCGCGTTGCGGGCATCTCTGTCGTGCATCAGGAAATGAAGCTGGCGGAGCCGCTTTCCGTAGCTGAGAACCTGTTTGTCGGCGGGATATTGACGGGCAGGGGAAACCTGGTGGATTGGAAGGAAATGCGCCGCCGCGCAAAGGAAATTATCGACAACCTGGGTGTGGAGATAGATGTACGCGCCCCGGTGGACAGCCTGACGGTGGCAAAAAAGCAAATCGTCGAGGTATGCCGCGCGGTAAACATGAACTGCAAGCTCATGATCATGGACGAACCGTCCGCCACATTGACGGACAGGGAGCTCGAAATCCTCTTTGGCATCGCAAAGAAGCTGCGCGGCGAAGGCATTACCATCATATATATTTCGCACCGCCTGGATGAAATTTTCAACCTGGCGGATAACGTAACGGTGTTGCGGGACGGATTGATGGTGAATACCGTACCCGTGAGGGATGTAACGAAGAGGCGGCTGATCTCCATGATGGTTGGCCGTGAGCTTGGGCTGGAATACCCCAAGGAAGCCGCGCAGATTGGCGATGTATTGCTGGAGGTGAAAAACCTTGTACGCAATGGCGTGTTGCATGATATCAGTTTCAACGTGCGCCAGGGCGAGGTACTGGGCATATCCGGCCTTGTTGGCTCCGGGCGCACGGAATTAGCACGGGCTATACTGGGCATAGACAAAATCGACAGCGGGGAAGTATACGTGCGCGGCAAAAAGAAGCTCTACCGTTCCTTCCGCGAGGCGATCAAAGACGGCCTCGGCCTGATACCGGAAGATCGCAAGACGCAGGGACTCGTGCAGATATTCAGCGTAAAAAGAAATATTTGCATGGTAAGCTTGGATAAGATCATCAAAAAAGGAATAGTCAGCGCCAGACTGGAGCAGCAGTACGGCGAAGAGTACGCGAAGAAGTTGCGCATTATGACGCCTTCCATGAATACGCAGGTGCAGTACCTTTCCGGCGGGAACCAGCAAAAGGTGGTGGTTACCAAATGGATGATGCAGAACTCTGAAATACTCTTTATGGACGAACCCACGCGCGGTATTGATGTTGGCGCGAAAACGGAGATATACCACCTCATAAACGATCTTGTAAAGCAAGGCAAAACCGTCATCATGATTTCTTCAGAGATGCCTGAAATACTCGGCATGTGTGATCGCATCGTCATCCTGCACGAAGGCAAAATGGTGGGCGAGCTCATGCGGGATGAAGCCACCCAGGAGAGGATCATGGAGAAATGCGTGTAAGCGCATGGCAAGCTGCCCCATAGCGGGGAAACCCGAAATATAAATAAGGAGGAACATGAAAATGAAAAAGTATTTAGCCCTGTTGTTGGTAATGGTGCTTGCGCTTGGCGTATTCGGTTGCTCGCAACCGTCTGCGGCGCCCGCAGCGCCTGCGGAAGAGCCTGCGGCGCCTGCGGAAGAGCCCGCAGCGCCTGCGGCGCCGGCTGA
>JAISXK010000029.1 GCA_031270585.1 Clostridiales bacterium | reverse complement strand
TTCATGTTGAGTTCCTGCCGGATGGACATGATCTTAACGGCCTCCTCGTAGGGCATTTCATCCGGGATGTGCCAGGATTTACGCAATATTTTATAGGCGTCGTCTGCGGTAATCCAGGTGCTCATGTCATTCTCGTTGCCCATGCGCAGCCCCATATTCAGGCAGAAATTGCGAAAGCGCGCCTCCTGCGAGTCCGCAAGCGTAACACCCCAGTCATAGCGGTAGCTGCCGGGGCTCTCTTCATCCTGCTTGATATAGCAGCTGTCTATGGTCGTGCCGCCGCCCTCTTCTATGATGGATATGGCGGTCATCAGGGTTTCGGTGTAGATGGCGCTGTCCGCGTCGGAAAGCTTTTCGGGGTTGCGCGTAAACTGCACGTTAAAGCTCGTTTCATCATAGGCCAGCGGTATGCCGTTGCGGTCGAGTATCCTGCCGCGCGCGCCGGTGGTGTATATGGTAGTGGTGCGGCGGCTCTCGGCCTTTTCGGCATAATAATCGCCTTCGGCAAGCGTGATGTTGCCAAGCTGCCAGATGAGCAAACCCATCATGCCAAGCATGAGCGTACCGAGTATAATAAAGCGAAAACGCGGTTTTGTTTTCATGGGCAATCTCCTTTCTGAAAGGGGTATGTGATAAGGTTCTTAACGCGCCGGCTTTTCCGCCCGCCTTCGTTTCACCTGCCTTGCCATCAGGGGCTTGAGCACAAGGTGAAACAACGCGCACAGCGCGCCGCAGCATACGGCGCCGGGCAGTATGGAGCGCAGCAACACCGCCGCTATAGAAAAACGTCCGCCGCCGATAGAAGCGGCCGCCGCCATGATAAGCTCCTTTATAAAAAACAGCACGGACGCCGTGAGAGCCGGAACGACGATATTGTCGGCATAATATTTTTTTTGAAAAAACCCCGCAGCAAGGCCCGCACCCACAAACATCGCGGCAGAAAAGCCCAGGCGCGTATTCGCCAGCATATCGAGCAGCAGCCCCGTTATGCCGCCAAACAGCGCGCCGGGCCTTGGGCCGTTCAATATGGAAAGCGAAACGGTGGCCGCCAACAGCGCGCTTGGCAGTATATCGAACGTGAATAAGCGCGCAAAGAGTATGGAATCAAGATACAAACATACAGCGGCGCTTACGGCGAAAATGATCTTTTTATTCATCCGTATCCTCCGTCGGCATGCCCACGATCACCATCACTTCTTCGAGCCGCCTGAAATCTACGGTGGGGGTAATGGTGGCGTTGCGTTCTGTGGCGCCGTCGCGGCTTACTTCGCGCACCTCGCCCACGCTGATGCCCTTTGGGTAAATACCGCCCACGCCGCTTGTTACGATTTTATCGCCCGGCACAAGGTCGCTGTCGCTGGGCAGATAATAAAGCTCCATGGTATCCACGTCGTTGCCTATTTCAAGCAAGCCGCGCGCCATGCCGCCGTCGCGTGTGCGGTCTACCATTACGCTGACGCTCATGCTCTTATCTATGATGGCTATGACCTTGCAATATGTCGCGCCAATCTGGCTTACGCGGCCTACAAGCCCCTTGCCGCTGACGACCGCCATATTCCTTTTAACGCCCTGCGCGCGGCCCACGTTAAGCGTAAACGTGTCGTACCACACGGTGGAGTTTCGCGCGATGATGGTGGCGGTAACATAGCTGAGTTCGGGCGTGGCTTCGGTAAAATCCAGCAATGCTTTCAGCCGCTCGTTTTCCTTGCGCAGCGCTTCCATTTCGGTTACGGCCTGCTCAAGCTGCGCCAACTGCGCCTTGAGCCCCTGGTTTTCAATATCGGCGTCTGTCGTGTTGAACACGCCCCTGATAAAGTCGATAATAGCGTTGGACGCGTTGGTGGCGAATGTCTGCGCGGGCTGCAATATGCCGCCGGCCGCGGTTTCGATAAACGTAAGCACGCGGTCGCCCGAAGGGGCCAACGCCAAAATAAGCAATAAAAATATGGCGATGAGCGCGATCATCAACGGCCTGTTTTTCAGTATATTCCGCAACGGCGCCTCCGTATCCGGCACAGCGTAAAAATCGTGTAAACCTGTTTTAATTATAGCATAAGCGGTATGCTCCGCGATACAGGAAGCGAAACGTTTACAAGGTTGTCATAAAAGCTGTAAAAGCGCCGCGCTATACGGCCCTTTCCCGGTAGAAGGCAATATTTTCAACCGCGCGCCGCGCGCCTTCGGCCACGCAGTCAAGCGGCCGCTCGGCGATATATGTGCTGATGCCGGTAACGGACGCAAACAGATCCGCGACGCCGTTTAAAAGCGCGCCTCCGCCCGTAAGCCACATACCCCGCTCATAAATATCGCCCGCAAGCTCGGGCGGGGTGAGCGAAAGCACCTCGCGCACGCAGCCCAGTATGGCGCGCACCTGCGGCTGTATGGCGCGGTAAACCTCCATGGCGCTCACGTTGAGCGTGCAGGGCAATCCGGTGCCCATATCCCTGCCGCGCACCTGCATGCTGCCAAAGCCTGCGGGCAGCGCCGAACCCATACCGATTTTGATCAATTCCGCCGTGCGCGCGCCTATTACGATGCCATATGTCCGGCGCACGTGCTGCATGATGGCGGCGTCTATATGCGTGCCGCCCGCGCGTATCGAGCGCTTGACGACAATGCCGCCAAGCGCTATCACGGCGGCGTCGGTCGTGCCGCCGCCGATATCCACAACCAGCGTGCCCAAAGGTTCCTCCACGGGCAGCCCCGCGCCAAGCGCGGCGGCTACCGGTTCATCCAGCATAAACGCGGCGCGCGCGCCGGCGTTTCGCGCTGCGTCCTCCAACGCCCGTTTTTCCACTTTCGTTACGCAGCCGGGCACGCACAGCACCGCGCGCGCGCCAAAGCGCCCGGCGGGGTGCCCCGCCGCCTGCAATAAAAAATGGCGCAGCATGGCCTCGCAAAGCTGAAAATCCACCACCACCCCATCCTGCAGGGGATGCATCACCCGCACGTCGCCCGGCGTGCGGCCCAGCATATGGTAGGCTTCCTCTCCCACGGCCACCAGCCTTTTTTCACGGTCGAGCGCAACGGCGGTGCTCTCGCGCAGCACAATGCCGCTGTCGCGGCGCGCGATCAACGTGTTTACCGTGCCAATATCGATGCCGACATCGCGGCCAAAAAGACTAAAACGCATACATTCATCCCTCGTTATCCATATCCGCCCCAAAGGGTGCGATGTATGGAAGTATACCCGGTTTTATGCTTTTATATGATAGATGAGCGCGTTGTAAATGAAAGGGGCTGTATCGATACAGCCCGGGCTTTGTCTTATTGAGGCGGTTGCACCAACAAGCAAAAGCAGGGGCGGCATATACCCCTGCTTTGCCAATACTGTTACCGCCACATTTCCTCCTATTGTGTAAAACGGGCAATTCACAAGAACTTACGGCTTGTTGCCCTGTGCCTTGCGCTTTTGGATGCGGTCAGCGATTTCATCAATCGTCACGCCTTCAAACAACTTTTCGCGTTCTTCGGTATAGTTGCCACTGCCGCTATCGAACTGGCGCAGAAATGTCACCGTTCCCGTTGTACCCAGCCCATTCACCAGCACACGGAAACCTTCTTCACGAATTGTATTCAAGTTAGCGTTCATTATATAACACCTCCGTCAGCCATACCAATGGATTCATTATTTTTATATATGTGCTTTCGCTGACTGGTACAACACAAGCACTTTTTGCTTTCTTGCAAGGTTGGGATTGCTGTCAATTTCATCAAACAATACATCGCTGCTGGCAAGAACATCCTCACCACGCTCACATCTGTCAATAATCGACATGACCGCTTCGGCTTCCATTCGCACCATATCATTATTTAAATCATCGAATGGGCGGTTCAGACAGCAGTTATCCAAATATATCTTCATGGGCAACCATCCTTCCACCATTATTATACCCTTCTCGCGGGCAAATCTCAATCACGTTCCCGCTTTGGCCATCTGTACTCCCGCATTCCCGAATACATCGGCTCTATCTCTGCCCATTGCTCATCTGTCAAGTCGCTCGGATACGTCAACTCGCGCTTTTTATATTCTCTCATGCCGCAATTATAGCACTTTGTCCCTTGTGAATACGGGTTCTAAGATTGACGTACTATGCTTACCGATCCATCGCTATATCCCCAATAAACGCATGAGAAGCGGCACGCTGATAAGGCAAAACAGCGTGCTTATCACAATGCTCTTGGAGGCAAACGCGCGGTAGGGGCTGCCGCATTGCTCGCAGATGACGCCCGTTATGGCGCCGGCGGGCATGGCGGCTCCCACAAACAATATGGTAAGTATAAAGCGGTCGTGCACGATTTCGCGCATCATGAGGTATGCGAGTATGGGGCAGACGAAGAGCCGCAAAACCGTTAAAGCGTAGGGCTTCCAATCCGTCAGCAACTCTTTGAAACGCACGCGCGAAAGCGAGAAACCTATGATCAGCATGCTCAGCGGCGTGAGCGGCGAGGACATCATATGAAACAGGCCGGCGACGGGCAAGGGAAACTGTATATCCAAAAAATACAGGGAAACGGCCAGTATACCCGCGATCGCGGTGGGGTTTAAGAGCCTGCCCGCATACGCGCGAAACCCCTTGGGGCGGCCCATTTCTGCGCCGGATGTCACCATCAGCACACACACCGTAAAGCCGGCAATGTTAAAGGTGATGGCGGCGGCGGATAACACAAAGAGCGATTCGCCGCCGTAAAGCGCCTCCACAATGGGCTTGCCGACATATATAAGATTGGAAAGCCCCGTCAGGCACATCCATACATACGCCTCGTATCGCCGCACCTTTAATAGCTTGCACAATAAAAACGCCAGCAGCATGCCCAACACAACCAAAAAAAACATGCCGCCCATGCCCGTAAGCAGTATGGCGGTGTTTTTTGGCGTGCGGGGTTGCTGCAACGCCCCCAGCAGGAAGGCCGGCTGCATGGCGTAGGTCAGCAAATCGGTAAGCCCCTTGCACACGCGCTCATCGATGATACCTTTTTTGGATAGAAACAGGCCCGCGAACATAATGCCGAACAATATCAACAATTGCTGAAAAACAATGCTGGCGACCACACTATTTACTCCTTAAGGGCGAATAAAACACGCATAAGCATAGCGCGCTGCGCCTAAAAATTCGTTCGTATAGTACAAACGGCGCCACCATTATACTCCCGGCATGCGCAAACGGCAAATAATATATCATATCACGCTAAAATAGCGTAACGCCCCGTAAATTGAAGCGGTTCATGGCAAAGGCGCTATTTGCAGCTTTATAATATGCTGTTATACTTTGTAGTGATGGCCAAAGCGCGCGCTTAAGTATGGCGCGCATATAGCTAAAGCATAGCGTACGATGTTTTGGCCGGGCAGCCATTTTTCATACCTTTTCACCATACGCGGCGCAACTATACACTATAAGGGAGGCATACTATGAACTGGGATCATGTAATCAAAAACGGCACAATCGTTACGCCCAACGAAAGCTACAAAGGCAACATATACGTGAAGGACGGCAAAATCGCCGCCATCAGCGCTTGGGCGCTTGGGGGCGACGCCGAAGAGGTAACCGACGCTGCGGGCAAGCATGTGATGGCGGGCTTTATCGATACGCACACGCACTCGAGAGACGGGTATAACGGCGCGCACTATAAAGAGGATTTTTCGCATTCCTCGGCGGCGGCGGCGGCGGGCGGCGTCACCACCATGTATGAAATGCCCAACTGCAACCCCGCCGTATACAATGTAGAAAATTTAAATAAACTGGTGGACTGCATTACCCCCAAGGCGCATGTGGATTTTGCGGTGTGGGGCCTTTGCCTGGGCGGTCTGAACAACAGCGAGTTGATGGCATTGCGCGAAGCCGGCGTAATCGGCTTTAAATTCTTCTGGGGATACGCTATCGACGCGAAAACCTACCAGCTGATTTACAATTACGACGAAAGCATGAAGGATGTGATACCCCCTCTGGACGAAGGCGAGGTATATAAAATATTCCGCGAGGTGGCGAAAACCGGCAAGATCGTGGGTATCCACGCGGAAAACTTCGACATCATCAAAACCCTCACGGAGGAGGTCAAGGCTACCGGCGACACAAGCTACGCCGCCATGCTGCGCGCGCGCCCCAGCATGAGCGAAACCACCATCATCGAAACGGCCATCAACATTGCGCGCGAGGTGCATACGCGTCTGCATATACTGCATCTGGCTGCGGGCGACGGCGTGGCTCTCGTCAGGCGCGCGCAGCGGGAAGGACTCTATGTAACGGCGGAGACATGCCCGCATTACCTGGCGCTGACAGACCAAAACGCCATAACGCTTGGCGCGCTGATGAAGGGGTACCCGCCCGTGCGCACGCAGTATGACCAGGATTTATTATGGCGGGGGCTTAACGAGGGCGTGCTGGCGCACGTTTGCTCGGACCACGCGCCGCATGCGCTCGAAGAAAAACAAAAGCCGCTGTGGGAGGTGCCGGCAGGCATGGCCACGGTGGAAACCATGAGCATGATCATGCTCAACGCCGTAAACGCGGGCAAGCTGACGCTCAACAAGCTATCCGACGTGATGAGTATGACGCCGGCGAAGCTTTACGGCACATATCCGCAAAAGGGCGCGCTATTGGTGGGCGCCGATGCCGATATCGTGATTGTGGATATGAACAGGAGCTACACATTCCACCAGGAAGAACTGCATTCACGCACAAAGCTTTCGCCCTATGACGGATGGAAGCTGCGCGGCAAGGCGGTACAGACCATACTGCGCGGACGCACCGTCGCAAAGGACGGCCAAATTATCGGCAAGCCCGGCGGCAAATTTATAAAGCCCGCGCAATAAGCTCCAGCGCGCTGTGCCCGGGCCTTTAAACGCAAAAGGCGCTTGCGCAAATATATTATGTACAACATGTAAGTTTATTGCGTTGCCTGTGCCAATTGGGTATCATGAAACCATCCTCGGTTACCGCATGGCGGCACATGTGCGGTTTCCGTTGCGATCCCCATTGAGAATAGTATGAAAAGGAGTTGTACAAGTATGCCGATACGGAATTTTCAAGAGCTGATTGACAAAGTAAAGGGCGGCCGCAAACGCACCGTGGCGCTGGTGGAAGCGCACGACGAGCACGCGTTGCAGGCCGTGATACACGCCGGCGATATCGTAAACGCCATACTCGTGGGCAGCAAAGAGAAGATTGCGCCCGTGCTCACTTCCCTTGGTAAAAACCCTGCGGATTATGAAATTGTGGAGCCCGAAGGGGACACGCATCCTTCCGTTTGCGCGGCGGGCCTTATTCACGCGGGCCGGGCAGATTTTTTGATGAAGGGCAAGCTTATGACCGGCGATATGCTCAAAGGCGTGTTAAAGCCCGAAAGCGGTCTGCGCAAGGGCGGGCTGATGAGCCATATACAACTCACCGAAATGCCCAAGTATCCAAAGCTTTTAGCCGTGACGGATGGCGGCATGGTTACGTATCCCGATCTGGAACAGAAAAAGCAAATCGTTGAAAATGCCGTCGGCTTTTTCCATAGCCTGGGCTATATAAGACCCCATGTGGCGGCCCTGTGCGCCATAGAAAAGGTCAACCCCAAAATGCCCGAAACCGTGGATGCCGCCGCGCTCAAGGAGCTATCGGAAAAGGGCGTGTTCGGCGACTGCTATATAGAGGGCCCCATATCCTACGACCTTGCCATGGTGCCGCAGCTTTCGCCGGTGAAGGGCTACAGCAGCCCCGTCACGGGTGATTTTGATATACTGCTTGTACCGGAAATTACGGCGGGCAATATCCTTGGCAAATGCCTGGTGTACACCGCCGGCGGCCGCATGGCGGGACTGGTGCTGGGCTGCAAGGTGCCCATTGTATTAACGTCGCGCGGATCATCTGCGGATGAAAAATACTTTTCGCTGGCGCTGGGCGCGGGCTGCGTATAAAGGAGGCGTATCATGGAAAAAATACTGGTAATCAATCCCGGCAGCACCTCCACCAAGATCGCGGTGTTTGAAGATGAAAAAAAGATATTGAACGAAACGCTGCGCCACCCCGACGCTGAACTCACACGGTTTACCTGGGTGGTGGATCAGGCGGAATACCGCAAGGAGTTTATACTCAATTGTCTAAAAGACCAGCATATCGATAGCAGCACGCTTACATGCGTTATGGCGCGCGGCGGGCAGGTGCCGCCGGTGCCCACGGGCGCGTTCGCCGTCGATAAAACCATGGTGGATTTTTTAAGCGGCCTGCGCGAGGGATCGCATATCAGCAACATCGCCGCCATCATCGCCTACGATATCGCGGCGAGGCTCCATATACCCGCCTATATTTACGATCCTGTGAGCGTGGACGAGCTCTCGCCTGTGGCGCGCATCACCGGCATGCCGGATGTGCCGAAGGTAAGCCGCGGCCACGCGCTTAACACGCACGCCGTGGCCAGGCGCTGCGCCAAAGAGGTTATGCGTAAGCCCGTGGAGGCGTGCACATTCATCGTGGCCCACCTGGGCGGCGGTTGCAGCGTGTGGCTGATCGACAAGGGCGTATCCCCCGATTTATACAGCGACGACGACGGCGCCATCTGCCCCGAGCGGTGCGGCCGCATACAGGCGCTGGAATTGGTGCGCATGTGCTATTCCGGCAAATACAATTTTCAGGAGATGATGAACAAGGTGCGCGGCAACGCCGGTTTTCGCGCGCTATTGGGCACGTCCGACATGCTTGAGGTGCAGCGCCGCATAGACGCCGGCGACGAATACGCCGCCCTGGTGTGGGAAGCCTTTATAAACGGCATCGCGAAAAACATTGGCGACCTGGCGACGGTGGTGTTTGGCAAGGTGGATCGCATTATACTGACAGGCGGCATTGCCCACTCCAAAAAGCTGACCGACCGCCTTACGGAATATGTGGATTGGATTGCGCCCGTAATAGTGATCGCCGGCGAATATGAAATGGAAGCGCTGGCCGAAGGCGGCCTGCGCGTATTGCGCGGCGAAGAGCAATTAAAGAAGATCGACTGGAGCAAAAAATAAATTCACCCCGCGATCTCCCCGGAGGTATGCTTTTTATGGATAAACGCCCCGTCGGCGTGCTGGACAGCGGCCTGGGCGGCGCTTCAACGCTCATAGAAGTGCTAAAAGCCCTGCCGCGCGAAAACTATATATACTACAGCGATTGCGGCAACGGCCCCTATGGCAGCCGCAGCACGCAAGAGATACAAGCGCTTGCGCAAAACTGCGGGCGCGTCATGCTTTCGCGTGACGTAAAGGCGCTGCTTGTCGCCTGCAATACGGCCACATCCTCCGCGTTGCATCTGTTGCGGCAGGCGCTGCCCATGCCGGTGGTGGGTATAGAGCCTGCCATATGCAGGGCGGAAGCCAAGCTGCCCGCGGGACATATATTGGCGATGGCCACTGAAGCCACCGTGCGCCAGGAGCGTTACCGGGCGCTGCGCGGGGAACTCAAAGAGCCCGCGCGCGTACACGATGTACCCTGCCCCAAGGCGTTTGTGGAGCGCATTGAGCTTGGCATATTCGATATGGACGGCTATGACGACCTGCTTTTAACCGTGCTGCGCCCCTACGAAGGGCTTGATGTGCGCGGCATTGTGCTGGGCTGCACGCATTACCCCTTTATACAAAAACAGATTGCGCGCTATGCGCGGGCGCACTTTCAGGGCGCGCCGCGCTTTTTTGACGGATCAAAGCTGGCGGCGCAACGCCTGAAAGCGTCGCTGCGGCGGCACGGCCTTTTTAACGGCGACGGAAACGGCGGCGTATCGTTCTTCACGAGCGGCCGGCCGGAAAAAACCGAGCCCCTCTTCCGGTTCCTGTTACAACAAAAATTAGAATTGGAATAAGCATCGTACGCCAATATTAAACCCGGATTGGCGTACTATGCTTCATGTAAAGGCGCTTTTTGTAAAACCGGCCGTTAAAAACCGGCCGCTCTGCTTACCGGCTCCTGAACCCCGTTTTGTGCAATGCCCTTTATGAGCGTTTACCCGGCGTTTGCATAAGCGCGTGCCAGGTTTCGCCATCCGCAATGCCGGTGATGCCCATATGCCCTTCCTTTTGAAACCGCATGAGCTCGCTTGCCGTGGCGGGCGAAAATACGCCCGTCAGCATACCTTTATAAAACCCGTGCAGCGATAAAACATCCTGTAGCAGCAGCACATGCACGCCCTTGTCACGTTCGCGCAGCGTGGGATATTCGCCCAGCATACTCGCGGGCGGCGCGACACGCTTTTCCACATGCAGCCAGCCGGGGGTGGAATACGGGGGTTCCACCCTGTCAAAGCCGCAGCGCTCCAAAGCTATCCGCATCAGGCGCGTCTGCTCACGGGTGGTGAGGCGCTTGCCCACATCAAACGCCAGCCCCGCATAATGGGCCGACTGGCCCTTGTGCGCGCCATCCGCCGCGCGGCGAAAGGCGTAGCGCACCCGCGTATCCGCAGGCGTGCCGTAATCCTGCAATTTTTGCAGCGCCTTGAGCGCGCCAAGGTCGCTCCAGCATATATCCGTGCGGCAAGGCCCCAAAAATTCCGCTACGGATATACTGTGGCGGCAGGTGCCGGGCATGGGGTCGCCGGGCGCGGCGTCCTTCATAATCCATTCGCCATTTGAAAAATCAAAAACATAGACCACTTTTAGATCACCCCGCCTTATGCCAACCCTGCTTTTAATGTATGAAGCGGGGGGAAAATGGGTGACAGCGAGCGAGCCCCGACACAGTCCCCGGCGCAGGCCCCGGTCCGGCGGCCCGCCTTGCGCAATTGCTTTTTAAACGGTATAATAGGGGGCCGGGTTTTTTCCGGAAACGGGCCGGCTATACTATGATGATACATACGCGCCGCCAACAGGCGCGCGTAATATAAATTTTGAAAGGCACACAAACCCGCCATGATGAACATCCGCACACTCAACCCCATCGCCGACTCGATATTCGACTATTTAGAGCCCGCGCGCTACGCCGTATCCGGCGACGCCGCGTCGCCCGTGGGCATACTGGTGCGCAGCGCAGACTGCCGTGATATGGAATTTGGGCCGGAGCTTTTAGCCATCGCCCGCGCGGGCGCCGGCGTCAACAACATCCCGCTGGAGCGTTGCGCCAGGGCCGGCATCGCTGTGTTTAACACCCCCGGCGCCAACGCCAACGCTGTAAACGAGCTGGCGCTGTGTTGCATGCTCATGGTTTCGCGCAACGTGATAGAGGGCGTGGAATGGGTAAACAAGCTCACGGGCGCGGATATCCCCTTGCAGGTAGAGCAGGGCAAGCGCAGGTTTCTAGGCCATGAGCTTGCCGGAAAAACGCTGGCGGTTATAGGGCTTGGCGCCATTGGCGTGATGGTGGCAAACGACGCGCACGCCATAGGCATGCGTGTCATTGGCTACGACCCGTATGTATCCATAGAGCATGCGTGGGGCCTTTCGCGCGCCATACACCGCGGCAACTCGCTTGAAGAGATACTGCCGCAATGCGATTATGTGAGCGTGCATATCCCTTTGATGGAAAAAACCCGCCATTTCCTCAACTGGCGCGCGTTTTCCATCATGAAGCCCGGCGCCATTGTACTCAACCTTGCCCGCGGCGAATTGGTGGATAACGCGGCGCTGCTTGCGGCCATTGAGAAGGGCGTCGTTAAAAAATACGTCACCGATTTTCCAACGGAGGAGCTTTTAAACCGCAAGGGCGTTGTATGCGTGCCGCATCTTGGCGCCACAACCCCCGAAAGCGAAGAGAACTGCGCGCGCATGGCGGCAAAAGAGCTTGACGCTTACCTGCGTTACGGCAATATACAGAACAGCGTAAACATGCCGCAGTGCGGCATGACGCCCACCGGCAGTTACAGGCTTTGCGCGCTGCACAAAAACGCCAAAAATATGGTGGGGCAAATATCAAGCGCCGTGGCGGCGGCCAACGGCAATATTGCCAACATGATCAACGCCAGCCGCAACGAGATAGCCTACACGCTGATGGATCTGGATGACGCCCTGCCCGAGGCCGTTACGGCGAAAATACAGGCTATAGACGGCGTGATACGTATACGCACCATCAATACCAACGGCAACGCGGAAGGGTAAAATTGCGCAATTGGGCAACGCGTGCCATACGGCAGAGGGATAGAGATGGTAATAAAGGCAAAACAGATAAAATAAAAATAAGGGAGGCGCGGTCATGAAACGGTATGAAAATACGATAGGCGTGCAGGTGCCGTCCGTATTGCTGCCCAAAGAGGGCGTGGATTTATACAAGTGGGCGGTGGTCGCCTGCGACCAGTATACCGCCCAGACGGAATATTGGGAAGAAACCGGGCGGATCGTGGGCGAAGCGCCCTCCGCGCTCAAGCTTATTTTGCCCGAAGCGTACCTCAACAAACCGGGAGAAACCGAGCGCATCGCGCGGGTGAAACGCACAATGCAATCGTATTTGGACGAAGGCTTGCTTGAAAATTTGCCGCAGGGCTTTATACTGGTGCGCCGCCGCGTATCCAAAAAAGAACGGCTGGGCCTTATGCTGGCGCTGGATCTGGAGCGTTACGATTTTCAAAAGGGCGCGAAAACGCTTATACGCGCCACGGAGGGCACCGTGGTGGAGCGCATACCGCCCCGGCTTCGCATACGCGAAGGGGCGCCGATAGAATTACCGCACATACTCGTGCTCATAGACGACCCCGGCCGCACGGTGATCGAACCGCTATACGCCGCAGGGCAGCCGCGCGTGCTGTACGATACCGATTTGATGCAGCGGGGCGGGCGTGTAACGGGGTATCTGGTGGACGATACGGCGCGTATTGAGGCCGTGATAGCGGCGCTTGAAGCCCTTGCGGATAAAGACGCCTTTGCCGCGCGGTATGGGGCGGGGCAGGCTCCGCTGCTGTTTGCCATGGGCGACGGCAACCATTCGTTCGCCACAGCGAAAACCGTCTGGGAGAATATCAAAAAAACGTTGCCGCATACTGCCCTAAACGACCACCCCGCGCGCTACGCGCTGGTGGAAATTGAAAACGTGCACGACGACGGCATAGAGTTCGAGCCCATCCACCGCATACTGCTGCGCGTCCGGCCGGAAGAAACCCTGCGGGCCATCACCGCCCGCATGCAGGCGGAAAACGGCGGCGCCACGCTTACGTATTGCCAAAATAGCGATCTGTGCAGCGCCGCTGCGGAAAGCGCAAAGGGCGATATGTCCTCCGCGCATATACTGCCGTTTTATACCGGGGAGCGTTGCGGGTTTATACGCGTAGACCGTCCCGCCCGGCAGCTTGCCGTGGGCACGCTGCAAAGCGCAATAGACGCCGTGGTGCAAGCCCCCGGCGAGGTGGATTATATCCATGGGGAGTTCGTTATGAAAAACCTGGCCGGGCAACCCGGCGCCATTGGGTTTTTGCTGCCCTCCATGCAAAAATCCGCGCTGTTTAAAACCGTGGTTTATGATGGCGCTTTGCCCCGCAAAACGTTTTCTATGGGCGAAGCCAACGAAAAACGTTATTACATGGAATGCAGGAGGATCATTTAGCATTGGGGGATTACGCATGAAGCTGAAGGTAGTAAAATTTGGCGGAAGCTCGCTCGCTGACGCCAAACAATTTATAAAGGTAAAAAGTATTGTCGAGGCGGATGAGGGCCGCCTGTTTGTGGTGCCGTCGGCGCCCGGCAAACGCACCTATAAGGATGAAAAGGTAACGGATCTTTTATACCGCTGCCAGGCGAAGGCAAGCGAGGGCCGGCTCTTTGAAGAGGAGTTTGACATCATCGCCCAGCGGTATATCGATATCGCCGAGGAACTGCGGCTTGGCGTGGATATACGCAGCCACCTGAAAACCGTATGGCAGGATATCAACGACGGCGCGTCCGCCGACTATGCCGCCAGCCGCGGCGAATATCTCAACGGGCTGCTGCTGGCCGACTATCTCAATTTTGCGTTTATGGACGCGGCCGGTTTGATATTCTTCCGCGAAAACGGCAAGTTTGACGCCGAAAAAACCCAAAAAACCTTCCAGACGGAGGTCGCCCACAAGCGCCGCGTGGTGATACCGGGCTTTTACGGATCGCTTCCCGGCGGCGGCATCAAGGTGTTCCCGCGCGGGGGGTCTGATATTACGGGTTCGGTGGTGGCAAGAGGCGTGAACGCAGATGTATATGAAAACTGGACGGATGTGTCGGGCTTCCTGATGGCCGACCCGCGCATAGTGAAAAACCCCAGATTCATCGGTACCGTTACGTATTCCGAGCTGCGCGAGCTTGCCTATATGGGCGCTACCGTATTGCATGAGGACGCCATATTCCCCGTGCGGCAGGCGTGCATACCCATCAATGTGCGCAACACCAACGCGCCGGATGAAGCCGGCACGTTTATCGTGCCCGACTCCAGCGAGAGCGAGCATGGCGGCAAATTAACGGGCATCGCCGGGCGCACGGGCTTTACCATCATCGCCATAGAGAAGGACAATATGCACAACGAAATAGGCTTTGGTTACCGGCTGCTTTCGGTTCTCAACGACCTTGCGATATCCTTCGAGCATATCCCCACGGGCATAGACACCATGTCGCTGGTATTGTCGGACGCGCAGATAGAGGGCAAGCGCAAGGCGCTCATAGACGGCATCATAAAAGCTTGCAGCGTGGACAGTGTGGAAATTTACGACAACCTGGCGCTCATCGCCGTGGTGGGGCGCGATATGGTAAACGCCGTGGGCGTATCGGCAAAGCTGTTTACGGCGCTGGCGAGGGCCGGCGTAAACGTGCGCATGATCGATCAGGGCTCCAGCGAGATGAACATCATAGTAGGCGTGGAAAGCAATGAGTTTGAAATTGCCGTGCGGGCGATTTACGAGGCGTTTAAATAAGGGCCCAGGGTATACGAATGAAACTATCCGACAGGAAAAAAGTGATATTGGCGGAAATCGGGCTGCTGAGCTGCGGCGTCATATGGGGCGGCGGGTTTGTTATTATGAAAGCCTCGCTGGACTATCTGCCCATCACTTGGCTGCTGGGCGTGCGCTTTTCGGCGGCGGGCCTTATATTGGGCGTCATTTGCTTTAAAAAGCTAAAAAAGGCCGATAAACGCACCCTGAGGGGCGGGCTGTTGGCGGGCGTTTTGCTCTTTTGCGCGTTCCTAACGCAAACCATTGGGCTATTGGGCACGACGGCCGGCAACAACGCTTTCCTTACGGCCACATATGTGGTGCTGGTGCCGTTTTTCCACCTGCTGCTATCTAAAAAACGTCCCGGCGCGCGCGCTATGATAGCGGCCGTCGTTTGCTTTTTGGGCGTGGGCGTCATCGCGCTCAACGAAGGGCTGCGGGTATACGCGGGCGATTTGTGGACGCTGAGCTGCGGCATATTCTTTGCGCTGCATATGATAGCGGTGGAGCGCTATACGCAATCGGGCGTGGATGTGATGCCGCTAACGGCAATACAGTTTTTATCGGTGGGCGCGCTTGGATTGCTGACGGGCGCGGCGTTTGAAGCGCCGCCCTCCAGAGCGGCGCTGTTTTCGGACAACGTGGTGTTTTCCATGGCATATTTGGTGTTGCTGGGCACGGTATACGCGCTTGGCGTGCAAAACATCGGCATGTGCTATGTGCAATCTTCGCACGTGTCCTTGCTTTTGGGCACCGAAGCGCTGTTTGGCTTTTTGGCGGGCGTGGTGTTTTTGGGCGAGCCGTTTTCGCTGCGGTTTGTCATAGGCGCGCTTTTGATTGCCGGCGCCATTGTGATAAGCGAACTGGGGGAAGGACGACGGGCAATGGGGCGGCAGGCAACCCGCAATGGGGAAACCGGCAAGGAGAAAACCGGCAATGGGGAAACCGGCAATGGTGCGGTGAACGGCGCGCGGTTGACAATGGGCGACAAATGACGACAGATACAGGACTGCGAGGTATGCATGAGCGATTGGGCGGGCGTTTTTTCCGTGGTGTGGGACAATCTTTTGGGATACGACATCATCATATTCCTGGTGGCGTGCATAAACGCCTGCTGCTATACAACGGCGCGCAAACTTGCGGGGGGTCTGCACAATAAACTGCACAAAACCATATTTTTGCCTGAGCATGTGCTGAAAAATGATGAAATGAAACGCGCGTTTCAGGAAGTTTCCGAGGGCGAGCTTGTAGCCATGCGAAAGCGCGTAAACGGCATATACGCCATATACGAAAACCTCACCGGCATATTTACCCTGCTTGGCATATTGGGCACGGTGGTGTCGCTCATCCCCATGGTGGAGGATTTGGTCAACCTGCGGCAAAACTTTTTTGCGGCGCTGACATCCACGTTCTGGGGGCTGGTATTCGGCATCGCGTTTAAGTTTTTGGATGGTTTCCTTGCGCCCCGTATGGAAGAAAACAACAGCAACATCTCGCTGTATTTGGAGCGGAGCCAAAAGCTCAGGGAGGAAGCGCCGTGCGAAACAAAGGCATAACCATCGAGCTGACGGCGCTGCTGGATGTCATACTCATCATCGTATTCGTCATACTTGCGCAAACGGGGGACAAATTAAACGAACTAAACGCCGCAGCCGAAGCGCAGACTGCGGCGTGGCGGACGGCCAATGCCAAACTGAGTGCGCTAAGGCGCGAGAACGAGAGATTGCTCGATGAAAACAGGGCGTTTTTACGCATGGAGACGGGCCGCGCCGCGCTGGAAGAAAACAGCCTTGTGCTCACCATCAGCGTGCGGGAGGACGCCGGCGCGCGCGGCATATTGATGGAGGCGGACGAAGAGCGCCTGCCCGCCATCGGTCTTGATTGGCAGAACAGAGAATACGCCGCCGACGCGCTATGCGCGGCGTTGCGCGCGCAGATAGAAAAAAGTGACGCGCAGGTGGTGCTTATCGTGTTTTTATACGACAGAAACAAGATTTATCAGGCGGATTACGTCCTGGTTGCAAACGCCGTACAATCGCAAAAGCACCTTGCGCATGTGTACGCGGCGGAGTATGATTCGCAATAAGACCATACATATAAACGCGTTTTAATAAAAACGCATCAGGATGGAGGAGGAAACGATGGAAGCGCCAAATAGTGAAGGAAACACAGCGTCGCCGGATAAAAGGGGAAGTAAAGAGAAGCCCGCGAACAAAAGAAAAAGGCGCAAAGGCGTAAAATGGCCGGCGTTGCTCGCGATTGCCCTGCTGCTTGGCGTCGCGGCCTACGCGCTTGGCCTGTTTGGCGGCGGCGGGCTGCCCGTGTTTGGGCCGGCTGCGGGAGCGCCTGCGTCCCTGCAGGCCGAAACGCCCGCCACAGGCGAGGCTTTGTCCACGCCGCCCGTAACGCCCGCCATAGAAACGCCGGCTCCCGCAAAGGACGCGGCGCTCGTGCTGGAGGTGGACGAGGACGCCGTGCGCTTTAACGGCGAGGTCGTGCCGCTGCAAGACTTAAAGTATGCCATACTGCAAAACGATACGCCGGGCGGCGTGTGGCAGTTGATTGATAACCATGCCATCAAAGCGACATACGATCAGGTAAAGGCGGCGCTTATGGATTGCGCCGTTGTGTTTGTAGAGCGGTAAGCGGCGGTTACCTAAAGCCGCTTTAGGCAAAAAGAGGGGGTTTTTGTGAAATACAGCGTTTCGGATGTATCGGAAATGCTGGGGCTGACATCCAGCGCCTTACATTTTTACGAAAAAGAAAACCTCATCAACGTGAAGCGGGATGAAAACGGCCACCGGTACTATACTGTAGTGGATGTATTCCGCTTTCTTTCCTACACGAAATACCGCTCCATGGGGTTTCCGCTCAAAACCGTGGTACGGCAGTTCAGCGGCGTGGAAAACGACCGCTATCTGATTTATGAGCGATTGCGTCAACAAAAAGCGGATGCGCAGAAGAAGGCGGCGTACTATGCCAAGCTTGCGCAATACATCGACGCGCATATACAAAGCGCCAACCGCATTGAGGATTTGCTGGATCAATACGAATTCACCCAATCCCCGCATACGCTGATTTTGCACGATGAGGAGTGCGGTTGGGTATCAAAGAGCCGCAAAGCGCAGAGAATCGCCCAAAAATGGGTAAAAGCCATGCCCGCCATGCGGCTTGTGGTGACGCTGCATTCCGTCGATACGTTTGACGCCTGCTTTGGCTACGCCGTAACGTTCCAACAGGCCAAAGAGCTTGCGCTGCCTATGGATCTGCACGTGCAGGAAATGCCGGCCGTATCCTGCCTGCACACCATTGTGGCCACAAGCGAGGCTTTTACGGAGGCGCCGCATATCGTGTTTGAAAAGCCCATCGCCTACGCGCGCTCACGCGGGTTTGCGCTGCGGGGAAAGCCCTGGGGGCACATCCTACTGGTAGAGGTCGCCCCCGAGGCGCATCTGAAGCCCTATGTGGAATTGTGGATACCCATCGGCTGATTTTTTTAAGACATTTTAAGATACTTTTTTTCACAAAACCCCTTGCGGGTAAAGTTGCTTTATGTGATAAGCTCAACGGCAGATAGGCTTATTCTGATTCTGTGTCCGCGGACGGTTACCAGGAATGTTATGAGGAGGAAAGAAAATAATGAAACGGTTGATAGCCATATCGATGGTTCTGTTACTTGCGCTTTCACTGGCCGCGTGCCAGCGGGAAACGCCCGCGCCGGCGCCGCAGGAAACTGCGCCGGCGCCGCAAGCCACTCCAGTTCCTGCGGCGGGACTCACGCCCGGCACATACCAGGGCACGGCGACGGGCCGAAACGGCATGGTGGTGGTGGATGTTACGTTTGATGAAAACGGCATCACCGCTATCAGCGTCGCGGAGCATGAGGAGAGTTCCATCATATCCGATCCGGCGTTTGAACGGGTACCCGCGAACATCATGGAATACCAGTCCTTACAAATGGATACGGTGACGGGCGCCACCATCACGCAATACGCCATCATTTCCGCAGTGGCCGATTGTGTCGCGGAAGCCGGCGGCGACCCCGCAGAATGGCGGCAACGCGCGGGGCAGCATAAGCAAGCGGGCGCCGATGTGGAGAAAACGGCGGATGTAATCGTAGTGGGCGGCGGCGGCGCCGGTCTCGCGGCGGCGGTATCCGCCATCGACGAGGGCGCTAAGGTTATCCTGATCGAAAAGACGGCGGCGTTGGGTGGCAACACCATGCTTTCCGGCGGCGTGCTGAACGCGGCCGAACCCGAATGGCAAAAGGGGCATCCCGCAGACGCGGGCGAGGCGGAAACGCTGCAGATGTTTATGGATATGGACGCGAACGCCTTCCCCGAGGAATACCGCGCAACATTCAAAACCCTTCAGGGGCAGCTCAAGGAGTACCTGGCGACGGATCGCTCTTACCTGTTTGACTCCCCCGAGCTGCACATCATCAACACCTACTATTACGGCGCGCGCAAAGGGTTGGATGGCACCGAAATCTATGGCATATTCGATCTCGTGCAGAGCATGTGCCTCAACGCGCTCGATACGGTGAACTGGCTTTCCGAAAAGGGTATCAGCTGGCAGCCCACCGTCAGCCAGCCTGTCGGCGCCATGTGGCGGCGCGGGCACACGCCGGCGGATTACCCCAAGGGGCAGGAGTACGCGGTAAAGCTGGGGCGGCTGATACTCGATTCGGGCAACGAATACATGCTGGAGACCGCCGCCAAATCGCTCATAATCGAAGACGGCAAGGTGATCGGCGTGAACGCCACGCAGGCGGACGGAACGAAGGTTACGCTCAAAGCCGGCAAAGGCGTCGTGCTGGCGACGGGCGGGTTTGGCAGCAACACAAAAATGGTGCAGGAATATGACAACTATTGGGGCGATATCCCCGATAACGCGAAGACCACAAACGCATCCGGTTCTACCGGCGACGGCATTGCGATGGGCCTTGAAGCGGGGGCGGGCCTTGTGGGCATGGGTTACGCGCAGATGATGCCCACATCCGACCTGAAGACAGGCGACCTCTTTACGGGGCTGATCCCGCGCTTTGCGGCGAACTATATCTTCATAAACAACGAAGGCCGCCGCTTTGTGGACGAGGTATCCCCGCGCGACACGCTGGCGATTGAAGCGTTTAAGCAGCCGGACGGCATGTTTTACATGATTGCGGACGCGGATATCGCGGAGGAGGCCAAATGGCTGACCGACCCCGAGGTAGAAGTGAAGAACGGGCGCGTTCACCGCGCGGATACGCTGGAGGAACTGGCGCGTTTGATCGATATCGATCCCGCCGTGCTTGTGGAAGAGATGGAAAAATACAATAGCTATGTGGATGGCGCCAAGGATGAGGACACGGGAAAAACCAACTTCAACCTGAAGGTGGATACCGCGCCCTATTACGCAACACCGCGCGCGCCGGCCATTCACCATACCATGGGCGGGCTAAACATCGACACCGGCACGCATGTATTGAGTGAATCTGGCGAAATCATCCCCGGCCTTTATGCGGCGGGCGAAGTGACGGGCGGCTTCCACGCGGGCAACCGCCTGGGCGGCAACGCCATTGCGGATATCTTTGTAAACGGTAAAATAGCTGGCGGCAACGCCGCCAAAGGCGCGTAAGCGCGGCGAAGGATAGGCCGCGTATGGCATAAAACAGACGGAAAAACATGGGGCAGCCTTGATGGGGGAGGGGAATAGCCCGCTCCCGAGGCGGCCCCATGTTGTTGTTTTGCGGCTTTCCGCCGGTTTATGCGCCATGCTTTAAGCCGCTATGCTTATGGGCTTATGATACAATAAAAGCGCCATGGTTCAATCGCCGTCGCGGATTGACATTTCAAAACACATCTGCAATGATAAGGGTATTCGTTTAAAAAGAATCGGTATCCTCCGGGGGTTGCTTTTCCTTTTTCTGCGCGGGCACACATATTTTATGTTTGGAGGGGGTTTGATTATGACGTTGTTCTACCTTGCGCTGGCGGCGGCCGTCATCGCTTTGCTGCTGGCCGCCTTTTTCCTGCGGTCCAACAAAAAGATACGCGTTGAAAACGAGCGTGTGGCGGAAATATCCGGCTACATCCGCACAGGCGCCATGGCCTTTTTAAAGCGGGAATACCGGGTGATCGCCATATTCGCGGCGGGCATGTGCGTGCTGTTGTTTCTGCTGCCCGGCATGGGCTATCGCGTGGCGCTAAGTTTTCTGGCGGGGGCGCTGCTTTCCGTGCTGGCGGGGTATATCGGCATGCAAAGCGCTACGCTGAGCAACGCGCGCACGGCGCAATCCGCCCTGCAAGGGGAGCGCCACGCGCTGCATGTTGCCTTTACCGGCGGCGCCGTTATGGGCATGTGCGTTGTGGGGCTGGGGCTGCTGGGTGTGACCGCGTGCTATCTGGTGTTTGAGGATGTATCCGTCGTGACGGGCTTTTCGCTGGGCGCCAGCTCTGTGGCGCTGTTTGCGCGCGTGGGCGGCGGCATTTACACGAAGGCGGCGGATGTGGGCGCAGACCTTGTAGGCAAGGTGGAGGCGGGCATTCCCGAGGATGATCCCCGCAACCCCGCCGTTATAGCGGATAACGTGGGCGATAACGTGGGCGATGTCGCCGGCATGGGCGCGGATCTTTTTGAAAGCTATGTGGGCTCCATCGTTTCGGCCATCATACTGGGCGCGTTTGGCTTTGGGCAAACGGGGGTACTGTTTGTGGTGGCGATTGCGGGGCTGGGCGTGGCGGCGTCTGTCGTGGGCGTGCTGGCGGTAAAATATATCAAGAGCGAAAACTCCCAGCGTACCATCATGCTGGGCACCTACATCAGCATGGCGCTGCTGCTCGCCGGCAGTCTGCTGCTGGATAGAAGTATGTTTCAGGGTTTAAACAACTTCTGGGCCATTCTTACGGGCGTAGCCGCAGGCGGCGTCATAGGCTTCATTACGGAATACTATACGTCGGATGCCTTTAAGCATGTGAAGAACATTGTGGCGCAAAGCAAAACCGGCCCCGCCACCAACATTCTTTCGGGGCTTTCCATAGGCATGCGCTCTACTATGCCGCCCGTGCTCGTGATTGCGGCGGCGGTCATCGTTTCCTTCCTTACGGCGGGGCTGTTTGGCGTGGCGCTTTCGGCGCTGGGCATGCTGGCCGTTGTTGGCGCGGTGATCGCGGTGGACGCTTACGGCCCCATAGCGGATAACGCCGGCGGCATCGCGCAGATGGCGGATATGCCAAAGGAAGTGCGCGCCATTACCGACCGGCTCGATTCTATCGGCAACACCACCGCCGCCATCGGCAAAGGGTTTTCCATCGGCTCCGCAGCGCTGACGGCGCTGGCGCTGCTTTCTTCCTACAACACCATCATCGGGCTCGAAACCGTAAACCTGCTGGACGCGTATGTAATAGGCGGGGCGTTTATCGGCGCGATGCTGGTATACCTTTTCTCCGCCATGGCTATCGAGGCGGTCAGCCGCTCCGCAGGGGATATGATACAGGAGGTGCGCAGGCAATTTAAAGAGTTCCCCGGCATTCTCAAAGGGGAAACGAAGCCCGATTACGCGCGCTGCGTGGATATTTCCACAGTCTCCGCATTGCGGCAGATGGTCGTCCCGGGGCTGCTGGCCGTAGCCAGCCCTGTTCTGGTGGGGTTGCTGCTGGGCAAAGCCGCGCTTGCGGGCATGCTGACAGGCGCCACCATTTCCGGCGTGCTGCTGGCGTTGATGATGAGCACCAGCGGCGGCGCGTGGGACAACGCGAAAAAAGCGATCGAGAAGGTGGGAAAAGGCACGCCTGAGCACAACGCGGCGGTAATCGGCGATACCGTGGGCGACCCTTTGAAGGATACGGCGGGCCCCTCGATGAATATACTCATCAAGCTGATGAGCATTGTGGCGCTGCTGATCGCGCCCTTGATCAAATAGCCGCAGGCCGGTAACCGGTACTCTATATACCACACGGCGCGATAGGGGGTTTGCTTTAAGCGCATGTGTGGTATTTCTTTCTTTTAAGAGTGGCGTACTATGCTTCATAGTACCCTATGCGTTCTGTTTTACCGGGCGCCAAACGTGCTCTCTTCATATGCCCGCCCGCAAAATTTTATAAATCAGTTCCATATTCAGCGCGGCCCTTACGCCTTCGGCAAGTAAATCATACTGCTTTTCTTTATGGAGTTTGTACCTGGGCGTGTCAAATACGCCGTGCGTGTAGGTTCCCGAAACATTGCCGCGCGTGTACGCGTCACAGGTCGATACGCCGTGGTGTATTTCGTAGCCTCTTTCGGTCCTCTTTGTTATTTTTTGTGCCGAGAGCACGGTTTTGATTGGGAGCAGACAAAGCCCGGTCGCCTCGCCGCCGCCTTCGATACCTTCGGGGTCGGATATGCTCTCGCCGAGCATTTGATACCCGCCGCAAATGCCGAAAATTTTAACGCCGCGCCGCGCCAATTCAATTATCTTATCGGCAAGACCGCTTTGCCTGAGCCAGACCAGATCTGCGATTGTGTTTTTCGTTCCGGGAAGTATAACCATTTCCGGCTCGCCGAGTTCGGATGGTTTTGACACATACCGCACCGATTTCAGCGCGGTGAAGTCGGTGAAGTTAGAAATTTTAGGCAAACGGATAACGGCGATATTCCCCTCTTTGCTCTCAAGGCGTGAGGACAGACTGTCCTCATCGTCAATATCTATATCTAAGTACGGCACAACGCCCGCGACCGGTTTGCCCGTCAATTCTTCAAGCATTTTTTTCCCATCGCCGAAAAGGGTAACGTCTCCCCGAAACTTATTTACGATTAACGCCTTAACAAGGGCCTGTTCGCTTTGTTCGAGCAGTTTTACCGTGCCGAAAAGCTGCGCGAACACGCCGCCCCGGTCAATATCGCCGACAAGCACCACAGGCGATTTTGCGCGCATGGCCATACCCATATTCACGATATCGTCCGATTTCAGGTTGAGTTCAACAGGGCTGCCGGCGCCTTCCAGGACAATAATGTCAAACGCGGCGGCAAGCGCGTGATAGGCGTTCATGATGTCGGGAATGAGCGACCGCTTGATTTTGAAATATTCACGCGCGGACATAGTCCCGCGGGCGACGCCGTTTACAATTACCTGTGAGCCTGTGTCCGTCGTTGGTTTTAGCAAAATCGGATTCATTCTCACGCTTGGAGAAACGCCCGCCGCTTCCGCCTGTACGGCTTGCGCGCGGCCCATCTCCAAACCTTCGTCGGTGATGAACGAGTTAAGAGCCATATTCTGCGGCTTAAACGGCGCGACCTGATAGCCGTCCTGTTTAAAAATCCGGCACAGCGCGGCGCAGAGTATGCTTTTGCCCGCGTTGCTCATTGTGCCTTGAACCATAATTGCCTTAGCCATAGAGCGCCTCTTTTATCGCCTGCGAGAATTCAAAAGCCCGTTCCCAATAAACACGGGCGTTCACCCTATTATAGCATGCGGATAAATGCCGTGTCTGTTGAGAACGGGTTCTTATTCTGCTGGTCGATTGTGTACGCGCGTTTGATTGGCTTGCCGAAAAAACGCCAACCGGATTGTCGTTTTGCGCGATATCCTATATACTGGTATACAGGCCGCGCGGCGGCAGTATATAACGAAAGAAGAGAAGCACCATGAATACGCTTATAAAGGGCGCGGCCATACTTGCGGATTGCGCCGGAGGGTTCGTGCAAACGGGAGATATCAGCGTCGCGGGCAACACCATATTGGCTGTGGGCAAAAAGCCCCCCGGCTTCGTGCCGGACAGGGTGATAGACGGCGCGCGTAAGCTTGCCATGCCGGGGCTTGTCAACTGCCATACCCATGCGTATATGACCATATTCCGCAACTACGCGGATGATCTTGCCTTCGACGAGTGGCTTTTTGGGCGAATCATGCCAAAGGAGGATATGCTTGCGCCCGAGGACGCTTATTGGTGCACGCTGCTTGCCTGCCTGGAGATGATAAAATCCGGCACAACCTGTTTTTTGGATATGCATATGTTCAAGGGCCAATGCCTGCGCGCCGCCGCAAAAAGCGGCATGCGCGCGGTGCTCTCCCGCGGTATCGCGGGGGAAGGGCCGGACGATCCCGCGGCGATCCGGCACCTTAACGAGCTGTTTGAAGATGAGGATGCTTGCAAACCATACGGCGGCAGATTGCGTTGCGCGCTGGGCCCGCACGCCATATACAGTTGCGGCGAGCGCCTGCTGCGCCATATCGCGGAGCTGGCGCAAGAGCGCGGGATGCGCGTGCACATACATCTTGCCGAAACGCAAAACGAGTTTGACACAGCCATGCAAAAATACGGTTGCACGCCCACGGAATATGTGGCGCGGCTGGGCTTATTTGACGCGCCCGCCGTCGCCGCGCATTGCGTGTATCTAACGCCGGGGGATATCGACATTTTAAAAGCGCGCGGCGTAAACGTCGCCATAAATTCCATCAGCAATATGAAGCTGGGCAACGGTTTCGCGCCGGCGGACAGATTAATCGACGCCGGCATAAACGTTTGCATCGGCACGGATGGCGCGGCGAGCAACAACAACCTGAACCTTTTTAAAGAGATGGGTACGCTGTCCTTGATTCATAAGGGCCTCACCAAAAACCCCAGGGTTTTGCCGGCAAGGCGCGTGCTGCACTGCGCTACGGCGGCGGGCGCCGATGCGCTTGGCTTGCGGGGAGCGGCGGGTATCCTGCAGCCGGGGGCGCTCGCGGATATCATACTGCTTAACCTGGACTGCCCGCAGTTTCAGCCCATAAACGATATCGCAGCGTCGCTTGTATACGCGGCCAGCGGGGCGGAGGTGGAAACCGTGCTGATCGACGGGCAGGTTGTTATGGAAAAGGGAAACATAAAAACCATAGATGAGGAACGGGTTTACGCGGAAGTGGCGCGGATACGAAAAGCGTTGCTTTAAAATATGGCGTGAGGGCCACGCGGTTTAAATGATATTGAAACCGGGAGGATTTATGGGCGAAATACGTGATATTGGCCTTGCCGCGCGCGGCAAACAAAAAATTGAATGGGCACGGGCGCATATGCCCGTGTTGAACAGCATACTTGAGGAATTTTGCGGGCTTGCACCCTTTAAGGGGATAAAAATCGCCCTCTCGGTGCACCTGGAGGCAAAAACCGCGCACCTTTCCAGAGTGCTGGCGGCGGGCGGGGCCATCATGCATGTAACGGGCAGCAACCCGCTTTCCACGCAGGACGACGTTGCGGCCGCGCTTGCCGAGGAGGGCATGGAGGTAAACGCCTGGCACGCCGCCACGCCGGAAGAATATGCGCGCCACATCCGCCGGACGGTGCAGGCGGGCCCCGATATCGTCATCGACGACGGGGGCGATCTTGTCAACGCGCTGCACAACGATTTTCCGGAGCTGTGTGAAAATGTGATCGGCGGTTGCGAAGAGACGACCACCGGCGTGCGCAGGCTTGTATCCATGCATAAAGAGGGCGCGCTGCGCTTCCCCATGGTGCTGGTGAACGACGCCAGATGCAAGCATTTGTTTGATAACCGCTACGGCACCGGCCAAAGCGTGTGGGATGGCGTCAACCGTACAACCAATTTGCTGGTTGCGGGCAAAACCGTGGTCGTGAGCGGCTACGGCTGGTGTGGCAAGGGCGTGGCCATGCGGGCGGCCGGTCAGGGCGCGCATGTGATCATTACCGAGGTGGATCCTGTGAAGGCCCTGGAGGCGGTGATGGACGGCTACCGCGTGATGCCTATGGACGACGCGTGCGTGACAGGCGACGTATTCATAACGGTAACGGGCTGCCGGGATGTCATCACCGAGCGGCATTTTGGGCGCATGAAGGATGGCGCGCTGCTCTGCAACGCCGGCCATTTCGATGTGGAGGTGGATGTAGCCGCCTTAAAACGCGTCGCCGTGAAGACCGCGCGGCAACGCCCCAATATCGAGGGGTATACGCTGCAAAACGGGCGCACGCTTTCCCTGCTGGGCGACGGGCGGTTGGTCAACCTGGCGGCGGGGGATGGGCATCCCGTGGAGATTATGGATATGAGCTTTGCGGTGCAGGCGCTTTGCGCGCGGTATTTGGTAGAGCGGCGCCCCACAAAAAGCATCATTTCCGTGCCGTATGAAATAGATATGGACGTAGCCCGCCGCAAGCTAAAATACGACGGATACACCATCGATCTAATCAGCGACAGGCAGGAAGCGTATATGGCAAGCTGGAACGGGCTCTAACCTTCCCCTTTATGTTGTTTGCAACGCCGCGCGAACCAACCCCATAAACAAGGGGTGCGGCCTGTTGGGGCGGCTTTTGAACTCGGGATGGAACTGCACGCCCACAAAAAAACGGTTGGAAGGAAGCTCTATGGCTTCCACAAGACCGCCGCCGGGAAAGACGCCGCTTATCACAAGCCCCTGTGCCGCCATGGTGTCGCGGTACTTGTTGTTAAACTCAAACCTGTGGCGGTGGCGCTCGCTGATTTCGTTTTGCTCATACAGCTTATGCAGCAGGGTGTTTGGCGTGATCTCGCAGGGGTAAGCGCCGAGGCGCATGGTACCCCCCTTATTGACCTCGCCTGTCTGCCCCGGCATAAAATCGATAACAGGGTGCGCACAGTCCGCGTCAAACTCGGTGGAATTTGCCCCCGCAAGCTTACAAACATGCCGGGCATATTCTATAACGGCCATCTGCATGCCCAAACAAATGCCAAGCAGGGGGATATCGCGCTCCCGCGCAAAGCGGCAGGCGATAATTTTGCCCTCTATACCCCTGTCGCCAAACCCGCCGGGGATGATAGCGCCATGCGCCCCCCGCATGACTTCGCTGATATTCTCCTCCGTGACGGTTTGGCTGTCCACCCAGCGTATGTTTACTTGCGCGCCCGTTTCAAACCCCGCGTGGTGCAGGCTTTCTATAATGGATAGATACGCGTCATGCAGCTTTACGTATTTGCCCACTATAGCAATGGTGACTTCTTCCCCCCGTTTTTCCATCCTGCCGGCCATCGTCAGCCACTCGGTCAAATCCGGCCGGGGAACGGATACATGAAGCTTTTGGCACACAACTTCGTCCAGGCCGTGGCGGTGCAACATAAGGGGCGCGCCGTATAAGGATGGCAGCGTGGTGTTCTCAATCACGCAGTCCGGCGCCACATTGCAGAACAGGGCTATCTTTCTTTTGATGTTGTCGTCGAGCGGTTCGTCCGCGCGGGTGATGATGATATCCGGCGAGATGCCCATCGCCCGCAGTTCTTTTACGGAATGCTGCGTGGGCTTGGATTTGTGTTCGCCCGAGCTTTTTAAATAAGGAACAAGCGTTACATGAAGAAACAAACAGTTCTCGTGCCCTTTTTCCAGCGATACCTGGCGGATAGCCTCTAAAAACGGCTGGCTTTCGATATCCCCCGTCGTGCCGCCTATTTCAACGATCAGAATATCCGCATGGCTGCTTTGCGCGCCCGCGTAGATAAACGCCTTTATCTCCTGCGTGATATGGGGGATCACCTGCACCGTTTCGCCCAGGTAACCTCCCGCGCGCTCGCGGCTCAATACGTTCCAATACACCTTGCCGGCGGTCAGGTTGGAAAGCCGCGTCAGGCTTTCGTCGATAAAGCGCTCGTAATGCCCCAAGTCCAGGTCGGTCTCCGCGCCATCATCCGTAACGAAAACCTCGCCATGCTGGTAGGGGCTCATGGTTCCGGGATCGACATTCATATAGGGATCAAGCTTCTGCGCCGTCACATGCAATCCCCTTTGCTTGAGCAGCCTCCCCAGGGATGCGGCGGTGATCCCCTTGCCAAGCCCCGAGACCACCCCGCCGGTTACAAAAATATACTTTGTCATCCATACCTCCTACACGTCAAACAGAAGTTTTGCGTAAGACGGCAGCGGCCAGCAATCCTCCGGCAGCAATTGCTCCAGCGCGTCCACGGCTTCGCGCAGGGCCTGCATGGCGGGCAGCACCGTTTGCCTGTATGCTTTGGCGCGGGCCTCGGCATCGGGAAGCGCGGCAACGGCGCCGGCGGCATCTTCCGTCGTGTGAAACGCTTCATACATGGCGGCTTTTAATGAGGATAGCCGCATAAGCGCCGCCTGTTCTGCGGTAATATCCGCGCCGAACGCCTGTTGCTGCGCCATGCAGGCCGCAAGTTCCCCCATATACCGCGTTATGGCGGGCGCTATCTGCCCGCGCAGCATCATGAGCGCGGTGGCGGCCTCGATGTGAATGGTTTTGCAATAGCATTCCAGCAGTATTTCATGGCGCGCCCGTATTTCCGTCTCGCTGAACACGCCGTGCCGGGTAAAGAGCGCGATGCTTTTTTCGGATGTGAATACCGGCAGCGCCTCCACCGTGGAAGCAAGGTTTAGCAGGCCGCGCTTTTTGGCTTCATCCACCCAATCGCTTGTATAGTTGTTGCCGTTAAAAAGTATACGGCCGTGGTCACGCAGCGTGCGGCGAACCAACTTGCCGAGCATGTGGTCGAGCGCCTGCGTACCCTCCAGCGTGTCGGCAAACTCCCGCAGGGCATCCGCCACGATGGTGTTGAGCACCATGTTCGGCCCCGCGATGGAAAAGGAGGAGCCCAGCATGCGGTATTCGAACTTGTTTCCCGTAAACGCGAAGGGGGATGTGCGGTTGCGGTCGGTCGTATCCCGCGGGATATGCGGCAGCGCGTCCACGCCCATGGCCATATCCTCGTATTGGCCGCCCTGGTACTCCTCTTTGTTTATAATCGCCTGCAGCACGCCGTATAGCTCGTCGCCCAAAAATATGGATACGATGGCGGGCGGCGCCTCGTTGGCGCCCAGGCGGTGGTCGTTGCCTGCGGAAGCGGCGCACAGGCGCAGCAGATCCTGATGCTCGTCCACCGCGCGGATAATGGCGGCAAGAAATAATAAAAACTGCCGGTTCTCCTGCGGGGTGGCGCCGGGGTTCATCAGGTTTACGCCGGTATCGGTGGCCAGGCTCCAATTGTTATGCTTGCCGCTGCCGTTTACGCCCGCAAAGGGCTTTTCGTGCAGCAGGCAAACGAGCTCGTGGCGCTTCGCGATTTTTTGCATCAGCTCCATCACGAGCTGGTTATGATCCGCCGCAGTGTTGGCGTTGCAGTATATGGTGGCGAGCTCGTGTTGTCCCGGCGCCACCTCGTTGTGCTCGGTTTTTGCGTGCACGCCCACACGCCACAGTTCCCTGTCCAGATCGCGCATAAAAGCCTTTACGCGGGGTTTGAGCGCGCCGAAGTAATGGTCTTCCAGTTCCTGCCCCTTGGGCGGGGGCGCGCCAAAGAGCGTTCTGCCGCAAAATTTCAGATCAGGCCGTTGGGCAAAAAGCGCCTCATCCACCAAAAAATACTCCTGTTCGGGGCCGGCCATACTCATGACACGCCGTGTGGCGGTATCCCCCAGCAGACGCAGGATGCGCAGCGCCTGCCTGTTGAGCGCTTCCATAGAGCGCAGCAACGGCGTTTTTTTATCGAGCGCTTCGCCGCCATAGGCGCAGAATATGGTGGGGATATAGAGCGTTTCATCTTTGATAAACGCGGGGCTGGTAGGATCCCACGCCGTGTAGCCGCGCGCCTCAAACGTAGCGCGCAGCCCGCCCGATGGAAAGCTTGAGGCATCCGGCTCCCCCTTAATCAATTCCCTGCCGGAAAACTCCATCATGGCGCCGCCATCCTTGCAGGGCGACAAAAACCCGTCGTGCTTTTCTGCGGTAATGCCCGTCATGGGCTGGAACCAGTGGGTAAAATGCGTGGCGCCTTTTTCAACCGCCCAATCCTTCATGGCGTTTGCCACCACGTCCGCAATGGCGGGGTCAAGCTCCTTTCCGAGGCGGATGGTATCCTGCAGCACGTGATAGACATCCTTGGGAAGCCTTACCTTCATGGCCCCGCGGTGGAACACCATGCTTCCAAAAAGTTCCGTTGCTTCAGACATAATTTGTTCTCCTTTTCGCAGTATATAAAATTTTTATGCTTCACACGCCGCTCGCGCCATAGTTGGCAAGCGCCCGCGCGGATGGGTCATCCACGTCGCAGCCCTCCCACTCGCGGTTGGGCATCCAAAAGTCCGCGACCATGTGAGACTGGCCGGGATAATACTTTTCAAACAGCTCCCGATACAGGAGGGATTCCTTGGTGAACGGCCGCGCGTGGGCGTATTGCGCGCATTTGGAGCGAAATGCGCCGTCGCTGTACAGGGTCTGCGCGTATGCCTTCAGGTGATCCACCATGGAATGCCCAACGGCGTCGCTGAAGGCGGCCTTTTCCCGTTGAAGTATGCTTTGGGGCAGATAATCCCCCATAAACGCGCGGCGCAGCAGGTATTTGCCTTTGCCGTATGTGTTTATTTTCTTCGCGGGGTCGATAGCCATCACATAGCGCACAAACGACAGATCGCCGAACGGCACGCGGGCTTCCATGGAGTTGGCGGATATACAGCGATCCGCGCGCAGCACATCGTACATATGCAGTTCCCGCAGCCGCTTTTGCGATTCCAGCTGAAAGGCGTTGGCGTCCGGCGCGAAATCGGTGTACTTATAGCCGAACAGCTCGTCGGATATTTCCCCCGTCAGCAGCACGCGGATATCCGTATGCTCATGGATGTGCCGGCAAAGCAGATACATGCCGATGCTGGCGCGAATGGTCGTGATATCATAGGTGCCCAAGGTGTATACGACATCCTCCAGCGCCCCTGTAACGTCTTCTTTCGTGATGAGAACTTCCGTGTGGCAGCTTTTGATATGCCGCGCGACAGTCCGTGCGTACTTGAGGTCTATAGCGTCTTTTTGCATGCCGATGGCGAATGTGCGGATGGGCTTTTTCAGCGTTTTTGCGGCCACGGCGCAAACCAGCGAGCTATCGAGCCCGCCCGAAAGCAAAAAGCCCAGCGGCGCGTCCGCGTCCAGCCGCTTTTCAATGCCGCGCGTCAGCCGCGCGTTTATTTCGGCGCAGATGTCGTCCAGGCTGTCGTGGGAATAGGCGCTTACCCGCGTGATATCGCAGTAGGCGGTGAACGCGCCGTTCGCGTAGTAGTGGCCCGGCGGGAAGGGGTGTATGATATCCGCAAGACCGGTCAGGCATTTGGGCTCGCTCGCGAACAGTATTTGCCCGCTGCGGCTGTAGCCGTAATACAGCGGGCGTATGCCTATAGGATCCCGCGCGGCGATAAGCCCGCCCTGCTTCGCGTCGTGCAATATCAGGGCGAACTCCGCGTCTAAGAGCTTAAACATGGCAAGCCCGTGCTTTTCGTAAAGGGGCGGCAACAGTTCGCAGTCGGACCCGCTGTTAAAGCGGTATCCCTCCTTTATGAGTTGCTCTTTCAGCTCGCGAAAGCCGTATAGCTCGCCATTACACACCACAGAGGTTTTACCGCGCGTAAAGGGCTGCATGCCCGCTTCCTCCAGTCCCATAATCGCCAGCCGGTGGAAAAGCAAGCTGCCCCGCGAAAACTTCTCCATACGGGTACGGTCCGGCCCGCGGGATTTGGATCGCTCAAACGCGTCCAGCAATTCCTGTGGGGAAATATCCGTGCCTGCATAACCCATAATAGAGCACATAAAAACACCTCCGTCTCCTCAGCGTCCTAAAATATATATTTTAGGACGAATCGCTGAAAATCCGCGGTGCCACCTAATTTACCGTCGCCGGTCACTCTCGGGTTCCATCAAACCCACGCAACGTAACGCGCCGCCCACGTCTCACCTACTGCCCGGGGAACCGGATACCGCCACGGGGTTCGGATCGAAGCTCCGGAGTGTTATTCCCAAAGGCTCTGGCCGCGAGGTTCGCACTCTCTCCCGCTCACTGAAAACCGATCTCCAGAGGTACTTCTCTCCATCAACGCCACTAAATAATACGAAAATTATAGTAGCAAAGTTCCCGCGAAATGTCAATAATTTTTTTTCGTCTTTACGATAGCGGTTTCATGGCGTACTATGCTTATGCAGGCGGCTTTCTGAAACACCAACACCCAACCCGGTTTGCAGTTTACATATGGGGGGATACGTATGCTGGAACATGATTTGATTCTGACAATGAGCGATCTTTGCCTCCTGATGGGCGTGTCACAACAGGCAATACGCATGTACGAAAAAAAGGGGGCGCTCCCAAACGTAAAGGACGAGAAAAATGGTTACAGATACTATCTCATTTCCCGGAGTTGCAGCGCGGCATACAATTGCGCAATTACATCAAACTGGGCATACCCATACGGCAAGCGGCAAAAATTGTCGCCGGCGCCGACATAAACGGAATAGACGCGGCGCTTCAACGTCAAAAACGGGAAATAGAGAAGAAGGTGGACAAAAATATCGCCTTTTTACGGGCGATTGCGCGGCAGCGCGCGTGGCTCGCGGAAATTTCCGAATTGTGCGAAAAAATAACAATTGAAGACAGACCTCCGCTTTACAGGCTAACCTGCACAAACAACAGGAAAGCGTTGCAAAGCAAAGACGCGCGCAAGTTTATCGGCGAATGGACCGGCTTGTTGCCCATCACCATGCTTTCCGGCCTTGCGAAAAAAGAAGATATAGGGCCGGATAACGTAGTGGAACCCGGACTGGCGATTTTTGCCGGAGAGATCGGCTTTCTTTCCACAGTAAACAGCCCGTACATAACATATTATCATCCGAGACGCTGCGTGAAGACGATTGTCCGCGTCAGCGGCCACGCCAGGGATTATTATTCCATGACGGTGCCAAGTCTAAAATTGATGGAAGCGAATGGATTGCGTGTAACCGGAGATATACTGAGCATTTCGATAGCAAATAAAGTGGTTACGCGCATAGCGCCGGAAGACCCCTCGGATTACGTATTGGCATGGATACCTATTGATTGATACTGCCGCCGGCCGAAGTTGCCGTTATGAAATTATGCTTGACCTCAAACCGGGGTTGTGCCTTATGTTAAACCTTAGGTACGTGCCCAATATGTTATGAAAAGAGGAGGTCGGCTTGTGAAAAAACGGATAGCTATTTTTATCGCGGTATTGCTTGTGATTGGCTCTTTCGGGTGCTCTGTTGCGCAAGACCCGGCCGGCGAAGCCGAGGCGCCTGCGGCGCAGACGCCGTCGGCGGAAGCCATACCCTCTTCGCGCTTGTTTGAACCGGGAACCTACACAGGCAGCGCGATGGGGAGAAACGGAGACGTAACGGTAGAAGTAATCGTGACCGAGGAAGAGATTGTTGATGTAAAGATTGTTTCCCAGAATGAAACAATAGGCGTCACGGATGCGGCTTTGGAGCAAGTTCCCGGCCGCATCGTAGAAAAGCAGAGCGTGCGGGTAGACTCATTATCCGGTGCGACGGTCACATCCTACGCCATCATGGACGCCGTAAAGGACGCCGTTTCCGACTACTGCGCGGATATGGATAAAATCAGCGCGCCGGCATTGCGTGAAAAAAGCGACGCGGTCGTTGAAAAAGAGGCGGAACTGGTCGTCGTAGGCGCCGGGGCGTCCGGCATGTCCACTGCGGTAAGCTTCGCACAAGCGAGCGGGAAATCCGTCGTCGTATTGGAAACGCAATCCACTATCGGCGGAAACGCCATCGTAAGCGGCGGCTTTTTGGAATACATGGACGCGCCGGAGGCATTACGCCCGCCTACAAATGAGGGATACGCGGCCGAACTGGAGTCGCTGCTTGCCCTTGATACCGGCGATAACGCGCTGATGAGCGAATGGCAAAAGAAAGTAAAAGAGGACTACGCGGCATATTTAAAATCCGGGGCGGACTATGTTTTTGACTCCAAGGAGCTTCTCGCCATGCAATACCATCTTTTGATGCTGGGAAGACCCGACGACTCTTTGATAGGGTACGCCACAAAAAGCGGCGAGGTATGCCGCTGGTTTGAAGAGATGGGCGCCGAGTTCCAACAGCTTCAAATCATAATCGGTTTTCCATGGCCCCGCTGGAGCACCGTAAAGGGCGGGATCATGGGGGTAGGCTATTTCAAGGCGCTTGAAAACGAGATGGCGCAAAAAAAACTTCCCATTGAGATCATGACGGAAACATCTGCGGTATCGCTGATCGAAGAAGGAGGAAAAGTTGTCGGCGTGACGGCCAAAGGCGTTGACGGCACGACATATACCGTTCGCGCGAAGCGGGGCGTCGTTCTTGCCACCGGCGGTTTTTCCGCAAACGGAAAGATGCTGGCGCAGTATAATACGCAGTGGGAAAGCCTTGATGAAACCATTAAATCAACGAATACGAAAGCGCAGGTCGGCAGCGGCATTCTGATGGCGCAGGAGTTGGGGGCGGGTGTGGCCCTCATGGATCAGTATATGCTCTTCCCGATAGCGAACCCCAAAGACGGGAGTCTGAGCGGCGGCATCAACCCAAACGGGGCGCTGTTGGTCAACAAAGAGGGCAAGCGGTTTGTAGACGAAACAAGATCACGCAACGATATGTCCAACGCGATTTTGAACCAGCCGGGCGGTATGGCCTATTCTATCGCGGACGCGAACAACAGCGGCGTTGTCGATGGAATGGCGGGCGGGTATCCCGTGGGCGACCTGATTGAAAAAGGGACTGTCATAGCGGGGGACACGCTTGAGGAACTGGCGGGTAAAATGGGCGTTGACGCCGCCACTTTAAAAAACACCGTAGAGGCGTTTAACGCCGCCGTAACATCACATACCGACGCGGAATTCGGGCGCAGCGTTTTCAACGGAACCGAAATACTGACCGAAGGGCCTTTTTACGCCTCGCCCTGCGCCCCTTCGGTGCATATCACGCTGGGCGGATTGCTGTTTGACCAGAACTGTAACGTGATAACCGGGCAGGGACAGCCGATCGAAGGCTTATATGCCGTTGGCGAGGTAACGGTTGGCGGCGCCGCGTTGAGCTCTTTTGCCGACGGAATGGCGTTGGGCCGCGCGCTTGGTCAATGATGGCAGGCCGATAAGTTCGAAATTTCTGGAGCATGGAAAAGCCCGCCGGGGTTCGGCGGGCTTTCATAATCAAGAATGCGGCGTCTGCTTTCTTAAATGCGCCAGGGTCGCAGGCGGAACAAGCAAGGCAATTTTCTCCCAATTCTCATCGTTAAGCAACGCGCGAACCCGTGAAGCTGAAACAACCTGACCGTCTTGCTCAATCCTTCGTATTTCTTCAAATATAATTCCGTACTGCGGAAGCAAAACGGACATCGCTTCGTTGTATTGTTTCGTGACAGCGTCAAGAGGCTCTTCACCGGCAAACCGAATTTTGATCTTTAAAATCGGAGCGATTTCTTCCGCAAATATCCGTATGTCTTGCGATGCATCTATCTTCTTATCCTGTAACGCGGATTTATTGAAGTACTCCGAAAAAGTCAGTGAAGAAAGAACGTATTGACCGCTCGGTATTGCGATTACATGTTTTATATCGCTAATACCGCCAAGTACCATATCAAAACGGTCATCAAACTTAAAGTAGCTTTTATCTTCTTGCACTACAAACACGAACAGATAATCAACCCTTTTGGCGCAAGTTTCAATCAAATACCGGTGCCCGTTTGTAAATGGATTGCAATTCATTACGATTGCGCCACAATTTTGCGGCTTGCCGACTGACGAGTATAATGCGCGAAGCAAGGATTTATACTTACGCAAATACTCTGGTTCGCCGCTATTTGTAACATTTCGCGGGGGGAGGAGGGCATCAGCGGTCTGAGCCGGAATTTTATCACCGGTCATAAAATAACCGGTTTCAATGAGATTTTCAAATATTTTATGTGCTATGATTGTGTTTGCTGCGGGTGTATAGTGAGCATGTAAATCAAAAAATAATTCCGGCCCTTTTTCGCCTTTTCCGCGCAATTCTTCTATAACTTTGCTCAAATCAATATGACCGCAATTTTCAGCGTAAGTATCAGAAACGATGATGTCTCCCGCTTTCACAGGCAATGAATAAAGCAACTTTTCTATCTCTTCGTAGCTTGCAGCCCCGGCCCTCTTCTGATAGAAACCGTAATTGTATACGCGTATCAAATGCCCGTTAGCGTTAAGGAGTTCTTGCAATTTAGAAGAAACAGTGTCTTCGTCTGCATTTCCAACGCCGAAAATCTTACAACCGCCAAACATGAATATGCTGCGGCTTGCGGCGTTTGGGACTCCTGCAGTTTTTCTTATGCCACCGATACAGGTTACGCGCCGGCCATAGTAATCCTCAAATCTTCGTACGCCGTTATGGTTAGAGTAAGATTTCGGAGCCGTTAATACATCAGCGATATCGGATTGGTCATGATAGAACGCGCCAAGTGCCGAAGCGTTAACATCCTTACTGATTGCAATCGCTTCCCGCAATATTCCGTATTTCAAAATGTTGCGCTCGTTTTCGGTTTGAAGGCGTTCTTCTTTCGGTATAGATAAATTACCGACAGAAATATAAATTACCCCTATCGCTTTACAATAGTGTGTAAATTTTGATAGTAAATTCCTTAATACCGAAGCCCGCCTGACAGGAACTTCGGCGCAATACGTATCAAAGTTGACAAAGTCTATTACTTCTCCATTAGCCTTGTCAAATACCGCAAAATTGAGTCCTCTCCCTATTGAATCCGAAAATGTATTGTTAACGGATATACTTGCACCAAGAACTGAAAGTTTCAGAAAGCTGCAAGCACGAGCCTGAATATGGTACTCGCCGAATTTCCGGTCAATGCTAAGAGCGCCGGTCGATGGGTGAACTATATTTTCATAGACGACTTTGCCACTATCTAAAACAAAAATGTATGGGCAACGGAATTTATCGCCAAGGTAAACCCGCGCCCCTAATTTTTGTTGAAAGGAAGTAAACAATTGCGCCGGTGCAAGCCCGCACGGGGTGTCGGAAGTAGAAACAACTAAAAATATCTGCGTGCGAACCAAAGACAGCAACGTAAGATAATTGTTGAGATTTTGTTCGGCCCTGATCTTTTCGGTCGTATCAAAATCGAGCGGTGCCGCCTGTTTAACAGGTTGAGAAATAGTTGGCGGTTTTTTATAGTTGCGGCTCTTCTTGCTCTTGTTGGCTTTTTTTCTGGATTGAGACATACGCTAACTCCTGAATATTGTATTTGTTATTTGATGCCGAACAAAAGCCGTAAGCCAGGTATGCGCTTTATAATTTCATATACCGCAAAAGTGCTTGCAATGCTGATACCCATAATGAAAACAATCTGGATAAACGCGTCGCCTGTAATTTGAAACACCATATATGCGGCGGCGACCAGGCAGGTCTGGTGAAAAATATACACGGAGAAAGACGCTCTGGAAAAATAATCTGTCGCGCGGTTTTTAAAATTCAAGTGCCGTTTTCCCATGCCAAGCAACGCGAGAATGGCTACCCACGCGTACAGGCGCTCAAAGCAATCTAGCGGCAGCCCGGAAGAATAGCCCCGGCCATAGCGCCACCACGCCACATATAAAATCATACCCGCAAGAGCAAAAGCGGAAAAGAAAAAACGGTATTTTTCCAATCGGTCGATGATACGCTCGCGCGATAAAACAAAATATCCCAAACAGAAATACGCGAAGTATTCTCCCAAACTCTTTCCGCCGATATTGAGAACAGGCGCAAATAAAAGCGGGAGCACAAACAAAGGGATAAGCGCCAATGCCGGCATTTTATCCGGCGAAAGCGCCGGCCCCTTTTTGCCGGATAAATTACGAAACAAATAAATAACCGGCAAAGCAACCAAAGAAATGACAAAGAGATACGCCAAAAACCAAAGATGCCCCGGTGTAAAACCGCCTGTGTAACCGGTCAAATCGGTAGGCTTTGTAAAGAACAGGGCGTATTGTTCCCAATAGCCGCCGCCGTAACCATTGTGAAACCGCTCGGCGAAAAATGTCTGCGCGGGAACCAACAGCAAAACCCCAAAAAGCAGAGGGATCAGCAGCCTGTACACTCTCTCTTTCACATACTGCCCCGTGTCCCGCTTTTCCAGGGCAAACGCCGCGCTCACGCCCGCCAAAACAAAGAGCAGGGGCATATACCATGGCCACAAAGCGACCATAAAGCCCGTAGTCAGTAAAATTTCCTGTCCCTTAATATAGAAATTCTCCCCAAAAGAATTGTAAATCATAAAAGTGTGATAAACGAAAAGCAAAAGGACAAAAAGGGAGCGCAGATTGTCGATATAATTCTTCCGCATTCCTTTCATCCTCTCTTTTGCTGTTACG
>JAISXK010000007.1 GCA_031270585.1 Clostridiales bacterium | reverse complement strand
TATAGGTGGTTGAATACTTACTTGTCGTCCACCCTAAACGCATAAAATCACCCCTACTACAGTATATAGTATTACAATGGAACGTGCAATATAAAATTTTAATTTGCTAAAAATAAGCTATCGCAGGCTTTTTAAAGTAGAGTTGGGTAGTAAAGGTGTCAAACGCCCACATCCTTATATATACCTATTTTTTTTATCTACACCCTTGCGCATAGCGCACCTTGCAAGCGCCAACCATACCCGTTATAATACAAATAAAGAATAATAGCGAAACAGGCAATTTTGGGATGCATAACGATAAAAACCTTCACCGCACATATGAGACCACCCTCTACGCCCAAGCGGATACCGCACAGGCGCTGCATATGGAACCGAGTGAGCGAGCGGCACGTTATTATATCGTATCGTACGGTTGCCAAATGAACGCGCACGACAGCGAGAAGATAGCCGGGTTATTGGAAAGCTGCGGCTACCAACAGGCGGATAATCAAGATAGCGCGCATTTAATACTATTCAACACCTGCTGCGTGCGCGAGCATGCGGAAAAACGGGTATTTGGCAACGTGGGCGCGCTAAAAAAACGCAAGGATGAAGATCCATCCCTGATCATAGGCGTTTGCGGGTGTATGATGCAACAAAAAGATGTGGCCGAACGCCTGTTTTCACGGTTCCCTTTTGTTGATTTTGTTTTCGGAACGCACAGCATGCACCAACTGCCGCAAATGCTGCGGCACGTTTTGCGGGGCGAGCGGCAGTTTTTGGTGTTTGAATCACCCGGTGAAGTCATAGAAGGTCTGCCCAGCAAACGCATGCAAGGGGTAAGCGCAAGCGTAAATGTGATGTATGGCTGCAACAATTATTGTTCTTATTGCATTGTGCCTTATGTGCGCGGCCGGGAGCGCTCGCGTGAATCCGGCATGATACTCGATGAAATCGCAGCACTTGCAAAAAGAGGGTACACCGAAATACAATTGCTGGGGCAAAACGTCAACTCCTACGGCAAGGATCGCGGCGGTATCCCGTTTGCGCAGCTACTGCAAATGGCGAACGATATAGACGGCATCAGACGTATTCGGTTTATGACGTCGCACCCCAAGGATCTTTCCGACGCGCTGATAGAGAGCATGACGGCTTTGCCGCATGTGTGCGATCATTTGCATTTGCCGGTACAGTCGGGCTCAGACCGTATCCAAGCGTTGATGAACCGGGGCTATACACGCGCGTACTATCTGGGCCTGGTTGAAAAATTAAAAAAAGCCAACCCGCATATCGAGCTTACCACGGATATCATTGTTGGCTTCCCCGGCGAAACGGATGAAGACTATCGGCAAACGCTTTCTTTAATCGAAGAGGTAGAATTCTCCGCTGCGTTTACGTTTATGTATTCGCCGCGCGCCGGAACAAGTGCGGCCAGTATGCCCGGGCAAATACCCGCCGCGCTAAAAAAAGAACGGCTGCTTGAGTTAAACGCGTTGCAGCAGCGTCAAACACAAAAAACCAACGCGCACTATATTGGCACCATTGGCGAAGTATTGGTGGAAGGGTGTGATCAAAGGCGGGAGAGCCTGCTTTACGGCAAACTGAGTTGCTTTAAAATGGTATATTTCCCTGGAGACCCGAGCCTTGTGGGCACATATCAGACCGTATATATAAAAAGCACAAAGAGCAACTCGTTGGTGGGCGAGCTTGATAAGTGAGGGAGGCCGTTATGGTATTAAAAAAAGCGCAGGAATTGGGCTTGGAGCTTTTAAAAACCGAAGAATATATGCGTATGCAGATCGCGCAATCCGCGTTGGAGGCCGACACGCGGCTTTGTGGCGTTTTATCCGAATTCAAGGTAAAGCAGAGCGAGCTAATCGATATGCTGCAAAAAGAAACCGGTGCCGACAGGTTGCTGATCGCGGCGGTTTCACGCGATGTGGAAGCGCTACAAACCCAACTACTGGAAAATAAGCTGTTTTCGGCCGCCATTGAAGCGCAAAACGATTTTCAAAATCTCATGGCGGCGGTAAACCGCGAGATCGCCTCCGCCATAGGTATGGATTCAGAGGAGAATTCCGGCGGTTGTGGAGGCTCCTGCAGTGGCTGCGCAGGCTGCACAAATTGATCTGTTAACCGCATCGTTCTCGTTGGGGGATATAAACTATGGCCGGTAACAACATAACGCCGCTGATGCGGCAGTATCTGGCGCTGAAAGAAAAATATCAGGATTGCCTGTTGTTGTTCCGGCTGGGCGATTTTTATGAGATGTTTTTTGAAGACGCCATTACGGCCTCGCGCGAGCTGGAGATCGTGCTCACCGGCAAGGATTGCGGCTTGGAGGAGCGCGCGCCTATGTGCGGCGTGCCCTATCATTCGGTAAACACATATATCCGGCGCCTCATCGAAAAGGGCTACAAAGTGGCTTTATGCGAACAATTGAGCGATTCTACGCCCGGCCAAGGCCTTGTGGAACGCGATGTAGTGCGGGTGATTACGCCAGGCACCGTGATAGAAGAAACCATGCTGGATGAAAACGCTAATAACTACCTGCTTTCCATCTATCTGGAAGGGGAAGATGCCGGGCTGGCGTATGCCGATGTATCCACCGGCGGTTCCTTTGTTGGCGAGTTGCATGGAGATCTAACGTTTTCGCAACTAATGGATGAATTGGCGCGCATACAACCCACTGAAATCATAGCCAACGACGCGCTTTTTTTACAGAGCGGCCTTGTAAAACGCTTATCCGGCAGTTGTTGCTTTCTGCAAAATTACGCCCATTGGGCTTATGAAGAGCAGGCAGCCCTGCGGCGGTTGCTGCGCCATTTTGATGTCGCCTCGCTGGATGGTTTCGGATGCTCCGACATGCACTACGCGATCTGCGCGGCGGGTGCGCTGATGGCGTACCTTGAAGAAACACAGAAGAACGCGCTCTCCCACATACACAGCATGCGCTTCATACGGCAGACCGATTATTTGATGATGGATGCCGCCACAAGGCGCAACCTGGAGTTGACCAAACCCCTGCATTTTGAGGGTAGTAAAAAAAATACGCTTTTAAATTTGCTGGATGAGACGCAGACCGCCATGGGCGGGCGCATGCTCAAAACCTTTATCGAGCAGCCCCTGCAGGATATAGGGCGGATCAACGATCGCTTGGAGGCCGTTGAGGATCTTGGCACAAACATCATCCAGCGTGACGCGCTACGCGAGGCGCTCTCTTCCATTTACGATATTGAGCGGTTGTGTAGCCGCATTGCCTACGGCACCGTAAACGCGCGCGATTGCGCGGCGTTGCGCGCCTCGTTGTGGAAATTGCCTGTGATTATCGATATCACAAAGGGGTTTCAAGCCGCTTCGCTTTTAAAAATCGCAGACGCCACAGATCCTCTGGAGGATATCAAAGACCTTTTGGCGCGCGCCATTGTGGATGAGCCGCCGTTAAGCATTCAAGCGGGCAATATCATACGCAAAGGGTATAACGCCCAGGTGGATGCCCTCAACGACGCCAAAACCAACGGTCAGCAATGGATAGCGGATCTGGAAACATCCGAACGGGAAGCCACGGGCATTAAAAACCTGCGCGTCAGCTACAACAAAGTGTTCGGCTATTACATTGAAGTAACAAAATCGTACCAAAACCTGGTGCCTTACCACTACCAACGCAGGCAAACCCTGGCCAATGCCGAGCGCTACATTACCCCCGCGCTCAAAGAGATTGAGGAAAGCATACTGGGCGCACAGGAAAAATGCGAAACGCTTGAGGCGCAATTGTTTGGCGAGATCCGAGAAATATTAGGCGGCGCCATCGCGCGATTGCAGGATACGGCGGCACGCATGGCGGAGCTTGACGTATATCAATCCTTAAGCAGGGTTGCTTCTGAAAAGGGCTATGTGCGCCCCGCCATCACCAACGACGGCGTGATCGATATCAAAAACGGCCGCCATCCCGTGGTGGAGCGTGCTAACAAAGGCCAGTTTATTCAAAACGATTCTTATCTTGACAATGAAAACAATCGCCTGATCATACTGACGGGGCCCAATATGGCGGGAAAATCCACATATATTCGCCAAGTTGCGCTGATTACGCTTATGGCGCATATCGGTAGCTTTGTGCCCGCCGATCAAGCATCCATCTGCATGACGGATCGTATATTTACGCGTGTAGGCGCATCAGACAGCCTTGCCGCAGGGCAAAGCACTTTCATGGTGGAGATGAGCGAGATGGCTAACATCCTGCACAATTCCACCGCGCACAGCCTTCTGCTGCTGGATGAGATAGGCCGTGGTACAAGCACGTTTGACGGGCTGAGCATCGCTTGGGCGGTGCTGGAGCATATAGCGGATCCAACGCTTTGTGGCGCCAAAACATTATTTGCAACGCACTATCATGAGCTGACGGAGCTTGAGGGCAAGCTTTCCGGTGTAAAGAATTACCGCATCACAGTAAAAGAGATGGGCGACGATATTATATTTTTGCGCAAGATCATGCGCGGTAGCGCGGATAAAAGCTTTGGCGTGCAGGTGGCTAAGTTGGCGGGCCTGCCCGAAAGCGTGCTAAAACGCGCACGCGAACTTTTGCACGCGCTGGAGCAGGCGGACATCAACAAAACCGCCAGCCGCCATCTGGGGCTTGATAAGGGCGAACCGCATCTGCAGCTTTCACTGTTCAACAAAGGCCAAAAAGAAGCGCTGCTGATGGAGCTTTCCAAATTAGATATCGACGCGCTCTCGCCTATTCAAGCGCTCAACACCTTAAACGACATGCACCAGCGCGCAAAAGCCATAGGACTTGGATAAACGGAACCGGGATACGATGAACAAGATCAGGATATTAGAATCGCATATCGCAAACCAGATCGCAGCCGGCGAGGTGGTGGAAAGACCTTCGTCCGTAGTGAAGGAGCTTGTGGAAAACGCCATAGACGCCGGTGCCACGGCAATCACTGTAGAGATTAAAAACGGCGGCATAGACTATATACGCGTAACCGATAACGGCGGCGGCATTGTCCATGAAGATTGTCTCATCGCCTTTGAGCGGCACGCCACCAGCAAAATCAGCAAGGCGGATGATCTGAACCAGATTGAAACATTGGGCTTTCGCGGCGAGGCGCTGAGCTCTATCGCGGCAGTTACGCAGCTTTCGCTGCAAACCATACAGGCGGGCGCACAGACAGGCTCGCTGGTGCGTATAGAGGGCGGGGAAGTGAAAGAGTACCGGCAGGTGAGCGCCGCCCCGGGCACCACCATCGTAGTGGAAAATTTATTTTACAATGTGCCCGCCAGACGCAAATTTTTAAAAAACGCGCGCACGGAGACCGGCAGCGTTGGTGCGCATATAGAACGCATGATCATGGGCACGCCGGCGGTGAGCTTCCGGTATCTGAACAACGGCAAATCCGTTTATCGGAGCGCCGGAGACAATCAACTTAAAAACGCCGTATATTGCGTATATGGCAAGGATATTTTGCCTCACCTCAAAACTGTATCGCTCGATAACGGCTATGTCAAAATCGAGGGATACATCGTATCCGAAGAGGTTTCGCGTCCCAACAGGCGCGACCAGCATTTTTTCTTAAACGGGCGGGCGATACAATCCTTCATGCTATCGGACGCGTTGCAGCGCGCCTACGATACGCGGTTGATGGGCGGCAGATTTCCGCTTGCCATGTTGCATATCACCATTGCCAGCAGGGAAGTGGACGTAAACGTGCACCCCGCCAAACTGGAGGTACGCTTTGCGGAGGAAAGCCGGGTTGACGCCGCCATGTTTGACGCATGCCAAATGGCACTGGGCCACGGTACGGTGTTTCATATGTCGTTTCCCTCTTCAAAAGATACGGCGGATGGCCACGCGCGGCAGAATAACGCCGCAAACGCAAGCGATGGCGTCGTACCCGCACAGATGGAGCAAACAGAAGTTGTGCCCGCAGCGCCCGCGCAGTATACGCGCTTTCAGTTGGATAACGCGGACAGCCGCTTTACCGTAAAAGAGGATATATTCGAAATACCTCATTACAGCGTAACGCACCGGGAATCCGCCCTGCGGCCCGCGCGGGAGGATGATGAAGTCACGCCCGCGCAGCCGGGTACGCCGCCAGTACAGCAGGATGAGTCGCAGACACACGCTCTTGATGAATCGTCGGACAAAACCCTTTATGTAGAGGCGCGGCAGCAATTTGGCGCTGCGCCGCTATCCATCATCGGCCAGATGTTTCAATCCTATTGGGTGGTGCAGCAGGGTGATGTGGTTTATTTTGTTGACCAGCATGCGGCGCACGAGCGCAGGCTATATAATGCCCTTATGCAAAGCGAGGGGGAAAAAGCCTCGCAGGCTTTGTTAGCGCCGGAAATATTAGAGCTTACCCAAGCAGAATACATGCTGCTGATGGAGCATATAGGGGTCATGCAATCGCTGGGGTTTACTATTGTCCCGTTTGGGCCATCCTCAGTGCGTATAAGCGAAGTGCCCGTAGTGCTGACCGGCGCGCCTATCGGCGCGGTTTTGCGCGACGCGCTGGAGCTTTTAAGAAGGCAGGGGCGCGCTACGAACAATGATCTTAAGCGCGAGGCAATTGTACAATCGTCCTGCAAGCACGCCGTCAAGGCGGGCGACCCGCTCACCAAAGAAGAAATCACCGCGTTGCTTCAGTATTTTCAAGGCGGCCAAACGCCGCTCACCTGCCCGCACGGTAGGCCGATTATTATAAAATTAACGCGCAAAGAGCTGGAAAAGCTGTTTCGCCGCATTGTTTGAAAGGATACGCTATCATGCATAAGCCATACGCTTACGTGCTTGTGGGCCCTACTGCGGTTGGGAAAACCAGCATATCCATCAAGCTGGCACAGCTTATGGATGCCGAAATTGTCTCTGCGGATTCCATACAGGTTTACCAGGGGCTTGATATTGGCGCCGCAAAACCCGGCCAAGAAGAGCGCGAAGGCGTTCCCCACCATATGTTGGATATTATCGGCTGGGAAGATGGCGGCTTTTCCGTAAGCGTTTACCAGCGTATGGCCTATGTGTGCGTGCGGGATATTCTCGCCAGAGGTGTACAGCCGCTGGTCGTGGGAGGTACGGGGCTTTACATACAGGCGCTCACACACCCGTTGCATTTTGCCAATATTCCTGCGGATGAGGCGGTACGCGCCGAACTGGCCGCGCTGGAAGCCGGGGAACCCGGCGCAGTATACGCCATGCTGCAAAGCGTTGACCCCATAACGGCAGGCAAATTGCATCCCAACGATAAAAAACGCGTTATACGCGCGGTGGAGGTTTATAAGTTGGCGGGCAAACCCATGAGCGATGTCGCCTCGGATATTCACGACAGCACCCAGACGGATGTGCCGTATAATTTTGTTTGTGCGGGGCTGACGCTGGAGCGGACGCAGTTGTATGACCGCATCGAGAAGCGTGTAGATGATATGATGCAAAACGGTCTTTTACAGGAATGCGAAAAGATATTTTCCGCAAAACCCGGTTTTGATTTGCCTGCGTTGCAGGGGCTTGGCTATAAGCAACTGCTGCAGTATATGAATAACGCTTGCACACTGGAGCAAGCGGTATATAATATAAAGCTAGAAACACGCCGCTATGCCAAGCGGCAGTTAACATGGTTTCGCCGCCATCGGAATATCCGTTGGTTTGAGGCGGACAGCCCCTGCGTCATACAGGATATATTGGAATATTACCAAGGTACTTGAGAGGAGTTTGCAACATGCCAAAAGAAAACCCGCAAGACCGTATATTGAATCAGTTGCGAAAACAAAAAAGCCCTTGCGTTGTGCATCTTACAAACGGTTTTCAGCTCAAAAACGCAGTGATTCGCGGCTTTGACAACTTTGTGGTGGTAATTCATACCGAAGAAGGCAGACAAATGATGATCTATAAGCATGCCATATCATCCATCACCATGAGCCAACCCATCCCACTGGATCCTGCCGCAGATGCGCATGCATAGAAAGCTGTCTATATCCAAAGAAGCTCGCAATAGTGTCATGCAGGCGGAAGAGGGCCTGCATGCTGTTTTTGCGCGTATTGAAGAAACCGAATTTTTTAACCATGAGAAGGTGCTGGCCGCCTTCCAGCAAGAGAAGATCGCCCAGCGGCATTTCATGCCTACCACGGGCTATGGGTACGATGATATTGGCCGTGACGCGCTGGAGCGGCTGTTTGCCCACGCCATGGGCGCTGAGGATGCTTTGGTACGCCCACAGATCGTTAACGGCACGCATGCGCTATATCTGGCCCTTGCAGGCATACTGCGGCCCGGGGATACACTGTTGAGCGCCACAGGCAAGCCCTATGACACGTTGGAGAAAGCCATCAGTAGCGGCGGCGGGGGAAAGGGGGTCACGGGCTCTCTCGACGAATTTGGCGTCCGCTACCGCGAAACCGCCTTGTTAAACGACGCAATAAATATTCATGAGGTGATCGAAGCGCTGCGTGAAGACAGCACCATTAAGATTGTATACTTTCAACGTTCGCGTGGCTATGCCTGGCGAAGGGCCGTTAGTTGCGACGCCATGAAAGCCGCCTTGCAGGCGATACGCGCCACGGCGCCGGATGCCGTTATCATGGTGGATAACTGTTATGGCGAATTTGTGGAGACCATGGAACCGCTTGAAGTTGGCGCCGACATTATAGCCGGCTCTCTCATCAAAAACCCGGGCGGCGGGTTGGCGCCCACAGGCGGATATGTGGCGGGCAGGCGGAGTCTGATAGAGTGCGTGGCGCAACGGCTCACGTTGCCCGGCATGGGCAAAGAGGTGGGCTCGTACAGCGGCGGTTACCTGCCCTTTTACCAGGGGCTGTTCATGGCGCCGCATGTAACCGCGCAAAGCCTGAAAACCGCTGTATTGTTTGCGCGCGTTTTTGAAACGGCCGGCTTTACAACGCTGCCCGAAAGCGGCGACGCGCACCGCTCGGATATTATACAGGCGCTGCGTTTTCACACAAAAGAAGCCCTGATCGCATTTGTGCAAAGCATACAAAGAGTCGCGCCAATCGATAGCTTTGTAAGTCCCGAGCCGTGGAATATGCCGGGGTATTCTTCACAGGTGATTATGGCGGCGGGCACGTTTATACAAGGGTCATCTATTGAGCTGAGTGCGGACGCACCGATACGCGAGCCCTACACGGCGTATATTCAGGGGGCGTTGGCGTATTCTCACGGGCGTTTAGGTGCCATGATGGCGCTGCAATCTCTAATGGACGCAGGGAAGGTGAAAAATTGCCCGTAGACGCGAACCGGTCTTGCTCAACAGGGGCTAATAGGCGCGCAACAGGCCAATCACCTTGCCCACGATTTCAATATCGTTAAAGGCCACATAGATGGGTTGCATGGTGGAGTTTTCAGGCTGTAAGCGGATGCGACCGCTATCGCCCTCTTGAAAGAAGCGTTTTACGGTTGCGCGCTCGCCCTGTATGCGCGCCACCACGATATCGCCGTTGTTTACCTGCAGGCCGTTGTGCACAATGATTTGGTCTCTGTTGAGCATGCCGATATCCACCATACTGTTGCCTTCTACCCGCAGCATAAAAACCTCGCCGGCTTTACCGCCCTTTAAAAACTGAGGCGGCATCTGGTATTCTTCCTCGATATTTTCCACTGCCAGTATGGGCGTCCCTGCGGCAACATTGCCCACCAGCGGCACGGGCATGCCTTGGGCATTCTGCATCTCGGTAATAACGATGGATCTTTGCTTGGATGGGTTTCGTTGTATGAGACCATTTTCTTCGAGTTTAGCCAGGTGTGCATGCACGGTGGATGTTGAGTTTAGGCCAACTGCTGCGCATATTTCGCGCACGGTGGGGGGAATGCTGTTTTTTTGGTAATAATCAACAATGTATTCGTAGATTGCCTGCTGAGAGTTTATTAATTTTTTCATGGCGAGCCTCTTATGTGCAAAATTTTGTTCGCGTTTAAGGTGAGTATAACATAAAACATTTTGTTTGAAAACCACATACTTTCGTAAAATATGTGAAAAATCGAAAAGAAAATTGAAAATGTATATAAAGGGTGAATTGCAAAGTTAAATTCCGGAGTTAGGAGAGCGGTGGCGAGAGAGGGAGTAAAATCCGGAAAGCAAAGGAGGGAGGGAGGTTGGAAGGGAGCAAATGAAGTAAGAGCAGGGCAAAACGAGGAAAAAAGAACGAAGTAACACGGCGGAAGGGCAGGACAAAATAAGCCTGCGGGGAGCCGATCTTGAAAAAATGCAAGACTAAATTCCGCAAGCAAGAAGGCTTAATATAGCAACCGTGATGCGTTATGCTTTGGTTTGATAGCCATATAGGCTTATTTTCCGAGACTATCCCATAAACTGTGTAAACCTCCAATGGTGTAAAATAGAGACATCAGAGGAGGTTTTTGAGATGCCGAAAATCAACCCGGAGAGAGAAGCGAAGCGACAGAAGCA
>JAISXK010000134.1 GCA_031270585.1 Clostridiales bacterium | reverse complement strand
ATAACAAACCTATCCCTCTCTTGAGGTGAGAACTCCCCCGCCTTTAGCGCGCGCCGGGGGTTTGCCCGTTGCTCGTTCTTAACTGTAAAAGTCGGGTCAAAACCAGAATCCCATGGTATAATAGTGCCATGCAAAGAGTTTTGGCTTTTGATATAGGCGATAAACGCATAGGGCTCGCGGTGAGCGACCCGCTGGGCATCACCGCTCAGGGGTTGGAAACCTACACCCGTTGCGGAGATGAAGAAAAGGATGTACAATACCTGCTGGGCGTGGCGCAGCGCTACAAACCCGTATACCTGCTGTTTGGCTTGCCGCGCAATATGGATGGCAGCTACGGTTTCCAAAGCGAAAAGGTACGCGCGTTTGTTGAGGCGCTCACGCGGCGCTGGCATGGAGAGTACGGCTATTATGACGAACGGCTTACCACCGTATCCGCCGAAAAGGCTCTGATAGAGGGCAATGTAAAACGCGAAAAGCGTCGCCAGGTGGTGGATAAGCTTGCCGCCGTGATAATATTGCAAGGGTATTTGGAACAACGGAGGTAGATTAAGGAGCGATACCATGGAAGAAATATATAACGATATGGATGCGCATATTGTTACCCTTCTCAACGAAGAAGGCAATGAAGTGCAATTTGACCACCTGATGACATTTTTTTACGAGAAGGAAAAATACATCGCTTTGACGCCCTTGGAAGAAACCGACGGCATTGCAGAAGACGAGGTGCTGTTGTTGCATGTGGTGGCGCGTGGCGACGAGGATGTTTATGAGGCCATCGAAAGCGAGGCGCTGCTCGAAGAGGCGTTTAATGAGTTTTTAGAGCAGTTTGAGGAGATGACGGAGGGAGAGGAATAGCCTTGCAGCGTATTGCGGGCGTAAAGGACGGCTCTCGCGCAAGCGCCGCTGGCATACGGGTGGGGGATGTGTTGATCGGCATCAACGGTGCGCCCGTGCTGGATATCATCGATTACGAATACCTCTCGGCAAACCGCAGCCTGGTTCTGCAGCTTAAAAACGCAAACGGCGAACCCCGTGAAGTTGCAATCAAAAAGCCTGTGCATGAGCCGCTGGGGCTTTTGTTTGATTCGGGGTTAATGAGCGAGGTGCGCGCCTGCAAGAACCATTGTATATTTTGCTTTATCGACCAAATGCCCAAGGGTGGGCGCGATACGCTACGGTTTAAGGATGATGATTGGCGCATGTCCTTCATCATGGGCAATTATGTGTCGCTCACCAATATCGATGAGGTGGAGTTTCAACGCATTATTGATCGCCGCGTAAGCCCGCTGTATATATCCGTACACGCCACCGACCCGGCCGTGCGCAGCCAAATGATGCGAAACCCTGCGGCAAGCACGCTCATGGGGCGTTTGCGGGCGCTCAAAGACGCAAAGCTGGCGTTCCATTGCCAGATCGTATGCTGCCCTGGCATCAACGACGGAAGCGTATTGGAAAAAACCTTAAACGATCTTTTTGGACTATATCCGTATGCGCAATCAGTCGCCATTGTGCCCGTAGGACTGACAAAATATCGCCAAGGCTTAAGCTTGCTCAGGGTGTTTACCCCTGCCGAAGCAAAAGCTGCGTTGCGCCAGATACAAGTTTTTGCTAAGATGTGTAAGCACAGGGAGGGCGTAAACTTCGCTTACGCTTCGGATGAGTTTTACATCCTGGCGGGCGATCCGCTACCGGGGTATGATGAATACGACGGCTTTTCGCAGATTGAAAACGGCGTGGGACTACTGCGCCTGTTCGAGTATGATTTTTTGGAAAGGCTTCGCGATATGCAACCGCGCAAGGCGCCACTTTACGTGCATATCGCGGGCGGCGTGAGCGCAAGCCCTTTTTTTCAGGAGCTTTATAAGGCGCTTGTACCCTATCATATTTTTTGCGATATCCGGCCCATACGCAACGATTATTTTGGGGAAACCGTGACGGTGGGCGGGCTTGTCACGGGGCAGGATCTGATCGCGCAATTGCGGGGGAAACTAACGCACGCATATTTGCTGCTACCCCATAATATGCTGCGTGAAGGCGAGGATGTTTTCCTCGATGGGTATACGCTGCGCCGCGTGGCGGAGGCCCTGCGGGTTGAAATCGTAGTGGTGCGCGGCGAGGGTGAGGACTGGGTCAATACGCTGTTTTCTTTAAACAACGGCGGGGAATAAACGAGGTATACAATGGAGAAATCTTTGGTAGCGATTGTTGGCAGACCGAATGTCGGCAAATCCACATTGTTCAATAAATTGGTAGGCAGGCGTGTGGCGATTGTGGATGATACGCCCGGCGTTACGCGCGACCGTATATATGGCGACGCTACCTGGCTGAATTATGCTTTTACCGTGATCGATACCGGCGGCATTGAGCCCGCGCGCGAGGATATCATAGGCGCACAGATGCGCCGCCAAGCGGAACTGGCGATCAATATGGCCGATACCATCGTCTTTTTGGTGGATGGGCGGGAGGGTATGACCGCCGCCGACGAGGATGTGGCCGGTATACTGCGCAAAAGCCGCAAAAAGGTGGTGCTTGCCGTAAACAAGGTGGATGCCGCCAAGTTTGAAGAGAACGCCTTTGAGTTTTACGCCTTGGGCCTGGGAGAGCCGTATACCATATCCGCCGCGCAGGGGCTTGGCATAGGCGACCTGCTGGATGAGACGGTGAAAGGGTTTCCCACAATGGATGATAAAGGGGATCAAAACGCCCCCGTCAATATTGCCGTTGTGGGCAGGCCCAACGTGGGCAAATCCAGCTTGGTAAACGCCGTCCTGGGAGACGAACGCACAATTGTAAGCGAGATACCCGGTACCACGCGAGACGCCATCGATACGCCGTTTTCGCATAACGGCGAGGAGTATGTGCTGGTGGATACTGCGGGCGTGCGCCGCAAACGCGCCGTCGAGGATGAGAGCATTGAGCGTTACAGCGTTATCCGCAGTTTGGGCGCCGTGCGGCGCGCCGATGTTGTTTTGATTGTGGTGGATGCCGCGCAAAGCCTTTCCGAGCAGGATGTGCGGATAGCGGGCTACGTGCATGAAGAGGGCAAGGCAAGCGTGCTTGTAGTCAACAAGTGGGATTTAATTGAAAAGGATACCCATACCATGCAAGCTTTTAAAAAGAAGCTCACGGCGGATCTGGCGTTTATGAGCTACGTGCCCATGCTCTTTATCAGCGCGAAAACCGGGCAAAGGGTGAGCAAGGTGCTGGAGCAGACCGACTTGGTATACAGGCAGGCCAGCACCCGCATTACTACCGGCGTATTAAACGATATTATCAACGAGGCCGTAATGGTGACGGAACCGCCCTCTGACAAGGGGCGCAGGCTGAAGATATATTACGCCACGCAGGTGAGCGTGCGTCCGCCTACATTTGTCGTCAAGGTAAACGATCCCAAGCTGATGCATTTTTCTTATGAGCGCTATTTGGAAAACTATTTACGCAAAACATTTTCATTGACGGGTACGCCCATCAGGCTGTATTTCAGGGCGCGCGCCAGTGAGGAGAAATAGTCATGGTCGATGCCGCCTTGCCGTATATTCTATCCGCCGTGCTTGCATACCTGCTGGGCAACGTGCAGTTTGCCGTTATATTCAGCAGGGCGCTGCACCACGACGACGTGCGCAAATACGGCAGCGGCAATGCCGGCAGCACCAATATGCTGCGTGTTTATGGCGCGAAGTCCGGCCTGATTACATTCATCGGCGATTTTGGCAAGGGCATGCTGGCGGTGTTTCTCGGCAGATGGATCGCCGGAGAGATCTGCGGCTATATTGCGGCGCTGTTTGTGGTATTGGGACACTGTTACCCTATATTGTCTAAATTACGCGGCGGCAAAGGTGTGGCGTCCACTTTCGGCATACTTTGTGTGATTAAACCGCTTTATGCGCTGGCAATCACTGCCGTGTGTTTCGCAATGTTGCTTTTAACGCGCACCGTCTCCATCGTATCGCTTACGGGCGCCACGCTGTTTTTGCTGCTGGCGGTCGCTTTTAGCCGGGGTAATGTGTCGTTGATCATAACGGCGGCGCTTTTATGGGCGCTTATCGTGGCGCGCCATAGGGATAACATCTTGCGCATTATCAACAAAGAGGAGAGTAAAGTGCTGCAAAAAAGGCCCAAAGAAAAGAAAAACGCAAATACTATTTGAAGCTTCGGGTTTATGCCATATATGCGTATGATTATGCCTCCAGCTTTGCGGTATTGTAAAAATCCTGCTTGTAAAAGTTTTTGCAGAATATGCGCGTATACCCCGATTGACCGTGCTTGCATCTTAATATAATTTGCAGCTGCGCCTGGTTGGCCAGTTGAAACACCTTGCGAAAATCGAATGCATCCCGCGCGTCGGGTTTTCTGTTTTTTATCAGCTTTTCCTTGAGCGCGGCTGCGGCCTCTTCGTTTACAAAAAGGTAATAAAACTGTGATTCGTCGGGCTTCAGATATTCTTTAGGCAGGCACCATATATTGATCATGGCGTCGTTCTTTATGTTGTGCTCGGCAGGATAAACCATCAGGCCGTGAAAGGATAGATCGTACAAACAATACCTTTTGCTTTTGTTGGTAACCTTAATGCAATACCTGTATTGCATTTTGATGGGGTCGTAATAGATGCGGTTATCGATACCCACGCGTGGACGCTTGTAGGAGAACGCCACGAGTACACCTGCGGAGGATAAAACGATACCCAGTAAAAATATCAATATATGATCAAACAACACCTGCATAGCGGCTTTCCTCCCTGTGATAAGTGTATATGACGGCAACAGGGTGGGCAAACGCTTAAATTGCGAAAAGGGCGTGAATGCTGGCCGGCTTTGTCGAAAGACATCATTTGCCGATCCCGTGCGCCTAAGCTTTAAACACACGTTCAGTATTCGCCGCCATTCAGGTAGTCTTCCATGTCAAACAACGACATCTGACCGCTCTTGTCGGGGAACTTGTTCAGATATGCGAATACTTTATTCGAGCCGTGTATGATGCCGTATCTGTTGCAAGTCTCGGTGAAAATCTCCGTCAGCCGTTTCTCTTTTGGGCTTGAGCAACTATGAGCGTTGCCGAATGCGCCGATATATTTTTGCTTTATTCCGGGGAAATGCCCGTCGAGTTTCTTGTAGAAATACTCTCTGTCGCCTTCGCGCAGCGTGACTCCAAAACCGAAGTCCATAATCGCCGTGACTTTTGCCCGGATACAGTAGTCAAGAATTCCGCGCAGATTTTCCTCCGTATCGTTTATAAACGGCAAAATCGGGCAGAGCCACACTACGGTCGAAATTCCATTATCGCGGAAGACTTCAAGCGCATGAAACCGCTCAGCGGTCGTGGATACATTGGGCTCAAGAACCCGGCACAGGTTTTCGTCATAGGTCGTCAATGTCATTTGAACGACTGCTTTCGCCTTTTCATTGATGCGTTTCAATACATCCAAATCGCGCAACACCCGTACCGATTTTGTAAGCACAGTCACGCCGAAGCCGTGCTTTTCGATAACTTCGAGACATTGCCGCGTATACAGAATCTTGTCGTCGAGCGGGATATACGGGTCGCACATTGAGCCTGTGCCAATCATACAGGGCAAGCGACGGCGGCGCAACTGGTCGTCCAATATTTGCGGTGCGTTGCGCTTGACTTCAATATCCTCAAAATCGTGGTTCATCTGATAACATGCGGAGCGCGAATCGCAATAAATGCACCCGTGTAAGCAACCGCGATAAATGTTCATTCCATTCTTCGACGATAGAATGGTCTTGTAGACGGCAAAGTGCCAACGAAACGCGAGGTTGTCGCCTGTAAACATCGCGCTTTCTTCCTTTGCGGCAGTCTCCCAGTCGACATCCCAATTTTGAGCGTTAATCCTGTGGTTAAAATCCTTGAGCCGCTTCTCACGTTCGCGCCAGTCCGGAATAATCTTCTCAACCTCCGCCCAAAATTTGTCCGAATGGTTGAACTGCTTAATATGCGCCAGTTCATGAACGACTACGACGTCTATGATGTCGTCCCCCGCCATAATCAGCCGCCACGAGAAGTTCACGCTTTTCTTGCCGCTCAAACTTCCCCAACGCCCTTTTGCGTTTGTTATATGGAAATCCGTAACCGCCACGCCCATAACCGGCTGAAAGTGCAGCAACCGTTCGGAAAGGTGGCGTTTGGCGAGCATTTTGTAAATTTGAACGACACCGGCTTTTATACGCTCCGGCGGCAGATTCGGCGGCAGATAGAACTCTTTGCGCGCATCATCAAATCCTACACGGTTGCCGGAACGCGCCACTATCGGGTACTTTTTGCCGCGATAAAGAACGCTGTCGCCGTAATTGAGCGAGAAGGCGGCGCGCTGTTCGGCCAGCGCAATGTTCTTCGCAAGCATTTTCTGAATCTGCGGATCAAACCTCGCAAGCGTCGCCTCAATTTCCTTTTTCGTTGCCCGCATCGGAGCGCGGACTATCAACTTGCCGTCTTTGGCTTGTATCGCGATAGTTTTGCGCTTGGAGCGGATTAGCTCGTAGTCTCTCATATCCGGCGTATTCCGTCTGTAGCGGAGGTGTTGTCGTCAAGACCCGGCCCCAATGCCGATTTCTTGTTGCTATTCGTCCTTTTACACCGCACAGCAACATCGCGGTTCCGGAAAAATTTCGCGTTTTCAATTCGCCGCGCTCCGCACTCCGCGCAATACTTATCCATCACCTGTACCTCCACAAACTGATATTTCGCGCCGAAATGGCCGGGCATCTTCGATGTTTCTTGCGGCACAAAAACAAGCGTCGCCGCATTGTTGCAGCGTGTCTTTTTCCATAAACGCTTACTTCATCTTCGTAATAATCCCATGCACCTGCGTGTCACTATGCCACTCCTGGATTTGTTTTAGCATACCATCGCCAAAGCTGATGGGCGTCGCGCTCATAAAGCTGTCGTAGATAATCTTGTCATTGAACGGCAGGAGAACTGTCTCGAAATACAGCGGTATTTGTCTTTGCATAGCATTGGAAAGCGAGCGGCTAATGCCTTTAACTCCGTACAGCCGGTCGTCTCCGTTTTTTCCGGGCACAAGTACGACGGCATGATCAGGTGTGTATGCAACCAAGAAGAAATTGCCTTCCTTATGATGCTTTCGCCACGATTTCAGAAGCGTTACCTTTTCCGGCGGCAATGTCGTCGTGGCAAGATACTCGTCTATCAGCTTTGGTTTCTTCCAGAGTTTCTTGCGGATTTCATATATCTGCTCGTCGCTGACCGGATTCGGCCAGATGGGTTCAATTTTCGCGTTTATGATTTTAAATTTGTCATTGATAAAATCCATCAAGCCGTACCAGGTTTCGTAGAACAAAACGCACTCGCTCCGGCTTAATTGCGCTGTTCTTGCTTCTTCGGTTTTGCGGCAACACCTTTTGTATTTCTTGCCGCTACCGCATGGACACGGGTCATTATATCCAATTTTCTTATGTTCCTGAACTATAGTTCCGGGTTGCGGGATTTTCGATTGTACCGCTTGCACAATGTTGAACAATTCGCTCGGCGTGTACCCTTTATTCTCCATAATTCGCGTGTTATTCCGCGCTTCTATAAGCATATCGAAGAATTCCTGAGCATCGGCTGTTTCGGAGAACAGAAGGCCGTTTTTGGATAGTATCTCGCTAATTCTGCTTATTCCGCTGCGATGAACAGAGTAATTCTTCAGTTCGTTGAAAGCGCGATGCCGCTTGTAGTTATCAGGCCAGGTCTTGTCGATATAGTCGTGAATCTTTTCCCATGACATGCGCTGATTCTCGTCCTCATACCATTGTTCGGCGAATTTCAGAAACTCGTCCTTATCCGGTACATATCGCGGCTTTCCTTCGTGGTGGCTTATAATATCGTCGGCAACGGTGAAATCGTCTATCGCCCAGTAATGGGCGATATTGCCCCTGTAAAAGCAGTACCACGGATTTTTCTTCAGCACAAGCGGCAGAAGCAAAGAGTACACCTCGTCGTCGGTCGTTTGCTCTGTGTTTTGGCTGTTGAAAACCTCGACAAGCTCTTTTATTGGAATTACGCCGTATAGGCTTATCGCCGCCCTCGCGTATGTATCCAGAGCTTTGCGGTGAGCGGCTCGTCCGTTCGGGCAACGTACGACATCGCTCGCCGGATTATATTTGTCGAATATCTTTTTCGCTTGAGCTTCATTCATAACTGAGTACCTCTAAGTGCTGGAGACAGGGGCTTTCCATGATGCGCCACACCGTTTCTTCATCGCCGCAGTATAAACTCCCGCCGGAGGAGCAACGCCCCGGGCGCCATGCGCATGTCTTTCACCTTGCGCCAGTCCTTTCGAAACATATCGTCTTTCGTACAGTATCTTCCTCCGGATGCACGCTTTTTGATTGGATTTTGCGGTTCCTCTCGTTTCTATTTTACCATACGGCGGATGTTTTCGCTGTGCTTTCGATTCATTTTTATTTTTTGTTTTTCAGGGGCTCGCAGTACTTATTCTCTGTGCCCAACGCCGATGGCTTGGAGCGGCGGCATTTGCTTTGTTGCCTTATAACCCATATTTATCAACCAGACATAACATAGCGTTTTAGGTAGCATAAGCATCCCGATAATTGGCATCGTACCCGCGAAAAACACAACCGGCAAGTAAAACAGAAATGACAGTAGCACAGCCAGCCATGCGAAACGGAAATATTTGTCTAAGTATGATATTTTTCCAAACAGTAGCATGATAACTACGCCAAGCATGACGAACGGGATATTACGTAGTATCCCCCACATGAGTGGAGATTCCGCGCTGAGCCAGTTATTGCCCGGATGGAAACAGATAAGTATTCGCGCGGCGGCGAGAAAGTAGACTACGTTTTCGAGCAGCCTGTTCTTGCCCTGACAGTACCTCATGCTCCATAAACGGTATAGCAAGACATAAAATACCGTCATCGTAATCGAAGTTACAAAAGTTCCGAACCCGAGCGCGGCAGGTATTTCCGCAAGTCTGCCGGATAAGTTTCCGTAAATTCTCGGTATTAAATGAAATGCGTCGCCGCAGACAAGCACGAGAACGAGTGCGCCAAAGAGGCGGCGTTGCCTGTTCCCCCGGCTTTGCGCAAGCGTTTGTATACCGCATGCCGCTCCTCCAAATAAGTAGCATATGCAAAATGCCGTTTCCATAATCGCGCCCATAATCGGCTCCCTTCGCAATTTTGGATCAATTCGTTCGCAGTATATTCCGCCCTGTACATTATGAATTACATATAGTGCCGTCTTGTATCTAATTCAAAAGTTTATACAACAGCCGATATAATGTCGCAGCCTCATCGGGTGACAGCGGCATACACGCGCTCATCTTGCGAGGAACTTCCAAAGCGCGTTCACGTAAGCGTTTGCCCTGATTTGTCAGCGATACGACAAGCTCGCGTTCGTCCTCGCGCGAACGTAAACGCGTCACTATGCCGCCTTTTTCCAAGTTTTTAAGCATCGGCGTGAGCGTCCCCGAATCAAGATAGAGCCGTTCACCGAGCGTCTTGACGTTACACGGGCCTTCCTCCCACAATACCATCAACGCGATGTATTGTGTGTAGGTTATGCCAAGTTCGTCCAAATGCGGCTTATATTTCCGGACAATCTTTCGCGATGCGGCGTAAAGCGGAAAGCAGAGCTGGTTTTCAAGGGAGAGGGGATTGTAATCGGCCATAAGCTAAACCTTCGTAAGCCGCTTTGCGAAACTTGCCGCAGATTGCAAATCATCCGTGTTCGGTCTGCCCTTATTCGAGAACAGGAATGCGCCTTTGCATTGGAAAAACTCGTTTACGATCTCTATTCCCGCAGGTTTAAGTATCTCCGCTATCTGCTTCCAGGCACTCTTGTCAGTCATCGCGGTTCCGAATACAGCGATTTGCTTAACCGAGCCGGACTTCAAGCCCTGCAGAAAATTTTTCAGGCTACCGTCAATCCCACCGGCGTAAATCGACGCGCCGACAAACAAAGTGTCAATACCGTCCACGCCGTTAGTTTCCTTTACCGACCGCGCATTGACATCAAGGGCTTTTGCTATCGCGTCCGCGATCTTCTTCGTGTTGCCTCCCTTACTTGCGTAGATTACAGCGTTCATTTTGAATCTCCTAACAGCTTTTTGATCTCTTTGTCAAGCGCGGCGGGCGTCTTTGCCGATGAGAACCGCGCAACGACTTTACCGTCGCGATTGATCAGGAATTTCGTAAAGTTCCATTTGATGGTATCGCCGAGCATGCCCCCCTTTTGCTCTTTGAGCCACTTGTACAGCGGACTCGCGCCATCGCCGTTGACTTCTATTTTCTTAAAGCGCGGGAATGTAGTGCCGTAGTTGGACGTGCAGAAAGATTCGATTTCTGCGTCCGTACCGGGCGCTTGCTGTCCAAACTGGTTACAGGGGAAGTCAAGAATCTCAAAACCCTGCTCACGGTACTTATCGTACAGCTTCTGTAAATCGTCATATTGCGGAGTGAACCCGCATGCAGTTGCAGTGTTGACGATGAGCAGGACTTTCCCTTTAAAATCCGCGAGCTTTACATTGCCGTCTGCGCTCGCGACGACGAAATCATAAATCGACATAATCGATCACCTCCATTTATATTGATTACAATTATATTATATACAATGCATATACGGTTGTCAAGCGGTCAAAGCGGGGAAGCGGGGAGGCGGTGGAGCCGTATTCCGGCTGCACCGTCCAACAATCATTTTGCTCTATCCTGTACATATGAAGTTTACACAGAATGCGGTGCGGAATACATTTTATATATTTTATTGACGCGCCCTAAACATATGCACGCTTTAATCTCAATGCCCGGCTTTTCCATTTCACCCGCGTGATTTAGTATTTGCCGCTGTGTCCCGAGAAAGCGCGACCGGATGAATTGGTAGCCGTACCGCCGCCGCTATTGTTGTGGACGCGCTGCACCTTTTGTACATGACGATACAGGAAAATATCACGCCGCCCTGTTAAAACCATGCTGTTCTCGCGGATATAGGCGTGGGCAAAGTTTTCCTTACGCACGGATATGAGTTGGCGCTTCCATCCGGACGTTACCATAGTGGCGATTATAAGCGCCAATAATAAGCCGATTCCAACACCGTATAGGCGGTATTTCACCGTTTCCGAAGGGAGCGTGGGGATATTGCCTTCATCATAAGGCAGCCCTGCCGCCGTTCTTGTAAGGATAGCATCCGCCGCGTCCGCATAGGCCATAAAAGCATCATAATATTGATTGTTTTTTAGATACGGAACAAACAGCTTATCAAGATATTCCTGTTCGGCCGGCGTAAACGCCTTGATTCCGAAACCGAGAGCGGCAAATCCAAAGTCTCTGTTCTCTGTCGCTATAAGCAGTATCGCCCCGTCGAGATTTTCGCCATAACCGAACCCGTTCCGGTCAAAAAAGTCGGCGGCGTACAGGCTTGCCTCGCGGCCGTTAAGCGATGAAACGACCGCCACGACGACATCAAACTGATGGCGTTCGCTGATTTCATCCAATTGATTTTTTAGGGTATCCGCCTGTTCCAAAGTCAATAAGCCCTCTTTGTCAATAAAGCGGGGCGGCCGCTCATCGGTGGGCATTTGCATATAACACTCTTTCGCATATCCTTCCAGCGTCTGGTCGGAAGCATAAGCGTTCGATGAAAGAAAAAACGCAACGTCAAAATGATATTTACGGCTGATCTCCCGCACATAATCGTTAAGTTCTACCAGCTGCGAATCAGACAGAACGCCAATGTAGTCAACAATCCGCTCCTTATCCGCCGCCAACGCGGCGGACGGCAAGATCAGAACGATCAGAAGCGCGGCGATAATTGCGACAGTAAACAATCTGAATTTTTTGTTCATCGATCGCACCTCTCTACATGAAACGCGCAATGATCTGGGAAATGATAACGAGGGCGGCCGCACTAACCCCAAATATTTTCAAAAACCACGATTTGTACGCCGCCTTATCCAAGGGCAGATCACCGACGAATTTACCCGTCTGCCCATTCATCGCGAAGGTGTACTTTTTACCTTGCCAGCTTGTGGAAAGCAACCATACCGGCAACAGGGCATAGCGAACGCCGCCGCTTTTCAACTGTATATTTGAGTCCCTTGGCACGACCATATTGTAGCCCGTTACCGTTTTGGCAAATACGGCTATGGCGCTGTTTTTAGCGCGCTCATCGGCGCGCTTGATGCTCTGTGTTGCGCCTACATCGTATTTGTTTGCAAAATACCCGGCCAGATATGCGCTTTGAAAATCTACTGCATCTTTCATATGGAATGGCTCTATGGATTCCATTAAAGCATCGTCCACCGCCTGCGAACCGTCTATGGGGATTTGATTAAACCCTATTTCGCCCTCGCGGAAAACGTGATATGTTGAGGTTTCCGTATAGTTGTAGTTGCTGTCACTCCAGAAGCGGGTTTTAGTCGCGTTATACTCGATTTTGACGTCGGCATCAGCGTCAAAAAGCCAAAAAGGAACATATACGCCCTTAACCTCATCAAGGTGACTCCTGTCCTTAAACACTTCGGGCAGTAGTTTCTTGCCGAAATAATGCCTTTGCATCGCTTGCAATGCTTCAGCTTTCCCAAGCTTAAAAGGAATAACAAGATCGGGTCGCAGCGTTCCGGCAAATTTCGAACTTATAACTACAGGATTGCCGCAGAAGGGGCAGGCAGTCGCGCCCAGCGTTTCATCACCAACGATTTCTCCGCCACAGGAGTGACAGGAATAAACCACCATTCCTTGCCGCTCGTCCTGCTGCCATTCACCGCCCTCATAGATCCAGCCGATGCCATCCTCTTCCCGGACGTGATCGAGCGCTTCGTCCATTGCCCGAAGCGCATCCACATTCATTACCGAGTCGCAGTATGGGCATACCATCTCCTGCGTTCCCGGATCAAACTGAATCGCGCCGCCGCAATTTGGGCATTTGTATTCCAATAAAGCCATCCTCTATTCCTCCGTATCCTTTTTTTACCGGCGAAGAAACAACGGTACGCCTTGCGTGCCAAATATCCAAAGAAATCATGTAAGGCAAGCGTAGCCTCGCCGCCTGGCACAGCGCTTAAATTGTTATAAGCATAAAGCTGTGCGCCGGAAGCATATGTTGCGGTAGTGAGCGGGCCTGAATTTTCCGGCAAGCCGTTGGTGCATTTAACTTTACGTTTAGCCTTACTAAACGCAGAAACGTAAAAATGCCGTTTTAAAAACAGGCGTCAGGGACTCGCCGCCTGAATCCCTGACGCCTGCCGCAGCCTTACGCCGCGATCGCTCTCTTTTTGTTTTGGAACGCGCCAATCAGGTACAGCACCGGCAGCACCAGGCCGATAATCACATAGATTACGCCAAAGCTGCCGCCGCCCACTGCGGTCAATATGTTGCCCAGGATGGAAAGCAGCGCCGTTAAAAACCCAAATACGATGCAAACGGTCGCTTTTTCGGGCTTTGCCGCGTTCTTAACGCCCATAATGCCCGCAATCAGGCTGATGGCCGAGCCAATGCCTGAGAGAATGGCTGCAAGCGTCAGCAGCCACAAAATCGCATTACCCCCCGCGAGGTTAAGAGACTCAACCACTATACCCATGCCAAATACAGAAATAAGATTGAGTATAATGCCAAGCCCCCCGCCGATGATCATGAGAATACCCGTCACCTTGAGAAGACCATTACTTTTTGTTTCCATTTCCCCTTTTACTCCCCTCTAAACTTTAGTTATGGTTAACGCGAAGCGGCTTCGCGGAAAACCGCTACGATAGCCTAAGCATGGCGCGCGTAATTGAAGACGTCTTATTTACTTTATATCCCCGTCGTCAAACGGATCGCCGCACTCAGGGCAGAACTTTGGCGGATGCGCCTTGTCGCAAGGTTCCCAGCCGCACTTGTCACATTGATACTGCGGCACGCCAGCGGGCTTTTTCTTGCCGCATTGGGCGCAGAATTTGCCCTTATTCACCGTGCCGCAGGAGCAGGCCCAGCCGCCGGCCGCCGGCTGCGGGTTCCCGCATTCCTCGCAGAATTTATTCTTATTGCCCGTATGCCCGCAGGCGCACGCCCAGCCTGCCATCGCGGACGTTGGCGCAGAAGCAGACGCCTGCGCGGGAGACTGTTGCTGCCCTCCCATCGCGAACAGGTTCTGCGCGTTCATACCGCCCGCGTTTCCCGCCATATTCATGCCCATAAACGCCATTGCCGCTCCGGCTCCCTGATTGGCCGCAGCCGCTTTCATGGCATCGGCCTGCGCGCCTGCCAGCGTCGCCGCCGCCATCGTTGGGTCGCGCATGACGGCGCTCTTTTGCAGATCCTTTATCATCTGCTCGTCTTCTTTGCTGGCGTTGACAGAACTGACGCCGAAAGAAATGATTTCAAGGCCGCGCAAATCGCGCCATTTTGCAGATAACACCTCGTTGAGCGCGTCGGCCAGTTCCGCCGTATGTCCGGGCAGGGCAGAATAGCGCACACCCAACGCGGATATCTTCGCGAAAGCGGGTTGAAGCGCCGTTAAAAGCTCGCTTTTCAGCTGCCCGTCTATCGTGGCGCGCACATAGGACAATTGCATATTACCGCATACGTTTGTATAGAACAAAACCGGGTTTGTGATTTTGTAGCTGTACTCGCCGAAGCAACGGACGGCGATATCGATATCAAGGCCAATATTTCTATCTACAACGCGGAACGGAACAGGGTTTGCGGTACCGTATTTGTTTCCGATAAGCTCTTTGGTATTGAAATAATAGACGCGCGTATCCTTGCCGGGGCTGCCGCCAAATTTGAAACGTTCCCAAACACTCTTCAGGGAGGAAAGCGCATTGCCTTTAAACGCGCCGCCCGCGAATAGTGAAGGTTCACCGCCCGCGTCGAATATATACTCGCCCGGTTCCGCGCAAACATCCAGCATTTTTCCCTGCTCCACAATGAGCATGCACTGTCCGTCCGCCACGGCAATCACCGACCCGTTTGATATGATGTTGTCCTCGCCCTTTGTATTGGATGATCGCCCAGAAACGCGCTTCCAGCCTTTTATCGCAAGAACATCCTCCGGCAATGCCTCGCAATAGAAATAGTCCTTCCATTGGTCGGCCAATACGCCGCCCGCCGCGCCCAAAGCGGCTTTAATCAGTCCCATATTCGTCCCCCTCCCTGTTTCCTTTACTTGAGCTTGACGATTTATTTTACCACACATTGTCCTCATGCGGACAAGGATTTTGAAGGTTTCCGGATAACAAAGCAAAAATCTTTAAACCTGTTATTCTTAGAGTTCCGCAATGGTAACGCCGGCGTCGCCTTCTCCATAATTGCCCAGACGATAGCTTTTTACCCGGGGGTGCTGTTTGAAATAGGCGTGAATACCCGTGCGCAGCGCGCCGGTGCCCTTGCCATGTATGATTTGTACCTCAGTCCTGCCATAGATCAGGGCGTCGTTGATATAGCGATCCACCTCTATAAGCGCTTCGTCCACCAGTTTGCCGCGCACGTCCAACGTTTGTGAAAAAGCGCCGCCGCTATCGGGCATAAATTTCACGCTGTAGGCTTCTTGTTTGTGCGTGTCTTCCGTCAGCCGCAAGTCGGTCAGCTTTACGTGCATTTTCATGATGCCGGCCTGTATCCGCACCTCGCCGCGCGCATCGGCAGGCTTTAAAACGATGGCGTTTTGCCCCAGACTGATCACGCGCACGGTATCGCCCGCGCGCACCTGTTTGGGGGAGGCTCTATCCGAAAAATCCTGTGCGATTGGGTCTGTCAGCTCGGCCTCTTTTTTGCGTATGCCGTCGCGCGCCGCCTGTATGGCCTGTTCCAGCGCTTTGTTATCGATATTTTTCATTTTGCGCAAACCGGCGATGAGTTGCGCCATCTCCTCGCGGCTTTCGCGTACAACGGCACGGGCCTCTTCACGCGCCTTTTGATACAACAGCGCGCGCGCGCTTTCGATTTTATTTTTTTCCTCTTGGATTTTTTGACGTAGCCCTTCCATTTCATAGCGGTATTGCAGCGCTTCCCGCCGCTCTTCATCCGCCTTTTTTTGCTGTGCCTGCGCCTGTTGGATGACATCTTCGAACTGGATATCCTCCCGCTTTAAAAATGCGCGGGCGTTTTTGACCACGTTTGGCTGCAACCCCAGTCTCTCCGCGATTTCAAAGGCGTTTGATTTGCCGGGAATGCCGATAAACAGGCGATATGTAGGGCTGAGCTTATCCACGTCAAACTCCATGGATGCGTTTTCCATACCCGGCCGCGAGAGCGCGAACGCCTTTATTTCGCTGTAGTGTGTCGTAGCTATAGTGATACAGCCGCGGGCGTGCAATTCATCCAGTATGCTCATGGCGAGCGCCGCACCCTCCACCGGGTCGGTGCCGGCGCCCACTTCATCAAGCAGCACCAGCGCGTTTTCATTGGCGTTTTCAAGTGTATGTACAATGTTTTTCATATGCGAGGAGAATGTGGAAAGGCTTTGCTCTATGGATTGTTCATCGCCTATATCCGCATACACCGCGCCAAAAATCTTCATACTCGAGCCTTCTTCCGCAGGGATAAACAGCCCGGCCTGCGTCATCAGCGCAAAAAGACCTATGGTTTTAAGCGTTACTGTTTTGCCGCCCGTATTGGGCCCTGTGATGATGAGGGTGTTGATGGTATCCCCCATAAGCAGGTTGATGGGTACTACTTTGTCCTTGTCGATCAGGGGGTGGCGGCCCACCTTGATGCGGATGACGCCCTGCTGCGATATGTTTGCCTCCTTTGCGCACATACCGCGCGCAAAGGAGGCTTTGGCAAAGATACGATCCAACTCGCCCAGAATGCCTATGCTTTGGCAAAGTTCATCCGCATAGGGCTGGCAAAGCGCGGTCAGTTCCGCCAATATACGAGCGATCTCCTCTTCTTCAAGCCCGCTCAGGCGTTTGTATTCGTTGCCCAGTTCCGCCACCGCCATGGGCTCAATAAACACGGTGGCGCCGCTGCCGGACTGATCATGAATGAGACCAGGCACCTGCATACGGTGCTCCTGCTTTACGGGCAGTACAAAGCGCCCGTTGCGTATGGTGATGATGGGCTCCTGCAGATATTTTTGAAAAGAGACACTTTTTACCATGTTGTTGAGCTTTTCACGGGCGCGTTCGTTAACGATTCGCATTTGCCTTCTCACGTTGGCAAGGGCGTGCGAGGCGGCGTCGGCCATTTCATCCTCGCTGAGGATACAACGCGCGATCTCCTCTTCCACACTGCGGTGCGCGCTCAATTGGCTTGCCATGTGCTTGAGCAACCCCTGGGTCTCCCTCTGTGTGAGCCGTTCGCGCGCCTGCCTGCTCACGCGCAGACAGTGCGCTACATATAGTAGCTCACCCATGGAAAGGGATAAGCAAGCATGTATGCGTTTGAGCAGGGGGCGGATATCCTCAAATGATTCCACAGGAGGCTGCCCGCCGCAAGCCAGATACCCTTCCGCCTCGGAGGTTTGTCGCAGCAACGTATGCACCTGATCAAGCCGGTGGCTGGGCTGCGTGCTGATGCACAGCTCTCTGCCAACATCTGATGCCGCATAGCCCGCAAGCAGATGCATGATTTTATCGAATTCCAATGTATGTAATACACGATTATCCATATTGTACACCAATGCGCCCTTCCTGCGGAACCTGTTGCCATTGCGTTTGAGATAGCGCGCAAGCTAGTAGAAGTTTACCACAAATTGCAGGAGCATGCCGAAAAAATATAAATTTACGATTTGTTGCGGTATTGGCGCCGTGGGAAGCCAATATGCCTTGGGATTCTCCTTCAAAAGCGGCGGCATCCCTGTTATGAACGTGTATTGGTATTATTTGGCTCGTTCTCAAGGCTGAACCCTGTTTTTCAACATGCCCCTTAACATTGCGCTCGTTTGAGAGTATAATGTCTTATATTCCAAATGAAAGGTGGCGGTGTGAATGGCTGAATATATGTCCGCGACAGAAGCGGCAAAAAAATGGGGGTTAGGCAGACGCCGCACATGTACGCTGTTGGCCGAGGGGCGAATCCCCGGTGCGATCAGAGTGGGCGAACGCTGGATTATTCCCGCAGACGCGAAAAAGCCCGCCGATGCCCGGATTAAATCTGGCAAATACATCAAGCCTAAAGCGGAGGAACCCTCCAGATGAAAAAATCAATCAAGCGTTTTCTGAATACATACTTCAACGAACAACTTGACCTTAGCGTTCAAGTGTTCCATCTGCTTGGGTTCATTGGCGTTGTATTGGGATTCGTTAACGCGGCATTTGAGCTATTCACCGAATGGGACTGGACTTCATGGCACATCATACTGAATGTGGGCTCTTCCTTTTTCGCGCTTTTCCTGATATGTTTTGCTAAGCGGACTGGGCGGTATAGATTTTGTTTCCTGATCACGGTCATCGTAGTTTTCCTTATGGTCTTTCCGGCTTTGTTTTTCACAGGGAATGGATATAGAGGCCTGTTGCCTATGTTTTTTGTACTTGCCTTCATTTTTACGACGCTCATGCTGGATAGATGGCAAAGGGTGTTTTTCCTTGCGGCGGAACTGGCGGCGTATATATCCTGCTTCTTCGTTGAGCATTTTATGTTCGGTCAGCTGGCGAACTTTGACACGAATATGGAAAATATGCTTGATATTTTAGCGGGACTCGTAGGCGTCGGGTCTATGCTTGTCATTATAGTTACGCTTCACATTCGAATCCATAACAGGCAGCGGCGCAAACTCGATGAGCAAAACGCCGTCCTTGCGCAGGCGAGCCGCGCCAAGACGGAGTTTTTGCAGGATATCGGGCATGAGATACGAAACCCGCTACAAGTCATATCCTATGGTGTGGATTTCATGCGCAGCCGCATATCTCAGGAGAGTGGTACGGAAGAAATGCTGGGCGCACTGAACGCCATACAGGAGGAAGCCGTGCGTCTTGGACTTATGATAAACGGCATGGTGGAACTGGCCACCATGAGCGGAAATCCGGCCAGTCGAGTCAAGGTGGACTTTGCGGCCATGTTGCGCCGCAGCGCGGAAACCCTCCGAATCGAAGCTGAGAGCAAACACAACGTGCTACATGTGCATATCGGCCCTGATTTGCCCCCTGTCTACGCGGTGACGGAACAGCTTGAGCGCGTGCCGATCAACCTGTTACAGAACGCGATGAACGCCACGGAATGCGGCGTGATATGCTTGGAAGCCTTTTTTGCCGCTGGCGGCATCACCGTCAAAATACGGGATAATGGTACGGGTATCGCGCCGGAGTTATTGCCGCATGTGTTTGAGCGGGGCGTGAGCGGCAGAAATGGCAAGGGCTACGGCTTATCTATCTGCAAAACCATCGTGGAGGCGCATAGCGGCGTTATTGAAATCGAAAGCGAACCGGGTAAGGGGACAACCGCAACATTTACTGTTCCAATCTACGGTGGGCAAGGTGAGGCGCGAGAACATGAATGACAAGATGATTTTATGTGTGGAAGATAACCCGCGCGTGCAGATGTTCAACAGACCGCTTTTGGAGGCAAAGGGCTTCACAGTCAGGCTGGCGGCTACGCTAGCCGAGGCGAAAGAGGCAATCAGTAAAGAAACGCCGTCGCTGATTATTCTCGACATCCATCTGCCGGACGGCAACGGGCTTGACTTCCTGCGAGAACTGCGGAAAACCTCGACAGTTCCGGTCATCGCGCTCACCAACGACAAAGAGGAGCAAGATATAGTTACAGGTTTGTCCGGCGGTTGCGACGATTACGTCACGAAACCCCACACATTTCCCGTGCTGTACGCCCGGATAGAGGCTCTCCTGCGCCGGGCGGGCGGCTTCCCTGACATCATTGAAAAAGGTCGATTCTCCTTCGATGTGACGGCAGTCATGGCGAGTTTAGACGGAACTGACTTGCAGCTTTCGCCAAAGGAATTCGCATTGCTGTTTACATTCGTACAAAATGAGGAACGCTTCATGAGTGCAGAATATCTGTACGAAAAGGTGTGGAAAACGCCGATAGTGGGCGACAGCAACGCGCTAAAATCCGCAATCGGACGCTTGCGTGAGAAAATCAGCGGCGGCGGCTTTTGTATAGCTTGGTCGAGGGGCGAGGGCTATATCTTCGAGAGGGAATAAAACGGAGCTTCAAAAAATCATTCAGGGCGAGAGTAGCAATTTTGCTATTCTCGCCATTTTTGATTTCCAGCTCTGCTAAACTTTAACCGTGGCGGGAAACTGCGAGGGAGGTGGGTTTGATGCCATTATGGCTGGCGGCGTTGTTATTTATCGTCTTTGCGGGTGCTCTCGCGATTTTCCTGTTCCTGTCTGCCCGGAAGAAAAACAAAGCGCGGCTGATTGCCGGGGCCTGCGTTATCGGTGCGGTTTTGCTTGCCCTCGCGGGTTACATAGCGCTGACATTCGTGCTGGTGGAAGGGATTCCATAATGATACGTCATCCGAAGTCGCGAAAAAAACGGGCGAAAGCCTGACAACACAAGGAAGAGAGTTTATGAGAACGAGGAGACTCACGATACTCGCGCTGGCCGCGATGTGTTCGGTTAGCTTGGTGTTCTCGCTTGCGGGCTGCAACGGCGGGATCGATAGCAGTCCCGTGCCATCGACAAGCGACGCGTCGTTCGCTCCATCGAAAACAAGCGCCGCACCAAGCAATAAGATGTTTGATTTTGCCGTACTGGACGGATGGATATTCTGGTTTGGAAGCGGAGCAGGCGGTTGGCGAACAACCCTTGAAATATCGTCGGATGGTACATTCTATGGCCGTTATACGGATTCCGAAATGGGCAGCACAGGTGAAGGCTATCCCAACGGAATCGTATATGTATGCAATTTCACCGGAAAATTTACGTCGGCAAAAAAGGTCGGTGATTATGAGTATTCGCTGCAATGCGAAAATCTGGAGCAGGAGGGCAAAGAGGGAGACGAAGAAATCGCTGACGGCATAAAGTACGTCACATCCACTCCCTACGGGGTGGAGGGTTCCGGCGAGTTCAGGCTGTATCTGCCGGGTAAGAAGGTTTCCGAATTGCCGACAGAGTATCTGGATTGGGTATATTTTGCGGTTGATGGCAGCGATACGTTTAACTTTTACGGACTCTATAACATAACCGGCAAACAAGGCTTCAGTTCCGACGATTCGAACGCATTGCCGGGTGTCGGCGGCACGGATGATGTATATTCCGATACAATGCTCACCTTCACGGGATTCAGCAGAAGCTCGGTGGGCGTGAGCGCATGGATTGAAAAAGGGAATGTCGCGGAAGACAACAGGGACCACCGTTATACGCCAAAAGGCGACACATTGACGGTTAAGTATGTGGACGACGACGAAGTTTTCGGCACTGACTTTTCAGATACTTATCGCGGCGCGTCCATAGAGGGAACCTTTGACTTGGAAGATGAGAGTGAGGACGAAAATCCTCATGATGCCTATGGCACATCTGACGCTTCCGGTACCGACACGCTCTGGAAGGAGGATTCACAGTGAAAAAGTGGACAAAAGCGGTTTTGGCGGCGGCTTCCGCAGTACTTTTCGCGCTGTCTCTCGCCGCCTGCAACGGCGGGAGGGAATCTGCCGTGACCGCAACGCCAGGCACTTCGCCTGACGAGGCTTCGACCGCCACGTTGATAGCCGATTTCAGCAACGGCTCGGCAGAACCGAATCAAAGGGAAATCCCCTGGAAATACGACGGAGCGTGTGGCATCGGAATGCTGTCCACCTCTCTTTCCGCCGCCACAGGGCTGGACTTTTTCGTGGACGGTAAAATCAAGGGCGACAAGGCGTTCATCGCGTGGTGGGATACCAGCACACTTGTGGCCGGTCTTGGCGACCGCGAACAAAACGAGGATTTCTTCTTCCATGACGCAGTGAGCCTCAGTTGGTTCATGATGGACTCCCTCGCCGCAACCGTCAAACGGAACATTCCGGAAGTAAAAGAGGTTTATTACTCCGGAGAAAACGGCGCGGCAGTCGTGTTCACAAACCCGGAGGACGTGGCGGTGCAAGGTCTCCCGGAATTGCCCGTAGATCAGCCCTATGAGGGCAGTGCCTTTTTTATGTCCCATGCGGACGGCGGGGGCGATCTGTCTGACGGCGGATCAGATGGTGATCTTCCCTATTGGAACGGCTTCGATTTCGGTCTGAACCTCACATACGCAGAAGAATATGAATTGCAGGGCGACCCCGGAGAATATATGAACCCCGCCGAGGCCGCAAAGCTGACATTTGATGACGTGAAGCATGATGGGTATATACCCGAATACAGCGATAAAACAGAATACAAGATAGTGCTGGTTGATCTGGCGGACATTGAGGGCGAAGAGTGCTATATATACCGACTGGACGTAGATGAGCCGACCGGTACAATTGGCGCGGCCTATGCCTTTGCTTATCAGAGCGGCATCATCTATATGCAAGGGCAAGGCGGTCAATGGGTGCCGCTGGCCATAGGCGACGGCGACTATGGCGAAGAAGGGATTGACTGATGAAAAGCTTGAAAGCATTGCTGTTTATCGGGAATGTCTTGGCCATCCTGTTTTGGCTGGCGCTGCTCTTTTACGGATTTTTTCTTGGCGGCAGTCCCGGTCCCGGCTATGAGCGCACGGTGCCGATGTCTTTCGCTGGCGTCATGGCGATTGGATTTGCGGGCGCTGTCGTCGGGCTTGTGGGTATCGTCAAAGCGCCGAAGGGTAAGCCTTTGCTCACTGCTGCCGCCGTTCTCGGAGCGGTGGGAAGCGCCCCGTTGTTCTTGCTGGAACTCCCCGTCGTGGGAGTGATTGTTCTGCTGATTGGCCTTGTGCCGCTTTTAGGGCTTTTGATACGCCCGAATAGAATGGAGGGAAAATAATGGAGATTCTTATTGGAATCGGAGCGTTGCTGATTGTTGCTGTTTGCGTTGCCCTGTGGGTAGTCACAGTGAAGAACCGCTTCCGCCGCCTGATTGTGAAAATTGGCGAGGGCGAGTCGGGCATAGACGTGGCTCTGACCAAACGCTATGATACGCTGACCAAAATGCTGGACGTCTGTCGGCAGTATGCCGCGCACGAAGTAGAAACTTTTGCGAAAACGATTGAGATGCGCCGGGGTATGTCTATGCCCGAACGTCAGGCGGCCAGCGCCCAGATGGACGATATGGCAGCGCGGCTCAATGTGGTCGCCGAGCAGTACCCGGAGTTGCGTTCTGCGGATGTGTTCCGCGATTTGCAAGCCGGCATTCGCGACACGGAAGAACATTTGCAGGCTGCACGGCGGCTTTACAACGCCAATGTGTCGGCTTTCAATCAATACCTTGCCACATGGCCGTACAGAGTCATCGGCAAAGAATACAAGCCCTACGCCTTTTTCGAGGCGGAGGCGGCGAAACGGGCCGATATATCCATGAAGCTGTGACATGCGGAAAGAAGGGAGGATTGAGACGATATGGCGCTTGTGTTTTGGTTTATCATCGTGCCGGTAGTGGTGCTTGGGCTCATTGGCATACTCATCAAAGTCGTTATCCCTTCGCTTTTTCGTAAGGCTGCCGGAGCGGTGAAAGGGACACTTGACAGGAAATTTGAAAAGGAATACCTGACCGATCCCGTCAGCGACCGGAAAGCGCAGCGCAAGATGAGCACGACTTTTTGGAGCTGCTGGGTGATGCTGGTTCTCGGCATCATAATGGTGGTCACTCCGATCGTGAAGATCATTCAAGCCGGTGAGATGTATCTGACGGATTTTCTGCCTTATTTGCTGTTGGGTGCGTTTGGCGTGGGTTTATTTATCCTCGGCCTCGTTACGAAGCGCCGGAGCAAGCAGTTGTCTGCGCTGGTTGCCGAACCGATCATTCGGGATGTTTTCGGCGCGGACTGCGAGTTGGACGCTTTTGGGCATATCCCGAACGAGTGCATAGCGGCGTCGGGGTTTGTGGATGGCTATGAGAATGTCTCCGGCAGCGACTTCGTGCGTGGAAGCTATCGCGGCGTCTCGGTTATGTTTTCCGACGTGCGCCTCACGAAGACCGAAATAAAATACGATCACAGTACCCAAAAAAGCCATGAGTATGTGATTGAGTTGTTCAAGGGAAACTGGCTGGTGGCGGATTTTGATCGCGAGCTTGCTGAGCATCCGCTGACCGTTCAGGAAAAACGTTCGGGGAGCAACGCCATACAAATGGAAAGCGAAGCTTTCAACCGCCAATTCAGCGTGTTTTGCCCGGACGCACACACGGCGTTCTACATATTGACGCCGCACTTCATGGAACGCTTGGTGGCTGTGGACGCGGCGGCTGACGGCAGCAGTCATTTCAAATTCGCCAAAAACCGCTTGCAAATAGCGATCGGAACCAAACGCGACATCTTTGAAGCTGAGACTTTTAAAACGCCCAACGTGGGCGCCATGCGGGAGCGTTTTCGGCAGGAGCTTGGGCGTTTGACCGCCGTTTTGGATGAAATGCTGGCGCATGAGCGCCTGTTCGGCTCGGACGCGGAGCGGCAAGAGCCGTCAAGAGAGCGGGAGTTGTCTCATGACTGAACCCACAATCCTCAAAGTGGAAGCATTCGACGGCGATTGCTTCGGCGTGACGCTCTCCAGCGGTCACACGATACTGCTGGAGTTCGGCAATAGGATACGAGAGCCGTCATTCGCAGCCCTGATTGAGCGCGGCGTGTTTGACAAGCCGCAGACGGACGGCGAACGGGTTTTCTGGCAGGACGGTCCGGCGTTCACGGTAACGGAAATACTGGCAATGGTGGCGCAGAGCGGCGGCAAGCCGTAAGCGAGTGTTAATCAAATAAGAGAAGTTTCAACTGCAATGGAAAAAAGGCGCGTATCTTAACAATCTGCGGCGCGGCAGTTGCCGTACTGTCCGCTGTGTTCATCGTCATTGGCATACTTGACGCGATAAAGCGCAGCGAGTACCAAAACGTCGGGATGAACACACCCGTTGTCAGTATAGCGGTGCCGGGGTTCATGGCGGGCGTTGCCGCGTTCGTTATCGGTCTGAAAAAGATGAAGGCGGTAAAATAACGGAGGCAATTGCCATGCTTTCATAAAATATTTGTGCCGCCTTGGGCGGCATGGAGACACATAACTCGGCCGCCGGCCATCAATTGCGCTCCGGTTTACCAGAATGAAGAAAAGGCAGGGAAACAAAAAGAGGGCGGCGGGATAGAGGAACCATATCCTGCCACCTTCAATACGCCCGGCATGGGCTGCAACATAATAAATTCTCAATCCGTTCAGTCGATAGCCCAGGCTGCCATAAACCCGTCTCTAACAGCTGTGCCCACAAGCCCAACAGTGCAGCAGTCGCCAATAACCTTTACCTTTTGGTTATTTAAGAAAATCTCATCGGCCAGTTCACTGTTGGCCTTGGTTCCAAAAGCGGTGATTATTGTGTCGGCAGCAAGCACTTGTTTTTTGCCTTCCTTGTTTTCGATGGTAACGCCTTCGTCTCCGAAGCTAAGAACCTTACTATCGGTTAATACAGTAACCTTTTTTTCCGCCAGAACCTTATTGATACAGGGTTGATTGGCAAGGTTCGACTTCATGGCTACCCGGCTTAACATCTCCACAATGGTAACCTGTTTGCTTTCCATGGCCAATTCTATCGCGCAGTCACAGCCCGACAAGCCGCCGCCGGCAATGACGACAGTGCTTCCGATTTCGCCATGCCGCGTGGTGTGGGCGTCAATCACATCGATTACCTTGCCGTTGTCCATACCGGGAATACCGGGCTTAATGCTGGACGCCCCGATGGCAACCAGGATTTCGTCCGCATTTTTCAGCTCGGGAGAATTCGCCGTGATAGCCTTGTTATACACAATCGCCACGCCTAGCTGTTTGACCTGCCGAATCAAATATTCCAGGAACCTTTTCAATTGCTTTTTAAATGGCGGCGCTGCTGCGGCAATAACCTGTCCTCCCAATTGATTGCTTTTTTCATATACGGTTACGCTATGTCCTTTCAACGCGGCAACTCTTGCCGCTTCAAGTCCGGATACGCCGCCGCCGACAATGGCAACCTTTTTGGGCTGCTCGCTTTTCTTGATGGCAAGAACTTTTTCATTTCCGGCTCTGGTGTTAACGGCGCAGGTCAGGGGATGCTGCGCAAAGGCTCTGGCAAAGCAAAATTCGTTGCACCTGATGCAAGGACGGATATCTTCGTCTTTTCCTTCAAATGCTTTCTTGGGGAAATAGGGATCCGCAAGAAGACCGCGCCCCAGCATTACATAATCAAGGCTACCATCCTCTACGCCCTTTAGTCCGCTCTCCAGGGTCTGATTGCCCGCTGC
>JAISXK010000113.1 GCA_031270585.1 Clostridiales bacterium | reverse complement strand
ATATTCGCAAAACCAATAATCAAACCCTCGGGATGCCCAAACGGCAGCCTGCTGTTCGCGGCGGCGTCTTCGCCAATGTAAGAGCAACCGCGAGAGAGAATCTGCGGCGCCTGGCCCTTGGGCGTATACCTGAGATAATCCGGGTAATGCTGCTCCCATTCGATGGAACCGAGCGACCCATAGATACGCGCGACAAGACCGTTCATGCGCCCGGAAGCGACCTGGCTGCACCAATACCCGCCGTTTACGCCGTTCTCATACTCGACAAGAATATTGGCGTTCAGATCCAGGGCATGGCCATACTTGTTCGTCGTCGCAAGCAGCCGCTTGATTTTAAGCCCGGTAAGATAACTTACCATGTTCTCTATATGCGAACCGATATCGCCTACGCAATTCGCGATACCGGATTTTTCCGGATCGGTGCGCCAAACGGAAATATTTTTCTCATTGCCCCGGCTTTCCGGCGATAGCTCGTCGATGAGCCAATCCTGCGCGTATTCCGCGTTCACGGCGACGATATCGCCTATTTTGCCGGCCGCTATCATCTCTTTGGCGACCTTCACCATGGTATATCCGGTATACGTATATGTCACGCCGAAAAGCAGGCCCTTCTTTTTGGAGATATCGCACAACTCCGTAGCCTCGTCCACGGTAAAGCACAGGGGCTTCTCGCAGACGACGTGGATGCCGGCGTTTAAGAACTCCTTCGCGATCGCATAATGCAGATAATTTGGCGTCGTGATGGAAACAAAGTCCAATTTGCCGGCCTCGGCCTTCGCCATCGTTTTATAATCCGCGTAGGTGCGCTCTTTTGCTATGCCGTAGGCGTCGGCGGTTTGGGCGTTTTTACTCTCCGATGTGGAAAAACAGCCGCAAACAAGCTCCGCCCGCGGGTCTAACGCGATGGCTTTGCGATGCACGTCTCCGATAAAATCATGTATGCTTCCGCCAACCATACCATATTTGATATTTTTAGCCATATCGTTATCCTCCCCCGTCAGCCGTTTGAGATCGCTTCGTCAAATTTGAATGAAGAAGCCTTAAAGTCTACGCGCTTGACAAATGCGGCGGCCTCCGTGGCGCCGTCCACGCGATCCATTCCGCTGTCCTCCCATTCGACGGAAAGCGGCCCTTCGTAACCATTGGCGTTGAGAACGCGGATAATCGACTCAAAATCCACCTGTCCGTGGCCAAGGCTGCGGAAATTCCAGCCTCTTCGAAGATCGCCAAAGTCGATATGCGATCCCAGAATACCGCTGCGCCCGTCCAGCGTCACGGCTGCGTCCTTCATATGCACGTGGTATACGCGGTCGATAAAATCCTGTAGGAAAATATGCGGCGTCACGCCCTGCCACAATAGATGGCTCGGGTCAAAATTCAGGCCAAACTCGGGGTAATCCTTGAACACGCCAAGAAGCCTTTTCGTGGAATAGTAATCAAAAGCGATCTCGCCGGGATGCACCTCAAGCGCAAACTTCACGCCGTATTTGCGAAACTCATCCATTATCGGCGTCCAAAGGGCGGCGATCTCGTTAAATCCATCCTCTACCATCTGCTCGCTCGTCTGCGGAAAAGAGTAAAGCCACTTCCATATAGGGGAACCGACGAACCCGGTAACCACGTTCACGCCAAGGCGGCGTGCCGCGACCGGCGCCTTTTTCATGGTCTCAATCGCCCACTTGCGAATGCCGGCGCTGTCATTTGCCAACTGAGGCGGCGCGAAATTGTTCAGGCGCGGGTCAGGCGCGTCGCCTACGCACTGGCCGATGATGTGCGTGGCGATAGCTTCGCAGGCAAGACCGTTCTTCGCCAGCGTGTCCTTTATGAACGCGACGTATTTTTCATCCGCTATGACGCGTTCCAGATCGAGACAGTTCCCCCACGCGGCCAGCTCCAAGCCGTCGTACCCCATGCTCTTCGCCAGGGAACAGAGCTCTTCGAACTCTAAATCCGCCCATTGAGCGCAGCACAATGTAACCAATCGTTTACCCATTTTCTTTCCTCACTCTCATTCATTTTGTTTGCCCGGCAATCACGCGGCGCCATATTTTACCGGCGTCGCAATTTTTACATTGATTTAAGTTGCTTTCGTGATTTCGTGTGTGCATATATGAACGCCTGTCATGTCAGAAGTCGTTACGCCTACTAGAGGGTATTATACCCGCTCGCAAAAATTCTGTCAAGATTCGCGATAATTTGCCGGGCAGCCCTCATGAGAGTGAGCGTCCCACGAAAAAGGCCGCGAACAGCGACCTTTTTGCGCCTTTTTATCGTTTGCGGCGGCCCTTATTCCCCCAATACGCCGCGGATCCATTTCACGCTTTTGTCAATATTCTCATCGCTTCCGCTGCATTCGATGGAAACGTCGCCATCCCAGTCTTTCGCCTGCAAGTATTTCAATATGGCGCGGATATTTTCCGCGTTCACGCCTTCCCCTATATGGATCTGCGAGCAGGCGATCCCCGTTTCCTCGCCGCGCACAGCCGCCGCGAGCCCCGCGTCCACATCCTTGATATGCGACGCCACGATGTATTTTTCAAGCAACTTAAAGTATTCAAGCGGGTCATGCCCCTGGATGAACGTATTGCCCGTATCGAAGTTGACGCGCAGATGCTCGTCCTCAAAGTGGCTGAGCAATTTCAGCATAAACTCGCCGTCGCCTGTGTACACGCCATGCGGCTCGATGCACAGAACGATATCGTAGTCGTGCGCCCAGCGCAGCAGTTCCGTGTAGTTCATCACGGTGATCCTGAAAACCTCGTCCCTGGGGAGGTCGGGCGCTTTGCCCGAGTCGACGCTATCCACCTTTGGGCAACCCAGTTCCTTCGCGTAGCGGATGGTCTGGCAGGCATACTGTACGCCATAGAAGCTGCCCTCCGGCCCAAACATGGGAAACGATCCGTCGAGCATGGAAAGCTGCAGGCCGTGTTTTTCAAGCAGGCGGCGCGTCGGATACGGGTTGTCCCGCAGACACAGGCTGGGTTCGTAGCCAAGCGCGGTGATGAAATACTGGCCGTCCACAACGCCCGCTTCAAGATACTTCAGGTTGTGCTTTACGGCGGAATTCACCGCGTCCGTAAAATTGCCCGAGCGTTCTCTCCAGTTGTCGGCGTGCATACCAAGTCTTATTCCCATAGTTACCTCCTTTTATTTTGCGCCCAAAGAATTGGCGTATGGATGGGGACAGGCGAATGAAGATATGCAAATAAAATTCCATCCGTGCCGGACGCGCTTGAATATTTATACTATACTTAAACGATTAAGTGATGTCAAGTTTTTTCTTGCCTTGCGCCGCGCCGCGTGACAAACGCACCTACCTTATAACCGACATTGACAACGCGCGTGCGCATAACTAATATTGTTATATGGAAAATAAAAAAAAGAGCGTCACCATTAAAGATATCGCCCAAATGGCGGGCGTCTCGCCTGCGGCGGTATCCTATGTCATCAACGGCAAGGGCGGTGTCGGGCCGGTACAGAGGGCGCGCATACAAGAGCTTCTCGCGCAAAGCGGCTACCGGCAGGATTTGCGCGCCAAAGGGCTCAAAACGCGCCGCAGCTTTAACATCCACGCGGTGTTGCGCCGCGAGGCCGCGCCGGCCTGCAAGGATTTTTATTTTGGGGTCGTCGCGCGTATCGTGGATTTCGCTTCCGAAGGCGGATACAGCGTCGTGCCGGCCTATCAGTCGGACGATCCTTGCGACGACACGCTTGTGGATATCATCGCGGGCGGACGGACGGACGGCGTCATCGCGTTTCAAGGGCTTATGCAAAATGCCGCCAAAGCGCTTGCAAACAGAAACATTCCTCTGCTGATCGTAAACCCCGGCTTTCAGGAAGCGGAGAGCCGGGCTTGCGTCATCATCGACTTTGAAGATCTCACCTATCGCGCGACAGCTTTTCTCGCGTCGCTCGGGCACCGCCATATCGGGTTTATCGGTATGGAAGCGCTGCCGTTTTTTTACGATATGACTATACGCGGCTTCGAGCGCGCGCTGCGCGCATACGGGTTGCGCGCCCGCAAGGAGTGGGTGCGCGGCGAAGCCGTCTGCGCGGACAGCGCGGGAGACGCGATGCGAAAAATGCTCGCGTGCAATGATATTCCGACGGCCGTATTCTGCGCGCAGGATAATTTCGCGTTCAGCGCGATAAGCGCCGCGCGCAAGATGGGATATTCCGTACCAGGGGATATTTCCTTTATCGGCCTGGACGATGTGCCGGAGGCAAAGTACTTTTGCCCTCCCCTGACGACAATCGCCATCTCGCCGGAAGCGCTTGCCCGCCGGGCGGTAGATATGCTCTTTTCCATGATGGGCGGCAACGGCGCGGCGCGTATCGTTTTGCCGTGCGGCCCTGTCATTGTTCGGGAAACGGCCATAAAGCCGGGCGTTGCCAATGGCTTCATAAGCGTGGCGGACGCCCGGTGAACGCGAGCGCGGCATATGCCTATGAGCGGAATATGGCGTAAAGAGAAGAGCGCGGGGATCCGGCGCGCGCGCAAAGCAAAAAAAGGGCGGGGCCGGATCGGGATGTAAAGGATAAAAACAAGGAAAGAAGGAGGCTATTGGCAGATGAGTAAGTTCAGGTTTACCGTGGGGCCGTGGAATGTACACGAGGGAACGGAGACGTTTGGGCCGGGGATCCGGCCGTCTATTCCGCTGGAAGAAAAGGTGGCGAAGTTCGCCGAGCTCGGTCTTGATGGGGTGCAGTTCCATGACGACGACGCCGTGCCGGATATGAACAGGATGAGCGAGAAGCAGATAGTGAACTACGCGAAGGACGTGGGCGCGCTGCTTCATAAGCACGGGCTGTTCGCGGAGTTCGTAGCGCCGCGGCTGTGGTTCGATTTCCATACGAACGACGGGGGCTTCACCGCGAGCCGGCGGGAGGATTACGATTTCGCTATTTGGCGCTCGCTGCGCTCGTGCGACATCGCGAAGGCGCTCGGCACGAATAAGATACAGCTCTGGCTGGCGCGGGAGGGTACGCTGTGCGCGGAGGGGAAGAACCCTGTGGAGAAGATACGGCAACTGCGCGACGCGTTCAACACGATATTGGAATACGACAGGGAGATACGGATACTGGTGGAGCCAAAGCCCAACGAACCCATCGACCGCAGCTATTGCGGAACGGCGGGACACGCGCTGGCGGTGGGAGCGAACACGGTAGATCCAACGCGGGTAGGCGTGTGCATCGAGAGCGCGCATTCGATCCTCTCGGGCCTGGATCCGGCGGCGGACATGGCGCTGGCGCTGGCGTGGGGCAAGCTATGGGGTGTGCATTTGAACGACCAGAACGGGATTCGCTACGATCAGGACAAGAGCTTTGGCGTGGAGAACCTGAGGCAGGCGTTCAATCAGGTAAAGGTGCTGCATGAGAACAACTTTGGGGAGCAGGGCGAATGCGTGGGGCTGGACGTGAAGGCGATGCGGACGCAGCGCGCGGACGATTGCTACCGGCATATCATCAATTCCAAGCGGATTTTCGAACTGCTGCTGGAGAAGGTGAAGAGGTTCGACTACCAATTCCAGGCCAAGTGCGTGGAGGAGCAAAACTTCGAGAAGCTGGAGATGTACGTGCTCGAACTGCTCATGGGCGTGTAAGGCGCGCGGTTTGTTTTACGCGGAAGAAACGCCGCCCATGCCAAGCGCGCGCGCCGGCGGCGGCGCCGCCGCGCTAAAGCGCGAGCCGCCCTGAAAACGCCGCGGCATTTTCAGGGCGGTTCGCATAAAACCCGGAAGGGCGCCGGCCGTACCGCCAGGCGTTTTCAACGCTTATCGGTACGGCCGGGAGCAAAGACGCCGTTTACGCGCGGGGTTGGGGCGCGCGGCTACTGCGCCTTATTCGAGTGTGGCGGCAATCCCTTCGGCGCGGGTGATGGTGGTGCGCAGGTTCTTCTCCATGGCGAGCAATTTGTCAAGCTCATCGTTGTATACAAACGTATATGCCACGCCTGTTTGGCTGGCGCGGCCCGTGCGGCCTATGCGGTGCACGTAGCTGTCGTGGTCATTGGGTATATCGTAATTGATCACGGCGTCTATGTTGTGTACGTCTATGCCGCGCGCGGCCACGTCGGTAGCCACGAGCACGTCAAACTCGCCCGCGCGGTAGCGCTTCATCACCCTGTCGCGCTGGTTTTGGCTGAGGTTGCCGTGCAGGCTGTCCGCGCGGATTCCGCGGCTGGCCAACTGGCCGGATAATCTGTCCGCCATGCGTTTGGTGTTTACAAACACCAGCGTGAGCGGGTAGCGCCCGCTTTTGAGTATGCGCAGCAGCGCGGGCCGCTTTTTACCCTGGGGCACCTCGGTGTAAAATTGCGTTACGGTATCGACGGCGGCGCTTTCCCGCCCCGTTTTTACCGTGACGGGGTTCGTCATGTACGCGCCCGCGATCGACAAAATCTCTTTTGATACCGTGGCGGAAAACAGCATGGTTTGCCGCGCGTCGGGCACGCCCGCCACAATTTTATTGAGATCGGGGCGAAAGCCCATATCCAGCATGCGGTCGGCCTCATCGAGCACAAGTATGTTGATAAGCGCAAGGCGCGCCGTCTTTCGCGCCATATGGTCAAGCAAACGGCCGGGCGTCGCCACAATCACATGCGGGGCCTTGCGCAGCAGCGCAAACTGCTTTTCTATATTTTGCCCGCCGTATATCGCGGCGATGCGCATGCCGGGCAAATGCCCGGCGAGGGCCTTTAACATATCCGTTATCTGCATCGCGAGCTCACGCGTGGGGCACAACACCAGCGCCTGGGTAACGCGCTTGTCCCTGTCGATCTTTTGCAGCAGCGGTATGCCAAACGCGCCCGTTTTGCCTGTGCCGGTAGGCGCTTTCGCGATGATGTCGCGCCCGCGCAGCAGGGGTTTGATGGCCTGCAGCTGTATGGGCGTGGGCGTATCAAAGCGCATATCGGCAAGGCTTCTCAGTATGGGCGCGCTTACGCCCAATGGTTCAAAAGCATTCATTAAAGTAATCTCCTCATTTCTTTACAAACAAAAATACAATTTCTTTACAAACAAAAACACATGCATGGCCGTGTTACGGCGGCGGCTTAAATAACGCGAAAGCCCACATACATGTTGACAATGCTGCATTTAAATCAATTGAGTATACACCTTTACCCGGCGCTTGTCACTCTATTTGTTGTATTGAGCCGTAATGTCCGGCCCTGTAGCGGTTTGTAACCGCTGCGGATGTTCTTCTTTTTTTCTTTTCTTTTTTCTTTTCCATCGCATATCTCCTTGCATAAAATAATTTGGTGTGGTACAATATAGTCAAGACGAGGGCGAGCCTTAACGGTTAGCCGCTAGTTACGGGATAACCGCTAGCTGGCTAAGGCTGTGGGCGGTTATTCTTTTATTGCTACAATTATGAGCAATACGACTATAAGAGCCAAAATCAGAAGCTCCATAGCATCACCCCCTCCCTGATTTTTATTTTTATCAAAAAGGATGTGACTAACCGCGCTCGCCCCCGTCCAGATTATATTAGGTTATCAAGGCGCTTGCCGCGCCTGTAGGCATACCATATGTCATGATATATGGTATCTCCACATCTTTTTACTTTTTTCA
>JAISXK010000016.1 GCA_031270585.1 Clostridiales bacterium | reverse complement strand
TGTTATAGCATAATTTCATGGCTGCACCCCCCCTCATGTATATTGTACCATATAATACAACTAAATACAACATATATTTTGTGAAATTTGACAAAAAACAAGCCCTCTCGGGACTTATGGCGATTTTCCTATTCTTTAAGTGTCGAAAATCCGGACCCTTGACAATCACGGCCAGAAATGTTATAAGACTATAGCAAACATCTTAAAATAAGCGGGGTTGCGATGACTTTAAATCAACGGTCACACTGTTTTAGTGTATATTGTTTATGGAAGAGTATGATCTTACTCTATATGAGCAACCTATTTATATGGGCAACCCCACAAAAATAATTCGTTGGTTACAACAGAACAAAATGTTCTGTATGTATACAAATGAAATGTTCCAAGGAGGTAGAAGGAATGAAAAGACGTAAAGCGGTATCGCTTGCCCTGGTTTTGATCATGGTATTGACGGCGATCTTGATTGCAGGTTGCGGCGGCGGTGGAGAAACAACGACACCCCCTGCGGCAACAGAAGCGCCTACGGGAGGAACGGCGTCTGCAACCGACGCGCCACCGGCGTCCACCGATAACGTGGAAACCATCAAAATCGGCGTGATATACGCGCTCACCGGAGCATCGGCGGCAACGGGTGTTGACCAACAGAGCGCTATTCAGCTCGGTTTTGATATTGTCAACGGAAGCTACGCCGATGTGGGCATGCCTTACGCAGAAACCGAGGGTATCCCCAGCATGGGCGGCGCGAAAATAGAGCTGATATTCGCCAACAGCGAAGGCGACCCGGAAAAGGGCGCGTCCGAAGCTGAACGTCTCATCCAGCAGGAAGGCGTGAGTATGCTGATGGGTTGCTATCAGAGCAGTGTTGTGGCATCTGCAAGCCAGGTGGCCGAGCGTGCGGGCATACCGTTCTTTGTGGTGGAATCTAGCTCTCCCAGTCTGACAAGCCGTGGTTTCAAATATCTCTTCCGTCAGGGCCCGCATGATGCGATGATTGGCGAAAGCATATTTGACTTTCTCGATTCCATTAAGGATGAGCACGGTATTCGGCGTATCGCCATGGTGTATGACAACTCCACCTACGGCACCGATGCCGCTGCCAGTTGGACGGATAACTGCGAACGTCGCGGCTACGAAGTCGTTGAGTCGCTGCCGTATCCATCCAACACGGTGAATATGACAAGCGAAATTCAACGCATAAAAGCAGCTAATCCCGACTTGGTGTTGGCCGCATCTTACGTTTCGGATGCTACGCTGATTATGACCACGCTCAAAGAGCTTGACTATATGCCGGGCCTGATAGCGAATAACACAGGCTTCACCGAGTCCACATTCTTTACCATGATGGGTGCGGATACCGAATACATTGTTTCTCGTCTGGTGTATTGTTCGGATTACAGCGAGATTAACCCGCGCGCCGCAGCGATTGAAAAGCTCTTCAATGAGCGCACGGGTATTGACAACATGAACGACAATACGGCGCGCGCCGTGCAAAGCGCGTTTGTCGTGGCGGATGTGCTGGATCGCGCGGGCTCCACCGATCCTGAAGCCATCCGCGAAGCGTTCATCCAGACCGACATTCCCAACGAAAAGCTGCTCGTACCGTGGACGAAAATTGCTTTCAACGAACAGGGCCAGAACGAAAACGCATTGGCGTTGCTTTGCCAGGTGCAGGGCGGCAAATATGTGACGGTATGGCCCGAAAGCTTCGCAACGCAGGAACTGATCTGGCCTATCCCCGGTTGGTCCGAGCGTTAATTTGGACATATCACTTTTTGATAGCCTGGGGAGCCCGGCGTCGCTGGGTTCCCCGCTGTTTTGCAATATAAAAATCCTTTCTTTCATCATTCTCCCTGAAAGGAGTTCATGCATGTTCGTACAGGTATTCATGGGTGGGGTATTGCTGGGCTTTATCTATGTGCTTATCTCTCTCGGCCTCACGCTGATTTATGGCGTGATGGGCATAACCAATTTTGCTAATGGTGATTTTTTATCGCTGGCAATGTATGCAGCGCTCGTGTTCAACGTGCAAATGAATTTAGATCCGCTCGTTTCGTTGCCGTTGGTTGTGTTGTTACTGGCGGCGTTTGGCGCGCTGGCGTATCAATTGCTGATCAAACACGTGCTAAAAGCATCCAACATGGCACAGATATTCGTTACCTTTGGTATGATGATATTTTTGCGCGGGATCATGCAATTTGCATTTACCGCCAATTATCAGATGGTGGAAAACCCGCTGGTTTCCGGCACACTCAATCTGTTTGGCGCAAGCCTGAGCAAGCCGCAGGTTGTTGCGGCGGCGGGGGCGCTGATTGCGACGATTATTATCTATCTGTTCATATCCAAAACAAAAACCGGTTGGGCGCTGCAGGCGGTGAGCGAAAACCGCGACGCGGCCTCGCTCATGGGCATCCACGCGCAAAAGATGTATATGCTAGCCTGGATTATAGGTGGCGCTTGTGTAGGCGTAGCCGGCTCACTGATGGCGGAATACTCTTACATTTACCCCGAGGTGGGGGCGCCATTTGGTACAATCGCGATTATTGTGGTGGCGCTGGGCGGCTTTGGTAGCGTGCCGGGCGCATTCATATCAGGGTTGCTGATTGGCCTGGTAGAGGTCGTGGGCGGCTTTTATTTTGAGCCCGCATATAAATATTTGCTGGTATTCGGGCTGTATTTCGTATTCGTGGTGCTTCGCCCGCAGGGCATCATGGGCAAGAGGAGGGCATGAGTATGGATAAGAAAACAATACAGGTAAAATCTCTGTTCCGCCCTGCTATTATCGTGCCCGCTGCCGTTGTGTTGGTGTTGTGCCTGCTGCCGCAGTTTATAAAGGGCTACCCCCTGCATACGCTGACGCTTATCATCTTGTATGCGGCGCTGGGCAGCGCATGGAACTGGCTGGGCGGCTTTGCCGGGCAGGCGTCGCTGGCGCATGCGGTATTCTTTGGCTTGGGCGCGTATATCAACAGCATGCTGCAAGTTCACTTTGAGGTAAACCCCTGGGTGGCCATGCTGGTGGCCATGGCGGGAGTGGGCATCATCAGCATATTGGTGGGTCTTCCGGTGTTTCGGCTGAGCGGGCCATATTTCTCTATCGCCACCATTGCGATTGGCGAGGTCGTGAAGATCATATTCATCAACTGGAAGGCCACCGGCGGCGCTGTGGGCATGTACCTGCCCATACGCGAAAGCTCGCTGCTGAACTTTCAATTCAATGATAAAGCGCCTTATTATTACATTATACTGGCATTCTACTTTGTTGCGGTGTCCATCACATACTGGCTCAAAAACAGCCGCAGCGGTTACTACTTCCGCGCCATAAAGGAAGACCCGCAGGCGGCGAAGGCGCTGGGAATCAACATCGTGCAAAGCAAGCTGCTGGCAATGGTGCTTTCCGGCATGATGTGCGCCATGGTGGGCAGCTTCTATGTGAATTTCACGCTGTATATCGATCCTGATAACGTCTTCCGCTTTATGACAAGCGTGCAGATTGCTTTGATTGCGGTTCTTGGCGGCGTGGGCTCGGTATGGGGGCCGTTGATTGGCTCGGTGATCATATTGCTGCTTTCCGAAGGTTCGCGTGCATATCTGGGCGGTATCGGCGCGGGGCTCGATTTTGTGATCTATGGTTTGATGATTATGCTGATTGCAATCTTCCAGCCCAATGGGATCATCGGCGCGGTGGAAAACTATCGAAAAAAGAAAAGATTGAAAAAACGCCAAATGCAGGAGGCTACGGATGCCGCAAAGGAGGTGGGCGATCATGGCGCTGCTTGAACTCACCGGCGTAACCAAACGCTTTGGCGGACTGACGGCCGTTGATAATGTAAATCTCGTTCTGAACGAGGGCGAGATTTTGGGCCTAATTGGTCCCAATGGAGCGGGAAAGACCACGCTTTTTGCCATTATAGCGGGCTATCTCAAGCCTAATGAAGGCAAGATCGTATTTAACGGCGTGGATATCACCGGGAAGGAAACGCATAAGATCGCGCGTATGGGTATGAACCGTACCTTTCAGGTGGTGAAACCGTTTTCAGACATGAATGTGGTTGAAAACGTGATGGTAGGCGCGATGATGCGCAATGCGAGCGTAAAACGTGCGCGGGAAAAGGCCATGGATGCGCTTGAGTTTTGTGGCCTGGCGCACCGTGCCGATTATTTGGGTCGTGAATTGACGGTGGCCAATAAAAAGCGTCTGGAGGTTGCGCGCGCCCTTGCGTCCGACCCCAAAGTATTGCTGCTGGATGAAGTAATGGCGGGCCTGAATCCATCCGAAGTGAGGGATGCGGTAGAGTTTATACACCGCATACACGCGCGCGGCGTTACCCTGCTCGTCATCGAGCACGTGATGGAGGTTATCATGCCGATCTCACACCGTGTGGCGGTATTGAACTATGGCAAAAAAATTGTCGACAGCGATCCAAAGCAGGCCGTCAGCGATCCGGAGGTTATCAGTGCCTACTTCGGCTCTACGGATGAGGGAAGGGGGGACGCGTCATGTTAAATGTAGAGGATTTGATCGTCTCCTACGGCGGCGTGCCGGCACTATTTGGCGTCAGCCTGGAAGTGAACGAGGGCGAGGTGGTATCGGTTGTCGGCGCCAACGGTAGCGGCAAATCCACATTGCTACGGGCGTTGAGCGGTTTGCTCAAGAGCGACAGCGGCTGCATCAAACTGGACAGGCGCGATATTACCAATACGCCTGCGCACGATATGGTGAAGCATGGCATTGTTATGGTGCCCGAAGGCCGCATGCTCTTTTCCAGGATGAACATCTATCAAAACCTGATGATGGGCGCATACCAAGTGAAGGACAAAAAGGAAATTGCCGAGCGCCTGGAGCGGGTGTATGCGATTTTTCCGCGATTACAAGAGCGTGAGAAGCAGCTTGCGGGCACGCTCAGCGGCGGTGAGCAGCAGATGGTTGCGCTGGCGCGCGGCGTAATGGCAAACCCGC
>JAISXK010000147.1 GCA_031270585.1 Clostridiales bacterium | reverse complement strand
CAAAAAGATCGTGCCAGCCCCCTGCCCACGCGTCCGCGCAGTTGGTGCAACTGCGCAAGCCCAAAACGATCCGCCCCTTCAATCACCATAACGGCGGCGTTGGGTATATCCACGCCCACCTCCACCACAGTGGTGGAGACCAGCACGTCTATAAGGCCCAGACGGAATTGCTCCATCACCGCGTCCTTCCTGGCCGCCGTCATACGCCCATGCAGCAGCGCTATGCGCAACCCCGGCAATAGGGTAAGAAGCTCTTTATAGATTTCATCCGCGCTTTTTACGTCTATCACGTCGGATTGTTCGATCAGCGGGCATACCACGAATGTTTGCAGACCCGCCGCCGCCTGCTTCGTAACAAAGCCATACATATCCTGTCTGCGCGCGGGCGGCACCACACGCGTAACCACCTTTTGTCTGCCCGGCGGCAGTTCGTTTAAAACGGATAAATCAAGATCCCCATACAGCAACATGGTAAGCGTGCGCGGTATGGGGGTTGCGCTCATCACCAGCATATCGGGCGCCGCGCCGCTTTTGTGGGATAATACTGCGCGCTGGCGCACGCCGAAGCGGTGCTGCTCGTCGGTAATCACCACGCCAAGGTTGGCGAATTCCACGTCCGCCTGCAGCAGCGCGTGCGTGCCCACCACAACCAGGGCCGACCCGTCGCGTATTTTTTCATACGCAGCCGCGCGTTGGGCTTTTTTCAAACCGCCGGATAAAAAGCAAGCCTTATCCCCATATGTTTTTTGCAGCAATGCAAAATGCTGTTGAGCCAATATTTCCGTGGGCGCCAAAAAAACGCCCTGAAAGCCGCTTTGCGCCGCCACATAAAGCGCGAATTGCGCCAGCACCGTTTTGCCGGAACCGACATCGCCCTGCACAAGCCGGTTCATAGGCGTGCTTTTTTGCATATCGGCCTCTATCTCTTGCAGCGCCCGCAACTGCGCGCGGGTTGGCGTAAACGGCAACGTATCTAAAAAAGCCGCGCGCATATCCGCTGCGCAAAACGCGATACCCGTTTTACCCTGGCGATCTTGCCTGAACATAGCGACGGCGAGCAAAAAATAAAGCATATCCTCAAACGCCAGCCTGTGCCGCGCCTTTTGCAGCATATCCATATCCGCAGGGAAATGCACGCCCTGAAGAGCCTCGCGTATGCCATAGAGCGCATATTCGTCCAGCATCCCGGCGGGCAGCGTTTCCGTTACCTCGGGCAGGCCAGCCTTTAATACCGCCCGCACGCCCTGGCGGATATACTGCTGCGTCAATCCCTGCGCCATGGGGTATACCGGCAAAATGCCCGGCAAAGCCGGAAGAATGGCCGGGTTTACAAGCTTCTTTCCTCTGGAAGTATCCACGCGGCCGGCAAAGAAGTATTCTTTCCCCGCCGTTACCTGGCGCGCGCGGTACGGTTGATTATACCATACCAGTTGCAGCGCGCCGCTTTCCTTCATGGCATGCGCGTTTACGATATGCAGCCCGCCCTTGGGCCGTATCTGGCGGGGCGCCTCCACAACGCGCAACTTTAAAATGGTCAATTCGCCATGCTGCACTATATCTACATTTCCTTCTCTGGAAAAATCATGATACTCCCGCGGCATAAAGAATAAAAGATCGCGCCATGTTTCAACGCGCAGTCTCTGAAAAGCCTGCGCGCGTTTTTCGCCTATTCCCTTTAATGCCGCGACGGATTGATCCAATATCGGCGTAGTATTCATAAAATATTTTTAGGGCTCTGCCCTCAATCTCCCGCTAAAGGGATATCCCCCAATCGAATATGAGGAGACGGTGCCTCCGCAATAATCTTTGGTATATGATTCCGGCAACAAAATAAACAAATAAATTATTCCACAGAGAAAAAGTAGTAGTATATTGGCTGGCCGCCGTTTTCAATCACGAATTCCACATCGGGGTATTCCGGCTGCAAAGTATCCACCAGTTCCTGCGCGACGGCCTCCTGCATACTCTCGCCGTAGAATATTGTTACGATGCAGTCATCCTCCGCTTTCTTTTCCATCATGATGCGTAAAAGCTTCAATGAGGTTTCCTGCGGGGCGCCGCTCACGGTTACAATTTTGCCATCCATCAGACCGATGATATCGCCTTTACGGATTTTGTCGTCGTTGAGGGTTGTATCGCGCACGGCATATGTTACGGAACCTGAAATCACGCCGCTGATGGCGTCGCTCATGCGTTTTTCGTTTTCTTCAACGCCCAGATCCGGATGAAACGCCATGACGGCGGCAATGCCCTGGGGGATGGTTTTTGTGGGTATGACCACCACCTTGCATTCGCTCACCTGCGCCGCCTGCTGCGCCGCCAATATGATATTGGAGTTGTTGGGCAGCACATAAACGGTGCGCGCGTTTACACGGTAAATCGCCTGCGAGATATCCTCGATGCTGGGATTCATGGTTTGGCCGCCCTGTATGATAGCGTTGATGCCAAGGTCTTTCATCACCTTGCCGATGCCTTCCCCGCTTGTAACGGCCACCAGGGCGAATTCCGTCTCCGCAGCCTTACGCTTTGCCGGAATCGCGCGGTTTTGCTCGCGCATGTTTTCGATCTTGATCTTATCAATTTCGCCGAAGCGCAGCGCAAATTGCAGCGCCTTGCCGGGCGATGGCGTGTGCACATGCACCTTTACCATGTCGGCGTCGTAAGCGATCACCAGCGAATCGCCTATATTCGTAAGTTTTTCGCGCAGGGTTTCCAGATCGTCTTCTTTAAAGTTTTCATTCAGGCGGATGATAAAGAACTCTGTGCAGTATGGGAAGCGAATATCAAACACTTCCGTTAAGGAGAGCACATCCCTGGCGGGCGCTTCCATAATCCGCTGCATTTCTTCCTTATCGCCAATCTCTTCGCCGTCAATCGCCATCTTAAAGCCGCGGAATATGGTAACAAGCCCTTTTCCGCCGGAATCCACCACGCCCGCTTCCTTCAGCACGGGTAGCAACTCGGGTGTTAGAATGAGCGCCTTCTCACCGGCTTCCACCATTACGTCTATCATGTTGTAAACGTTTGCGCCGCGCGCAAGCTCTTCTTCCAGCGCCTCGCTGATCATGCGCGATACCGTAAGCATGGTGCCCTCTTTAGGCTTCATAACCGCCTTATACGCGGCCTCCGTGCCCGTTTTTACGGCCTCATACAGCATTGCGGCGTCCATATCCTCCGCGTCTTTCAAGGCGCGCGAAAAGCCCCTGAATATCTGCGAAAGAATGACGCCCGAGTTTCCCCTCGCGCCTTTTAGCGCGCCCAGGCTCAGGGCGTCCGAAACGCATGTAACGGTGGCGCAGTTGGCGCTCTTGATCTCTTTGACGGCGCTTTGCATCGTCATGGTCATATTGGTTCCGGTATCGCCGTCAGGCACCGGGAACACGTTTAAACTATCAATTTGCGCTTTGTTGCGCTCCAGCAGAGCCGCTCCGGTAAAAAGCATATCACGGAACAAAGCCCCGCTGATTTTAACATCGCTCAATTTTCCTCCCAACCATACGGTGTAACATACTACCCGCAGGCTTCGCTATACGCGAACTCCTTCCACCATAATATTCACATTGCGAACGGTAAGCCCCGTAAGCTCTTCCACACGGTAACGCACGTTATCGCGGGCATTGCGCGCCACAGCAGGCAAAGAAACCCCGTATTCCAGCGTTACGTACAGATCAATATCCACTTCGCCCGGCCCAACGGCGGCGACCTTGATGCCGCGTTTCAGATTGTCTCTCTTGATAAGCTCAATGATGGTATCACTCGCTTTTTTCGCGCTCATGCCGACTATGCCGTAGTTTTCAACTGCAGCGTAGCCCGCGATGCTCGCAACCAGATCTTCTGTAAGCACGATTTTACCCAAATCGTTTTTGATTTCCACAGCCATTTTCTAACCTCCTTTTCAAAAAAAGTTATGCGCCAAGCCAATTCCGACAGAACGCCAAATGCGCCACGGCGTGCGCCTAAATCGCGCGCCAACACCGAAAAGCCTGCAATCATTCTATCACAAAACAACCACACGCCCACAAAAGTATGGTATCATGCAAGTATGGACAATTGCAAGCGCTATTACACCTATATGCTGGAATGCGGCGACAATTCACTCTATACCGGCTATACCACGGATATAAAAAAACGTCTCTTCACGCACAACAGAGGCGCCGGCGCGAAGTATACCCGCGGGCGGTTGCCCGTTAAGCTCGTGTATATAAAAGGCTTTGAAACCAAAAGCGAGGCGCAAGCATATGAAGCGCGGATAAAAAGGCTTACCCGGATCGAAAAGCGCAGACTAATCGACGGGGAACAACCCGATTTCCCGGCGACGGTTGATTAACGCATGATTACTTAGGTCAAATCATTCTAAAACGCTCTCATATAAAAATTATGCCATTACCTAAACTAAATACGGCGTTGGCGAAGGCGTCGGCGGCGCGGATTCCGGGGATGTGGATTGTTCGGGCGCGGCGCTGCCCCTGATGAGCGCGGCGCCCTGTTCCAGCAGATCCGCCGTGCCATCCTTAATGCCGCTCTCATCCAAAAAATCACTTACGCTGTCGCCGGCCTGCTCCCCGGCGTCCTTTATATCGGATAATACCGAGGAGGCGGACGTATCGATGATGCCTCGTTTCTCAAGGTAAGAAAGCAATACGAGCACCAATAACGCGGCTATTACCAACAAAATAACGATTTTTAAAAAGCTTTTCATAGCAATCCTTATCCCTGGCTGCCTATGCCATACGCGCCTATGATATAATCGGAGAGACGGTTTAAATCCAGCGCAAAGCAAGGCACACCGGCCTCATAAGTTGTAACCTCGTAAGGGCGGTACAGCAATACAATCGTATCGTCCTGTATAAAAAACTGCTGCCCGTCGTTGATAGGCGGCACGGGGCCCAGCAGCGTCATACCGCGGTTGATCGCGTCATCCGTCACAAGATCGGGTATCAGGCCGCGCCACTCCATATCTGACGAAGAGAAAAAATCCGATATCACGCATTTACGACCGGTGGGCAGTTCCGCCGTATAGGTGGTGATATCCATATACCCGTTGCGCGAAACCTCAACAATGCTGGAAAGCAGCTCGCCGCTGAGGTAGGTGATTTTTACTTCGACAGGGTATTCGCTGTTTTCAAGCCCCAGCTTCTCAAGCACAAACTGCTCAAAACTGTACCCCGGCGTTCCCTCGGCAGCGACGGTTTCCTGCCCGCTTTGCGCCTGAAAATTTGTGTCGGCAGCCAAACCGGGTTCGGGCGCTTCGGCCGCGATGGCGGGTATCATCGTTTTCTGCTGAATATCCTCCGCCGTTTGCGTTGCGTCAAGCGGGGTTGTTTCGGGGAAAAGCTCCGTAGGAGATGCTGCCGGTGTTGCGGTTGCAATGACAAAAGCGCCTTGCTCCCGCGTGGGAGACGCCGGTGTTTCACTTCGGGGACGCGCGGTTGCGGCGGTTACATCCGGCGTCGGTAAAAGCTTTGCCCCATTTACATACGCGCAGGCGGAAACGGATGCGTATAAAACCATGATAACCATGATTAAGATTAAAATACCGGCTGTTTTTTTCATGCGCACCACCCGCCTTTCTTAAAAGAATGTCATACGCGCGCGTTTATGATTCGACAGTATATTCTAACATATTTGTCATGACCATCACATGAACATATTGTTAAACAATTTCCCTTTGCGCGAGTGCGGTTTCGATCATTTTCGTAAAATCGACAAGCGCCTCGCTCTCGCGAATTTTTTCCACCCTGGGCTTTGTAACGGGGTGCTGCGGTACAAAAATCGTGCAGCAATCCTCATACGGCAATATCGATGTTTCAAACGTGCCTATTTTTTTTGCCAGCCCTATAATTTCGTCCTTATCAAACCCAATCAACGGGCGGTATATCGGCAGGGTAACGGCGTCGTTTGTAACGGCAAGGCTTTGCATGGTTTGACTGGCCACCTGCCCTATTGATTCACCCGTTACAAGCGCCAGCGCCATCTCCTCTTCCGCCACATACCGGGCGATGCGCATCATCAGCCGGCGCATGATAACGGTGGTTTCGTTTTTGGGGCATTTTTCATAAATCGCCATTTGAATCTCGGTGAAAGGCACCAGGTGCAGTCTGATCTCGCCCGTATACCTCGATAACAGCTTTGCCAGTTCCACCACCTTATCGCGTGCGCGCTCGCTGGTGTAGGGGTAAGCGTAAAAATGCACGGCGGCAAGCGATACGCCGCGTTTGGCGATCATATATCCGGCCACGGGGCTGTCTATACCGCCCGAGAGCAGCACGACCGCGCGCCCGTTGCACCCCACCGGCATGCCGCCGGCGCCAGGGTATTCATCAAGATAAACATAGGCGCGCTCGCGTACCTCCACCCTGAGCTTTTTTTGCGGGTTGTGCACATCCACCCAAAGGCCGGGAAAGCGGTTGAGCAATGTCTCTCCCAATTTGCGGTTGATATCATCCGATCTCATGGGGAAACTTTTATCCGCCCGGCGTGCGAAAACTTTAAAGCTTGTCTTCCCGCCGCCCGCCAGCGATTCTTTCATCAACCGTGCCGCCGCCTCTTCAATGGCGGCAAAGCTTACCCCGGCGGCGAGCGCAGGGCAAATGGAATGAACGCCAAAAACGCGCCGCAGGCGGGCAATGGCTTCCTGCAATTGTTCTTCCCTTAACCCGTTTACATAAAGACGGCTTTGCGCTTTTACCACCTGCGCATCCAGCCCTTTTAAAGCTGTGTTGACGACCTGCATCAGCTGGCGTTGAAAGTAGGGCCTGTTAAGACCCTTTAAATGTATTTCCCCGTATTTGATTAACAATACGTTCTCACAATTTGGCATAAACGCATCCTTTTCTGTCGATCCGTTTTTTTGTTTTATTTTAAACGCGCTTGCTTCCTGACGGTCTACCGCTTTTGAAATTTGCGCAACAGCCGCAATTGTTCGTCAATCACGTGCGCCGCTTCGTTCACTTCATTTATCGTATTAAACGGGCAAAAACTAAAGCGTATGGCGCTATCCTGCCGGGCGGGAGGCAAGCCCATCTCGCTTAACACCCTGTTTTTCGTCTTTTT
>JAISXK010000139.1 GCA_031270585.1 Clostridiales bacterium | reverse complement strand
TTGCTATTATTTGGCGTAACAAACGTTGGCAAAACTGTCACCGGGGCGTTGCTTGCGCATCGTTTAGGATATGATTTTTACGATCTTGATGAAGAGATCAAAAAGCATTGTAACACGACATTGGAAGACTTTGTTTCTACGGGAACACTTCGTGAACGTGATACGATACGCTGTAACCTTCTCCACTCACTGATTGCCCGCAAAGGGGACAAGGTGATAGCGGTTACCCCGCTGTCCCACATACAGATGATTCAGCCGCTGCTGTCTTCCCCTGATATATTTTCCATCGAACTGCTCGATTCGGCCGAAAATATTTTTGATCGTCTGGTTTTCAGCGATGAAAATGATACTATCTATAAAGATGACGACTATAAAAATGCGCATAGGGAGTATTATCTTTCAGAAATAAACGAAGACCTCGAATGGTACGGTTCCGTTTACGCCGATATCCAACACCAATTTCATATATCCGGCAGACTGCCGGAAGATGTGGCCGACGCGTTGATTATGGAATATCATCTCGAAAGCAAGGATGCATAGCCCATGTATTTACTTAAAGAGTAAGCGTATACACATATTTTTATGAAGCGGGCTTGCCGCCCCCCACGCGGCCGCTATATAATGGGTGTATGCAAAACGCGCGCGTAATGAGCCACATTTAACATATGGAAGCATCAAAGACGTCCGCCCCCGATACCGGGCAAGAGCATAAGCAGGGCCGCGATTATACGAACGCGCTGCTTATCGTCATTGCTTTCGCGCTTTGCGGGGTAATATTCCTTTTGGTTTCCGCAGCCCCCGCCGCGCAGGCGCCGGTTGCGGTGGTAACCATATCCCATTCGCCCGCCCCCGCCACCATAGCCCCCGCGCCCGGTGGCGTGCGCGCAAAAAAACTGCTGCACGACTTTTTTGAGCAGGGGCTTGCGCTTGAAGGGTATGATGAAGAAACATATACGGGCAAGCTCTATGTGGACGCGCATGGCGACGATTACAACGCGACCATCACGTTGCTTATGCGCAACGGCTACGCGCAGGGCTTTCGGATGGAAATGCCCCTTTACGCCGAACCCGCCAAGCCCGGGAAGAACGCCACCGCGTTTGAGCGGGGCCAATACGCCATGCAGCTTGATTTATACGAAAATGCCGCCGCCGGCCAGGGCGCGCTGCTGCAAAAAGCGCTGTACGCGGCGCTGCTCGCAATCGATTATGAGGGCGCTGTGCCGCTTTCCAGCGTATCGGCATGGGAAACGGCGGTTACGCACATGATAAAGGATAGGAAGCCCATCACGGAAAAGGCAAGCCCGTTTTTGTTTACGGGCAGCATAGCGGACGGCCAAATACGCGTTTCGTTGAGCCGCTGATGCGTAAGCTTGATTTGGGCGTATCGTTTTACCCGCGAAAATTTGTCGTCATTGCGTCAGGCGCGCTTTGCGGCGTGCTGCTGAGCCAAAGCGTTTTACCATGGGCCTACGCTATCATGACGGCGCTTTGCGTCGCCCTGCTGGCGCTGATTACAAAAAAACTGCGCGTAGCCGCGCTGCCGCTCTTTTTTGCCGCCATGGCGCTGTTTTTGTTGCGCGCGCAGCTTGCCGCGCCCGCGCCCGCGGCCCCGTCTGCCAACGGGGTGCTCACCGGCCGGATTGCCGACGCCCCCGTGCGCAACCCCAACAGCTGGGCGCTGCTGTTAAAGGACGCCACGTTTGACGGCGCGCCGGTTGACGGCAAGGTGATGCTCACCGTGGCCGACCGCGACCATACCCACGCCTTTGCCTATGGGCAAACGGTATATACGCCAGCCTCGCTCGCGCCGCTCTCGGGTAAGCGCGGCGACGGGCTGATGGATATGCGTCTCTATTACCTTGCAAAGGGCGTAGGCTGCACGGCGTTTTCCATAGGCGACGACGTTGTTACAGACGACGCCATAAACGATCGTGCCATACGTAACAAATCCGCAATCGGCGACGCCGCCTTTGCGCTGACGGGCGCGCTCCTATCGCTGCGCGCGCGCTTTACCTATGTGCTCACCGATATGCTGGGCCCGCAAAACGGCCCGCTTGCCGCCGCCATGCTGCATGGAGACACCACAGAAATACCCGGCGAAGCGCTTAGCGTGTTCCGCGACGCCGGCATCGCGCATTTGCTGGCGGTATCCGGTTTGCATGTGGGCATATTTACGGGCGTAATGCTCTTTTTGCTGCGCAAGGCGCGGCCGTTGCCACAGTTGATCGTGATGGCGGTTTTTCTCGCGCTATACTGCCTGTTTTGCGCGCTCTCCCCCTCCACCGTCCGCGCAAGCGTAATGGCGCTGTGCATGCTGTGCGGCAAGGCGCTGGGGCGGCGCAACGACCCGCCCTCTTCGCTGGCGTTCGCGTTTGTATTGCTGCTGTCCGCGAACCCCTATTCGTTGTATGATACCGGGTTTATGTTATCCTTCACGGCGGTGCTGGGGATACTGTTGCTGCATCAGCCCTTGACGGAAGCCCTGAAAAAACTGTTTGGCAAAGTCTTTTTAAAGCGGCGCGATGAGAAAGGCAGCGCGCCGGCCGGGCTTTTTCGCTCCCGCTTCCCGCAACTGAAGCACGCGCTCATAAGCAGCCTGGCGCTCAGCTTTAGCGGGCAGATTGCGACATTGCCGGTGACCGCAGCGTATTTTTCACGGCTGCCGCTGTTTGCGGTGTTTGCTAACCTCTTGGTGGTTCCGCTTGCCGCGCTCGTTGTAATTCCCGCCGCGCTTGCGCTGCCGCTATACCCCATACTGCCGCAGGCGGCGGGGCTTGTCGCGCAAATTGCCGGCGCGACGCTATCGCTGATGCGCGCCACAGCCTCATTTGCCGCAAGCCCGGGGGCCCTGTTCTTTTTGCCGTTTTCTTTTTTGGCGGGCATACTGTATTTTGCTGCGCTCGCGTTTGTTTCGCCCTTTTGTCGCGCGCACAGGCCGCGCGCCAAACGCCGCCTCGCGGGTTTTATTTTGGCGCTGTGCCTTGTCGCGTATATTTGGCCCATGGGCAAAAACCTGTCGCCATACGTAACGGTGCTGGATATGCCCAAAGGCACGTATTGCGTCCACGCGCACAGTCCGGGCGATAATCAATTCATTCTCTATGGCCC
>JAISXK010000123.1 GCA_031270585.1 Clostridiales bacterium | reverse complement strand
CGCGCTTGCCTCCAAGGTGGAACTGGGGGGGCGGATACTGATACTGGCGGCGGCGCTGCCTGCGGCCATATCGCTTTTGGATATGGTAGTGGCGCTTTTGCCCTCTGCGACGCCATGATACGAAAAAAATTTTCTCAAAAAATAATACTGATCGCAATGTCATTGATAGCGCTGACAGTGCTGACAGTGCTATATGCGCAGGGCGCGTACGCGGCGTATGTTCCGGATGAGATACGCGATGGCGTTGACAACGCGCTGGATATGGTTGACCTTTCCGCGTGGGACAGCATGTTTTACAGCCTGCCCGAGGATATAAAGGCGCTTTGGGGCGGCATGACGCCCGGAGAAATCGTGGGCAACCATGCGCTGGGAGAAGCGGGGTATATGGGCCCCACGCTGCAAAGCGGCCTGCCGGCGTTGCTAAAAGGCGCCCTTCCGGATGTGCTGCCCGTTATCGTGAGCCTGCTGGTAGTCGCCATACTCACGGGGGTGCTCAAGGCTATGAGCGAATCGGGCATGAGCGGGCTCAACGATATCGTGGGGCTGGTGTGCCAATGCTTTGCGATAGGCGTAGCCATGGCCAGCTTTTTATCCATGGCGGTGTTGGCGCGCAATTGCATTGCGCAGGTTACGGCATTTATTGAGATGGCGTCCCCCGTGCTGATTACGCTGTTAACGGCATTGGGCGGGGTAACAACCTCGGGCATTATCAAGCCCGCCATGGCCATGCTGAGCAGCGGGGTTTCCTTCGCCTTGCAACATGTGGTCATGCCGGTCATATTGGTGGGCGGCGTGCTGGGGGTATTGAACAATATAACCGGCCGCGTGCAGTTGGGACAGCTCTTTCAGTTGAGCAAAACTGCGGTCAAATGGATGATAGGTTTTTTATTTACGCTGTATTTTGCCATAACATCCTTACAGGGGTTAACGGTTTTTGCGTTTGACAGCGTATCCATCCGCACGGCGAAGTTTGCCATAGACAAGTTTATTCCCATTGTCGGCGGCATGGTATCCGGCACGGTGGATACCGTATTGGGCTGCATTCTGCTGGTTAAAAACGCTGTAGGCCTGGCGGCAATCATACTATCGTTTACAATAATTTGCGTGCCGCTCACCAATATCGCCATGGCCATGCTGGCCTTTCGCCTTGCGGCGGGGGTATGCGAACCCATAGCCGATCCCAGGCTGCCCAAAATGCTCGCTTCACTGGCGGATGTTTTAACATACCTTTTTGCTGCGGTAGTATCGCTTTTTGTTATGTTTGTTATTACGGTCGCGCTGATTATGGGCGCCGGAGGTACGGCAATAGGAGGATGAATATGAATATGGATACGGTGTATTCCTATACGTTGCTCATCGCCGCTTTGGCGGTGCTATGCGCGTTGTTTGAGTGCTTAATCCCGCAAGGCAAAACAAAAAGCGTGGTGCTCTTTGTGATGGGGCTGCTGTTTTTATTGGGCATCGTTACGCCGCTGGTTGCATTGTCAAAAGAATCGGCCGCCTTCGAACTGCCGGCCGATAAGACCACAGAGAGCGCCAATGGCGCGCCGCCCTCGCATGAAGAAATACTACGCGGCTATTATGAAGAATATATTGAACAATAAGAAAGGAGATTGCGTATATGGATGATAAAAAAAAGCCGGAGAAAAAAAACGCGGGCGTAATCGGCAAATTTGTTCATATCCTTAAAAAAAACAAAAGGCTTGAAATATTGTTTTATGTCGCCGTCATACTATTGATATTGCTTTTATATCTCTCATCGTTGCTGCAGGACGGCGGCGGCGCGGCAATCGAAGGGGCGGCGCAACCGGCGGCGCAATCCGCGTCCGCCCAGCAGGATGTGGAAGCGCGGTTGAGCGAGGTGCTCTCCAGCATCAAGGGCGCGGGCGAAGTACGCGTGATGATCACTTACGAAACCGGGCTGGAATTGGTGCCCGCCATGAGTGTTGATACCAACACCAACACGACCCAAAGCGCTACCGACGGCGGCAGCCAAAGCTCGCAGCAAACCGTTGAATCGAGTAAGCCCGCAACCGTATCGGGCAACGGCAGCGTTACGCCCATTGTGCTGACGGAAAAGCAGCCCGCCGTGCGGGGGGTGATCGTGGTGGCACAGGGGGCGTGCAATATCGCCGTAAAGCTTGATCTGCAGCGCGCGGTGCAAACGGTGTTAAACGTACCCTTGCAGAATATAGAGGTGTTTGAGCTTGCGGCGCAGGCCGGCATAGAGACGGAATAGGGGGAAAGGGCTATGAAGAAAAATATTTGGGTTATCGCGGGCTTGGCGGCGCTGCTTGCAATTGCCGTTTTTGTGAACGTTCGCGTCAACAAAGCGGCCGATGCGGTACCCTTGCCCACAGACACGGTTGAAAAGACATCTGGCATGGGGGATGAAACAGTTACCGTCACGGAGGATTATTTTGAAACCTTCCGCGCCGACCGTGAAAATGTGCGCGACAAAGAGCTTGCCTATCTGAATGATATTATCGGGCATGAAGCTACCGACGCCGAAACGCTTGCGGATGCCCAAAGCCAAAAGTTGGCGCTGGTGGATGGCATGGAAAAGGAATTTACCATCGAAAGCCTGCTTTTATCCAAAGGGTTTCAGGATGCGGCGATCACCTTTCATAAAGGCTCGACAAATGTCGTCATACACGCCGACGCGCTTTCAGCGCCGCAGGTAGCGCAAATATTGGAGATTGTATGCCGGGAGACGGGAGAAGACGCCAAAAACATAAAAATTTCAGTAGTAAACGGCAAAAAATAATTGGGGGCCGCAGCCAACCTGATATACCCCCAAGGTTTCGGCGCGGCGCAACGAGAGCGGCGGTTTTTGCCGCGCTTCGGCCGCGTATCGCATAGCCCGGTTTTGCTCCTTACCTGTTCCCCGTTTGTCTTGCTTGCCCGGCGCTCGTGTATTGTATCCCGTCTTCATCACAGGGCCGCGTATCTGTGGGCGTATCTGCGGGCGTATCATCTGCGGGCGTATCGTCCGGAACAGACGCCCCATCTTCGGGCGTTTTGGCGACCGTTCCCAATATTCCGTTTATAAAGGAGGGCGATTTATCGCCGGAATAGCGCTTTGCCAGCTCAACCGCTTCGTTGATGGATACGCTTTGCGGTATATCGGCGCGATAGAGCATTTCGTAAAGCGCTATGCGCAATATGCACAAATCCAGTTTGGGCATGCGGTCTAACGACCAGCCTATGGCGTGCCGCGCTATAATCTCATCCATACTTGCCGTATGCGCCCGCACGCCAACTATGATCTCCTGTGAAAATTTCAGATCTTCCCGCGAGGGGCCGCTTTGTATGCCTGATTGTTCCGCCGCGCTGGTATAGTCGTTTTCCCCGCCCATCATATCGGAAAACAAAAGCTTTAATGCGATTTCACGCGCAATTTTTCTGCTCATTAACGGCAATAATCCCTAAATTATTTGGTAAACCTATTTTGGAAGCACTCTATCCAAAAAGGCGCGCGCCATATCCCATCCGCCCTTATCCATAAGCCGGCCCAGAAAAAAGCATATGCCGACCACGGCGCAAATTAATAACGTCCACCAAAACCTTATCGTCATCAGCAAAACGCAGACGATCAAGCCGATTACCACCAATGTAACGGTCCAGCGGTGCGCGCGTATAAATTCCGCAAACGCGCTTTGGGGCTTTTGATTGTTAAATTCCATATGCGTTACCCCGTTCTATTCAATCAACCCGGCTCTTGGGGTTGGCGGACGCGTCTTCAACCAATATGCCGATCTCCAGCACGCTGATCCCGGAATACCGCTCCACATATTCTTTCAGTGAATGCTGCAGCTCTCTTGTCAGTTCGGGGATATCCGTATCGGGCATGATCGAGAGGCGTATGCTGATGGTAACGCCGCCATCCTTTACCGCAGTTACGGCGCTTTGCGTATTT
>JAISXK010000069.1 GCA_031270585.1 Clostridiales bacterium | reverse complement strand
CCCGCCGTCAGCACGGGTATGGCGCGCAGGTAGATGCCGAATATGGGCGAATCCTTCTTCAGCAGATATGTAAAGAAAAGGCAGGAAAAGCCAAGCGCGACATTCAAAAACAGGCAGTCCGTCAGGCACGTCCCAACCGCTCTTGCCCAATACCGCAGCCTGCCCTGTTGTTTTTCTGCGGCGCCCCTCATTTTAACAGCCATCAGATCGCGGGAAGCTCACTTTCGTCGTCATTTTGTATGCGCGCGCCAAATACGCCCCACACCGTCCATACGATGGGATGGGCTACCGGCGTGGCAAAATTAAACGCCGCCTGTATCACGTAAACGAGCATCGCGAAGCCAAGCGCCAGCGTAAACGTGTTGCCGGTTTTTTTGCGCGCTGCGTAAAAGAGCGCGCCATAAAAACCCATCAGCGCCGCAAAGCCCAGCGCGCCCACATCCACCAGCGCCTGCACCCATTCGCTGTGGGCTTTATCAAAGTATACGCCAAAAAGCTCTGCGGACTCATCGTAAAACACTTTGAACGCGGCCTCAAACGCGTCGGGCCCATGCCCTATCAGGGGCCTGTCCGGCACAAGCGTCAGCGCGCGGCTCCAGATGTAGGCGCGGTTGCTCATAAAGGTATCCTCTATATTGCCGTGAAGCATTTCATTGAGCTCGTCAAACGAACGCAACTGCGTCGCCCCGGCGATCACGGGCATACACGCGCACAGGAGCACAAGCAGCGCAATAAACAGCACCGGCCAGCCGCGGCGCCAAACCTTGCCGGATATTTTCGGCGTTTTCACCTTTAAAAACTTAAAGAGCGCCGCAGCAGCGGCAAACGCCCCTGCGGCATAGGGCGCTATAGCGAGCAGCCCGCCAAACGGCCAGGGCGCAAACCACCCTTCCCAACCGGTTTGTAACAGCGGGTATACGCTGCCGTTTATAAAGAGCAGCGCGAAGAAGCACGCAAACAGCGCGCAAAGCCTGGCGGCCATATGGCGGTCGCGCACAAGCAGCGCGAGACTGAGCGCGCCAGCCAGCAACAGGCCCACATAGCCGCTTTCCGTATCGGTGATGAGCAGGGCGTAAAAGAGTATGAGCGCGCACACAAAATACGCCCAATCCCGCTTTTTGCTTTTTTGCGTAAACATCACAACGCCAAAGCCAAACGCCATCACCAGTAGCGTGGACGCGACGTTGCGGTTGTTGATGGTGGAAAAGAGCAGCAGTTTGGGCCCGTAAAATTCCTCGGGGGCCAGCTCTAAAAAATCCAGCCCGTAATATTGAAATACGCCGTAAACGGAAATAAGCGCCATGACAGAGACGTACACAAGCATATCCCGCTCATCAGGCTTATAAAAGCGCGAAATCATAAAAAAGGACGCGATATAGGCCGATTGCAGCCAAAACCCTTCCGGCCGGGTAACGCCGAGCCACACGTTTTCTTGATAGGGCGAAAGCAGGGCGGAAAGCAGCATAACGGCCCAATACCCCAGCAGCATGTATTCATGTATTTTTATGCACTTTGCCCATTTTTTAAAACCGAAGCCCGGTCTACGGCCCTGCGCCGCCTGGTAAAACAGCACCAACAACGTCGCTGCGGCCATCAGCGTCAGCAGGAGCACATACACGCGCTGCTTGTACCGTATCTGCATATAATTGCCGGATATGCTCAGGGCGTGTATTACGAACATGCATAGCACGAACCCGCGCGTGATAACCCCAAGCGCCCGGCGCACATCCATATGCCGTACCGCCTGATCGTCCGCCCGCGCGGCGGGCTTTTTCTTTTTTTCCATCCGCGCGGCGGGCCTTTTCTTATTTTCCATCCGCGCGGCGGGCTTTTTCTTTTTTTCCATGATAACCCCTGTCCGCAGCCGCAAAAAAGCCTGAAATCTTTTAAAATCCGTCACCAGTATAGCATAAGGGCCGTTTTTTTACAAGGCTCCCGTTTAAGCCTTTCCAAGCGCCCGCCGCTGTTGTATACTGAAACAAAAGGCGGCCATAAATTAAAAATAGTGCATGGGGCGGTGCGCGCTTATGAGCTACGCGGACGACGTGTTTATCAAAAATTGCGGCGATATATTGGCGAAGGGCGTGTGGGATACCGGCCTTGCCGTGCGGCCCCGCTGGAGCGACGGCGCACCGGCGCATACGGTAAAGCTTTTTGGCGTCGTCAACCGTTACGATCTCGCGCGCGAGTTTCCCATACTCACGCTGCGGCGCACATACCTGAAAAGCGCCGTTGACGAACTGCTGTGGATATGGCAGAAAAAATCCAACGACACCGCGCAACTGCATAGCCGCATATGGGATAGCTGGGCGGATGAACGGGGCACCATCGGCAAAGCGTATGGCTATCAGCTGGGCGTTCTCCACCGCTACCGCGAGGGCATGTTCGATCAGGTGGATCGCGTATTGTTTGATCTGTCGCATAACCCGCATAGCCGCCGCATCATCACCAACATGTATGTGCACGCGGATTTGATGGATATGCCGCTTTACCCCTGCGCGTATGGCATGACGTTTAACGTGAGCGGCGACACGCTCAACGCCATACTCAACCAGCGCTCGCAGGATATGCTCACCGCCAACAACTGGAACGTATGCCAATACGCCGTGCTCGTGCATATGTTTGCCGCGGTAAGCGGGCTCATTCCCGGCGAACTCGTGCATGTGATTGCCGACGCGCATATTTACGACAGGCACGTACCGCTCATAAAAGATCTCTTGGCGCGCACCCCCTACCCCGCGCCGCGCCTTGTTGTGCGGGAGGCCGCGGATTTTTACGCTTATACCAAAGATCATTTCACGCTGGAGGGCTACCGGTATCACGAATTTTCCACACCCATACCCGTCGCCGTATGACTTTACGCAAAAGGGAAGCGGCATGCGCCTGATTGCGGCGGTTGACCGCGCATGGGGCCTGGGCTGCGAAAACAGGCTGTTGTTCCATATCCGCCGGGATATGGAACGCTTTCGCGCACTGACAAACGGGCAGGTCGTCGTCATGGGCAAAAACACCCTGTTGTCGCTGCCGGGGGGCGCGCCGCTGAAAAACCGCGTCAATATCGTCTTCACCCAAAAGGACGCGCCGCTGCCTGCAGGCGCGCTTGGGGTAAATGGCGTCGCCGCGCTGTTACGGCTGCTGCAAACCCCCCTGTGCGCCCGCAAGATCCCCTTTGTTATAGGCGGAGCGGCCATTTACGAACTGCTGCTGCCCTATTGCGCAATCGCGTATATCACGCACGTGTTCGCCGGACGCAAGGCGGATTGCGCGCTTCCCCGTCTGTCCAGACTGCCCAACTGGCGGCTCGCGGCAAAATCCCCGGTGTATGAGGAGGGCGGCCTGCGCTTTTTATACGCCGCCTACCGCAACACGGCCTTCGTTCAGGAGGGGATCGTGTTGTGAAAGCAAATTTTTTTGCGTTTTTAAGCGCGGCGCAACAAAGGCGGCGCGCTGTTGTTACCCCCGTGTCTCCTTCGCCCGCAACCGGGGTTTTTCGCGCAATACGCGGGCGAACCCGCGCGTTTGACAATATGCGCGCCGCCGTTTGTTGAATGCCCGCGAATATTGGGAGGATTCCCCGGGTACTTTACCCGTTCGCGCCCTCTGTTTACCAAAAAACTCTGTAACGTATACGCGGCCGGCGTCATATACATAAGTATCATGACTGAAAGATGATCCAAAAAAAGCCTCGCGCCGGCACAACGCCGGTACAGTCATGTAAAATAAATACTCCTTGATTGAACGATACACAGCCGCTCCGCCGCGTAAAACCGGCGGGGCGGTTTTATCGCGCGCTATCGGCCAGATAGCCGAGAAGCAATTCTTCCAGCTCCCCATACGCGCGCACGGCCTGCAGTTTGCCGCGCAGTATAGCGCAGCCTTTGCACCCGCGCATATACCAGGCGATATGCTTGCGCATCTCGATCATGCCGCGCGCGCCCTTATAGTCCTGCATCATGGCGGCGTGGCGCAACGCCACATGCACCCGCTCCCGTATGGCGGGAGGCGCGACACTTTTGCCGTCGCGCGCGGCCTTGATTTCACGAAACAAAAAGGGGTTGCCAAGCGCGCCGCGCGCCACAAGCACCCCGTCTATGCCGGTGCGCGCGCGCATCATGAGCGCGTCTTTTGCGGTAAAGATATCGCCGTTGCCCCACACGGGTATCGTCAGTGCGGCCTTTACCTCGCCTATCACCCCCCAATCCGCCTTGCCGCAATATTGCTGTACGGCGGTGCGCCCATGCACGCATACGGCTGCGGCGCCGCTCTCCTGCATCACGCGGGCGAACGATACGGCGTTCACGCCGCCTTTATCCCAGCCCGCGCGGATTTTTACGGTGACGGGTAATTTTACCGCGTCGGCCACACGGCCGACAATGGCCCCCGCCAGCGCGGGGTTCTTCATCAGGGCGCCGCCTTCGCCGCCGCGCGTGATTTTGTGGGCGGGGCAGCCCATGTTGATATCAATCAGGGTGAATCTGCCCGCGCATTCGTTTTCGATCCACGCCGCCGCGTACGCCATCACGGCGGGGTCGCCGCCAAAAAGCTGCGCGCCGCACGGTTCCCCCTGCGGATGCGTTTCTAAAAGCAGCTTCGTTTTGGCGTTTTTATTGTACAGCCCGCTTGCGCTCACCATCTCGGTATACGCCATATCACAGCCCATCTCGCGGCACAGCGCGCGAAAGGGCATATCCGTCACGCCGGCCATCGGCGCAAGCATAATGGGGAACGCGGTTTGAAAGGGGGCGCTCAAGGCTTTGGCGCGCTCGTTTTATCTATTTCGCCCGGCGTTACGGAAGGCGCCGGGGTGGATCGCGGGGTGACGACGACCGGTACGGGCGGTTTATAGGGCGTTACGGCGGGTATGGGCGTCATACGCATATCCGGCGTGAGCTTTGGCCTCTCGGAAGGGGCTATGTTTGTCATCACGATCTGAAATATATACCAGCGCCCGCTGCGCTTGCTGAAATATACCTTGTACTGGCCGTCCACCCACGCGGGCAAGGGGTAAACGGCGTCCTCCGGGGCGTCTTCGGGCTTTTTATCGTCGCGGATAGATCCGCGGATATTTGTTACACGCTCCGTAACCGTCAGCGTGGCGGATTGCGCCCAGGGCAAAACGGAGACGTTATCCACCGTAAGGCGGTAATCCATGCCGGTGACAATATAATCCGCAAAGGGCGCGCCGCCGCCAAGCGCCGCGTCTTTTTCGATAAAGGTATCGGTAAAGTATTCGTAGAGCTCATCCCGGTCACTTAAATTCGTCACGCATTCGGCGCGCAGCTGCATGCCCTCGGTGGCGAGTATATACAGGTTGGCGGCGTTCATTGCCGCCACGAATACGCCGTAACATAAAAAGGCAATCGCTACAGCCAAAAGAATGGTGCGCATAAAAAACCATATGCCGCGCCGCGCTATCTGCGTGCCGGTTATTCTTTTATCCTCTTCCATCACATCCATGGCTCTCATCATATAGCAAAGCGCATCGCGCCACAAGTGACGAAAATAAAAATTTTCCGCGCTTTGGCGCGCTTATGGGCGCGGCGTCTTGCGAAAACGGGTTAAAATAAAGTATACTGTCCTTAGCCGGGCGGCATACGCGCGGCATACCGGAGTGCGGTTGGGGCGCAAACAGAACGCCACGGGGGAGTTAGCTTAAGCCATGACAAAGACGCGTACAAACAAATCAGGCGGCGCGGCGCGCGCGCTGCGGGCGGTTTTTATACTGCTGGTGATAGGCTGCGCGGGGCTTGCCGCGTATCTGTTTTTTGTATACCCCGAGACGGGGCCGGACCCTGAGGAACCGCTCACCTTTGCCGCGGGCGTTTATGTGGAAAACATACACCTTGCCGGCAGAACAGCGGATCAGGCGCGGCAGGCGCTTTCCGTAATCGAACGGGAACTGACGCAGGATATCTATTTTCAAATGGATACCGCCGAAAAATCCGTAACGCTGACCCACGCGGATATGCGCCTTACCTTTGATACCGAGACGGTTTTAGCGCAGGCGCTGCAGCTTGGCAACGCCGGCACGCGCGGCGAGCGGCAGGAAATACGCGCGCAATTGCTGGAGTCGCCGCAGTATTTCACCATCACCTGTACGGTGGATGTGACCCCCGCGCGCGAAAAGGTGAGGGAAATAGCCGCGCTTTCGTATAAAGAGCCTGTTAACGCCAGTGTGGAGCTTGATATGCAGCGGCAGGATTTCTTTGTGTTTACCGAAGGGGAACGGGGCGAGGCGCTGGATGAAGAAGCGCTGATGGTAACATTGCGGCAGCGCGCGCTTCAAAACGACTTTGGCCAGGTTACGCTGCCCATCGTCCACACCGAGCCCGCAATATCCATAGACGATATCAAAAACACCATCACGCTGCGGGCCCACGCGGAAACATCCTTCAAAAAATCGCCCTACAACCGCGAGGACCGCGTATACAACGTGAAAAAGGCGGCCGGTTTCATGAACGGCTTTGTGTTAAAGCCGGGCGAGGTGTTTTCCACAAACGATACTTTGGGCCCGCGCACATACGAGCTTGGCTGGAAGCCTGCGCCCGCGTATGTGAACGGCGCCACGGAAGATCAGGCCGGCGGCGGCGTATGCCAGGTAAGCTCCACGCTCTACAACGCCGTCGTGAAGGCGGATCTTGAGATCGTTTACCGCAGAAACCACAGCAGCACCGTAGCGTATGTCAAGCACGGGCTGGACGCCACCATCAACACCGGCACAATTGATTTTACCTTTAAAAACAACACCGGCTCGGATATATATATTTTCGCCTACACGTTTGATTCCGCCGACGGCCAGGTGCCCGAGGGCAAGGACGACAAAACCATACATGTGGATATCTATGGCGAGGCGTTCCCCGAAAACTACGACAGCATTGAACTGACAAGCGAGCGCATAGAAAAGCTTTTGCCAAGCGGCGAGATGGAAGTGGTCGTGGACAACACCGCCGCCTGGGATTTTTACAGCGAGGAGGTCGCAAGGCGCGACGGCGCGGTCTGGCAATCCTACAAGCACTACTATAAGGACGGCGTGGAGGTGGCGTCCGAACCCCTGGCAAAATCCACCTACCGGGCGTTTGCCGGCCGCATCGTCGTGGGGCCGGGCTATTACAGCGCCGCGCAGCCGCAGCCCGTATCCCTGGAATAGGGCGTGTTTTGATCTGCTACTCCTCCGGCGCTTTCACTTTCGCGCCTGCGGGCTTTTGCGCCTGCAGAGCCGCGCGTCTCGTTTCATACTCGGCGGCGTTTTTTTCGCGCTCCCCCTGCATGAGCGTGCGCAACTGTGTTTCCACCTTGTCGCAAAGCTCCCGGTTGTCACGCAAAAAGAGCCTGGCGTTGTCGCGCCCCTGCGCCATGCGCATATCGCCGTAGGAATACCACGCGCCCGTTTTTGAAATGAGCTTGTGGTTCACCGCCATATCCAGTATGCTGCCCTCTCTGGATATCCCTTCGCCATATATGATATCGAACTCCGCCTGTTTAAACGGCGGCGCCACCTTGTTTTTCACAACCTTTACGCGGGTGCGGTTGCCGACGAATTCCGCGCCGCTTTTCAGCGACTCAATCCTGCGCACATCCATACGTACCGAGGCGTAAAATTTCAGCGCCTTCCCGCCGGGCGTCGTTTCGGGGTTGCCGAACACCACGCCGATTTTTTCGCGCAGCTGGTTGATAAACACGACGACGGTGTTCGTCTTCGATATGGTGCCGGCAAGCTTGCGCAGCGCCTGGCTCATCAGGCGCGCCTGTAACCCCACGTGCGAGTCGCCCATATCCCCCTCGATCTCGGCCTTGGGCACAAGCGCCGCCACCGAATCGATGACGATCACATCCATCGCGCCCGAGCGCACAAGCGCCTCGGTAATTTCAAGCGCCTGCTCGCCCGTATCCGGTTGGGATACATACAGTTCATCCACGTTTACGCCCAGGTTCCCGGCGTATACCGGGTCGAGCGCGTGCTCGGCGTCTATAAAGGCGGCCGTGCCGCCCTCCGCTTGCGCCTGCGCCACGATATGCAGCGCCACCGTGGTTTTGCCCGACGATTCCGGCCCATAAATCTCCACCATACGGCCGCGGGGCACGCCGCCAACGCCCAGCGCGAAATCAAGCTCCAGGCAGCCGGTGGATATGGCCGATACGTTGATCTTTCCCGCCGTATCGCCCATTTTCATGATGGCGCCCTTTCCAAACTGCTTTTCAATCTGGCCCAACGCCATCTCCAGCGCCTTGTTTTTTTCCATGCCCACATTCGCCATCGCGCCCTCCCGCATATATTGATTCTACCCAGTATAGCATACGCCGCGTCAAAAGAAAAGAACGCGGGTTTCATAGTGAAAACCGTTATTTTAAACTTATGTTTACCCCGGCGGCGTGCCTCGGGCTTAGTACGCCGGCGCTTAAGCCCGCTCCGACCGGCGACGACACAAAAGCGGCTCAAAATCAGCCGTTTCAGGCGGGTTTAAGAGTGGCGGCGCTACTCTTGCGCCACCGGCAATCCGCAAAGCCGCCTGCGCAAGAGATCGAGCGCGTGCAACACCGCAAGCGCGCGTATACGCGCGCGGTCTCCGCTGAGCAACACCTTTTTTACCGTCGCGCGCTCTTCGTCCGCCAGCGCCACATATACAAGGCCCACGGGTTTTTTCGCCGTGCCGCCGCCGGGGCCCGCAATCCCCGTGACGGATAACGCGTAATCCGTCAGGGCGCCTCTTCGCATACCAAGCGCCATCTCCTTTGCGCATTCCGCGCTTACGGCGCCATATGCGTCCAGCGTCGCGGATAGTACGCCCAGACGCCTGCACTTGGCCAGGTCGGAATACGTCGCCGCGCCCTCCATAAAACAATCGGATATGCCCGGTATATCCACGAGCACGGACGAAAGCAGCCCGCCCGTGCAGCTTTCCGCCACGGCAAGCGTGGCGTTTTTTTCCATCAACAGCCCCGCGCAAACGCCCGCCAGCGTGACGCCGCTGGTAGAATATACGACGTCGCCCAGCCTTTTTTTAATCTCGTCAATCACGGGCAGGCTTAGCGCCTCGCCCATAGTTTCATCCTCACAGCGCGCCGTCACGCGCAGCGTTACCTCTCCCGTCTTCGCGTAAGGGGCTATCGTGGGGTTATCCTGCCGGCGCATCAGGTCGCGCAGCGCGTACTCCACGCTCGATTCCCCCATGCCGAAAACGCGTATCTCGCGTGAATACAATTTTACGCCGCTCAACTTTTCAAGGCGCGGCGCCACCTCGTTTTCAAACATGGGTATCAACTCCTGCGGGGGGCCGGGCAGCAATATGGCAATCTTATCCTCCGCCCGCAAAATACAGCCCTGCGCCGTGCCGTTGGGGTTTTTAAGCAGTTCGCTCCCGTCAGGAAAATCCGCCTGCCGCAAATTGTTGGGCGTCATGTCGCGGCCCATAGCCAAAAAGCGCGCGCGCAGCGTCTCTTCTGCGTCCGCAAACCGCACGAGCCTGCGTGCAAGCGCGTCCGCCACCGCCTCTTTTGTAAGATCGTCGCCCGTGGGCCCAAGCCCGCCGGATAACACTATGATATCCGCGCGGGAAAGCGCGTGGCGCACAGTCTCTTTCAGCCTTGCGGGGTTGTCGCCCACCGTCGCCTGGTGGTATACGTTTATGCCAAGGGACGCAAGCTTTTGGGAAAGGTATTGCGCGTTTGTATTCACAATCTGGCCCATAAGCAGTTCTGTTCCAACGCTGATAATCTCCGCCGTCATGGTTTACTTACTCCCGTCTATTTTAAATCAATCATGCCTTTGTTTTTCACAAAGTAATCCGCGCAGGACCAAACCGTAACGCCTACGCACGCCCATACGACGGCGTCGCTCGCCACATGGAGCGCGCCGATACCCGTATAGCGCCAGCACAGCGCCAGGATAACGGCGACGCATTGCGTCACCGTTTTTAGTTTACCCGGCCAGCTTGCCGCTATCACCTTGCCCTTCTGTACGGCCACGAGCCGAAACCCGCTGATGATAAATTCCCGCCCTATTATCGTTATCGCCGCTACGGGCGAAAGAAGCCCCCGCGCCGACAGCATGATGAACGCGCTGCCGCTCAACAGCTTATCGGCGACGGGATCCATCAGCTTGCCAAAATTTGTCACGTCGTTACGTCTGCGCGCCAACTGCCCGTCGAGTATATCGGTTACATACGCCAGCAAAAACACAATGGCGGCAATCATATGCGCCCAGACGGTGGGCAAATAAAAGCACGCCACAAATACGGGCACAAGCGCCATGCGCGTCATGGTCAGCGCGTTGGGTATGTTCATGGCAATTCCTCCCCAAAAAGATCGTAGGCGGCGGCCTTCACAATCCTGCAACGCGTGTAGACGCCCGGACGCAGGTGCGCGGCGCGCGGCAGTATGATAAATCCATCCGCTTCGGGCGCTTCCGCGTAGGAGCGGCAAAGCGCAAACTCTCCATCCACCCGCTCCACCAGCACCGTCAGTTCCTGCCGCAGGCGTTTTTGGTTTTGCCGCTTTGCGACGCGCCGCTGTTTTAAGAGCAGGCGGTTCAGGCGGTCGGCCTTTACATCGTCCGGCACCTGATCCGGCATACGCGCGGCGGGTGTGCCCTCCTCGGGTGAAAAGGCAAACGCGCCCAACCTGTCAAACGGGTATTCTTCAATAAAAGCCATCAGTTCGTCAAAATCCTTCTCCGTTTCGCCGGGGAAGCCCACCAGCATGGTTGTGCGCACTATAAAATCCGGCGCGTACCGCCTGATGTAAGCAAGCACGCTTTCAATATGCGCGCGGTCCCCGCGGCGGTTCATGGCGCGCAGCGTTTTGTCGGATATATGCTGCAACGGCATATCGAGATAATCGCATATCTTTTCGTTTGCCGCCATGGCTTCGATAAGCGCGGGGGTGACAAGATCCGGGCAGGTGTAGAGCACGCGCAGCCATCGAAGCCGCGCAATCCCGGTTAACCGCCGCATCAGTTCCGTCAATCCGGGTTTGCCGTACAGATCCATTCCATAGCCGGACGTATCCTGCGCTATGAGCGTAAGCTCCGTTACGCCGTCTTCCGCAAGCCTTTGCGCCTCGTCAACAAGGGCCGGCATGGGCACGCTTACCATGGGCCCGCGTATTTGCGGTATGGCGCAATACGCGCACCTGTTGTCGCATCCGTCCGCCACCCGCAGGTAGGCGGAAAACGGCGGCGTCGTCAGCACGCGCGTCCCCAACCTCGCGGGAACAAAAGCGTCCTGTCCCTTTAATAATCCGGGCAACTTAACATATTCGCGCACGCCAAGCAGTATATCCGCCTCGGGCAGTTCGCCCTTGAGCGCCTCACGGTACCGTTCCACGAGGCAGCCCGTTACCACAAGCGTTTTGCATTTGCCCGTTTTCTTATAGGCGGCGTATTCCAGTATGGCGCCGATGCTTTCCTGACGGGCGGCTTCAATAAAGCCGCAGGTATTCACAATCAATATATCCGCGTCCGCCGGCGCGGTTACGAGGGCAAACCCCGCTTCCCGCAACAGCCCCAGCATATATTCCGTATCCACCCGGTTTTTGCTGCACCCGAGCGATACGACGCCCACACGGGCCGGTTCTTCCTTACGCACTATCGTTTCCGCGCTTCCTCCCGTAATTTTAAGTTTCAATATAAGTTTTCACGATAAGTTTTCACGCGGCCGCTTACGGCCTGGCGCCGGTTTCGTCCGTCACATCGTGAAAAATCCTTTCAAACTGCGCGCGGGTAATCAAGAGCTTGCGCGGCTTGCTGCCGTCAAAACCGCTCACATAGCCCCTTTGCTCCATGATATCCACCAGCCGCGCGGCCCGCGCGTAGCCCACGCGCAGCCTGCGCTGTATCATGGATATCGACGCCTGCCCGCTATCGAGCACAACGCGCACGGCCTCGCCCAACAGCTCGTCGTCCTGCCTGCCGTTGCTTTCGGCGCCGTCACCGGCCACCGGCCCCGCCGCCATCTCCTCTATCAGCCGTTCGTCAAACGTGGGGGCAAGCGCCTGCTGGCGGAAATGATTTACCACCCGCTCCACCTCTTCATCCCCCACAAACGCGCCCTGCACGCGGACGGGCTTGCCCGCGCCATTGGGATGGAAAAGCATGTCGCCGCGGCCCAGCAGTTTTTCCGCGCCGCTGTTATCCAGTATGATGCGCGAATCGATAGCGGAGGAAACCGCAAACGCGATGCGCGAGGGTATGTTCGCCTTGATAAGACCCGTGATGATATCCGCCGAAGGCCGCTGCGTCGCCACGATCAGATGGATACCCGCCGCGCGTCCCAATTGCGCAATGCGGCAGATGCTATCCTCCACGGTATCCGGGGCCACCATCATCAGATCCGCCAGCTCGTCGATGATAATGGCGAGCTTGGGCAGCTTATTTTCGGGCATAAGCTCGTTATAGCGCTCCAGATCGCGCGCGCCAAGCTTCGCGAAGAGCTTATAGCGCTCCGTCATCTCGCGCACGCCGCCGCCTAAAGCGCCGGCGGCCTTTTTGGGATCGGTCACGACGGGCGCCCTCAGATGCGGCAGCGAGCCAAACGCGCTTAGTTCCACCACCTTGGGATCGACCAATATCAGCTGCAATTCCTGGGGCGTGCATTTATATACGAGCGATATGATGATATCGTTGATGCACACGCTCTTGCCCGATCCCGTGGCGCCGGCTATCAAAAGGTGCGGCATCTTCGCGAGATCCGCCACCACGATCCTGCCCGCGATATCCTTGCCCAGCGCAAGCGTGGTGGGGGAACCCGCGCTTTTAAACTCGCGGCTGTCCACGATATCCCGCAGCACCACCATGGCGGTATCCTTATTGGGCACCTCGATGCCAACGGCGGCCTTGCCGGGTATGGGCGCCTCGATGCGCACGCGGGGCGCCGCCAGCGCCAGGGCGATATCGTCCGACAAAGCGGTGATTTTGTTTACCCGCACGCCCGGCGCCGGCGCAAGCTCGTAGAGCGTAATCACCGGCCCCACGCTGATGTTGACGACGCGCGCCGATACGTTAAAATTGTTGAGCGTCTCTATCAACAGCTTCGCCGTTTCCGCCGGCGCAACGCTGCTGCGGTTAAAGCTCGCTCGCGAGGGGTTTAATAAGGCGCAGGGCGGCGGCACATACGGCGTTACGGGTATTGGCGCGGTTTCTTCCGGCGCTCCCTCTTCCGGCGCTCCCTCTTCCGGCGTTACCCGCACGGGCGCCGTTTGCCCCGGCCGCGCCGGAGGGAAGGCCGCCTCCTGCCCCTCTTCCCGCCACGCGCCGCGCTTTTGCGCCGCTATGGTGTTTTTTTGGGGCTCCGGATCCTCATATACATCCAACACGGTATTGCGCCGCGCGGCCATGCGTTTTGCCGTGCGCAATGTGGCGGGGTATAGATTGTCCGGTTCGTCAGCAGGCGGCGGCGTCTCCTTGTAATAGACTATGCTTGGCGCGTCGTCCGTTTCCGGGGGCAATTCGTCCTCGGGAGCCTTTCGCTTCGCTCCGCTGCGCGCGGGCGCTTCCTCGCGTTTTTGTAACGGCCCCTCGCTTGGAATAAACGTAATGCCGCCGTCCTCATCCGCAAGCGCGCCTTTATCGAAGCGGTGGGCGCGCCGGCTTCGATCCGTTCGCGCGGGCCCGCCTTTTATGGGTTCGTCCGCCTGATCCATGATGGTTTCGGTATATAAATTTTGTTTGCGGGACACGATAAGCGCGTTTGCGTGCCGCAGCCCGGCCTTTACCCGCGAGCCCACGCGCCGCCCCGTTTCGCGCAGCGAAAGGCGCGTCACCAGCAGTATGATGATCAAAAGCCCGGCGATGGTGAATATATACGCGCCCGCCTCGCCCGTCAGCAGCAGGAGCGGGTAACTTACAAGCGCGCCAAGCGCGCCGCCGCCCTTCAGCAGCGTTTCCCCATGGATATACGCTTCGCGGATATAGGAAAAAAACGCGCCGCCGTCCAGGCGCGGCCGCGCCGCCGCGTGCAGCAGCGTCATCACCAGCAATACGCCCAGCAGTATGAGAACCGTTCTTCCGCGCTGCGGCGAACTTTCCGCATACGCGATAAACAACACGCCGCCAAAGAGCAGTACGGGCGGAACCGCATAGGCGAACACGCCGCAAATCCCAAACAAAACATCCGTAATCGTTTCGCCAATCAGGCCTACCGCGCCCGCGTAAAGGCAAATACCCATAAATACGCCGAGCGCCACCAATACAACGCCCCAAACCTCCCGGCGCGTTTGCATGGCGCTCTTTCGCGTTTTCTTTGCCGTTGCCAAAGCTTTACCTCGCTCTATGTACGCGCGTTTACAGGCATACAAACTTGTTACAGTATACATGAATAGCGGCGCGCTTGCAACGGGCTTCGCGACGCGGGGCGCCGCTGCCGCCGCCGAAAAATCGCCGGTTTTCATCTTCCTGTATTTTCCCCATATATCCGGCAGGAAAATCCGTTATTGTATACCGACACAGGAAACCAGCAAATCACTAAACGTTTGATGTTCTGCGCTTGCGGCATTGAGCAAATCAGAAATGCGGAAAAACATATTTGTTGACGGGGATTCTTTTTTAGCCGTTTCGATATCCATACGATCAACATTTACAACAGTCCAACATTCGATATACCCGGAATTACGCGCTTTTTGATGGCTTTTTTCGGCCTCGCCAATGCGATTATGTATATTGGAATAATCCTGACCGCCCTTTACTTCAATTGCGATGAGGTTGCGAAACATGTCTGCTCTTAGCTCTTCGCGAATAACTATATCCGGATCAGAGGCAAACTCAATAAGAACCTTGCGGCCCGAAGCGTTTTTGATCTCAATATGATGGCTTGAAGAACATTGGATAGTATCCTTAACAATCTCCTGTATACTATCAAACACCTGCCTTATTGCAACCGCCCCTCTCTGAACATTCGCTCCGCCACGCAGTTGCGGCCCTAACGTCAGCAATGTCAGTTCATCGAGAAAATTTCGATTTAGCATATAATCGGCAAGCCCATCAACAAGCGTTGCGGCACTCTTGCAAAGCGCGTGACAAAGATCAGATATCCTTTCCCTTTGCGTTCGAGATAAGGCGCCCTTCTCTTCCATTGACTTAAATTGACCGGCGCCGGATGCGGCGGTATAAAATAGTTTTTGGCTATATCCCAACAATAAACGGTAATAGCCAAGCAGTACAGGATCCTTTTCAAGAACACAGGGAACAGCGAAGGCGAGTTCTCCACGCAAACCGAATGAAGCCAACCGTCTTAAACAAGCAGCGTCGGCATATTCGTGTAACTGGCTGTCCAATTCGGACAAATCCAAATCTTCCACACAGGATTGCAAAGCGTCTGCCAGCATTTTCTCCCGAACTTCCTTCAGGCAATACGCAAAATCAATTTGAAGATTGGGCGTTGGTAAATGCATCATATCAAGCACCCGCCAACCTGATTATTTCAGCCGAAAGCGGATATAATCTCTTTTGAGCAATTGCGATATATTCCGGGTTCAGTTCGATACCTACAAACCGGCGGTTATTGAGATGGGCCACTTCCCCGACTGTCCCGGAGCCAAAGAATGGATCGAGTATATAGTCGTTTGGTCTTGAGCCCGCAATGACGCAGGGCTCAATCAGCGCCGGGGGAAACGTGGCAAAATGCGCTTCGGGAAAAGGTGTTGTATTGACATTCCAAACCGATCTTCTGTTGCGGGTATTCTCTTTTATTGCGGCATAGTCATAGTAGTATTTCTCGCTTTTTGTCAACATGAAAATATACTCATGCGCTCTTGAAGGGCGGTCTTTTACGCTTTCAGGCATTGCGTTGGGCTTATTCCAAATAATATCGCTTCTTAGATACCATCCATCAGACTGCAGCGCAAATGCCAGCCGCCATGGAACGCCAAGCAAGTCTTTGGGTTTCAGGCCGCCGGGCGTATCGGGGCGAACGGACATGGCCCGCGCGGGGTTCTTCTTGTCGGGAGCCCTATATCCTCTGTTTCCGCTTGTGTATCCGTCTCCTATGTTTACCCATAATACGCCATCATCTGCAAGCACACGCTTCACTTCTCTAAAAATCGCAAGCAGGTTGTTTATGTATTGCTGAAGCTGTACCTCTAATCCTATCTGGCCTTCAATTCCATAATCTCTTAATCCCCAATATGGAGGAGATGTAACAACGCATTGCACCGACGTATCGGCCAGTTTTTGCATCGCGACATATGAGTCGCCTTCAATGATGGTTGACCCCATCAGATTGATATATTCCCGGCCGATTTTCTTAAAAGCTATATCATTACGCATATTCCGCCATACATCCTTTCATTTCATTTGACGCATGCGCGGCTATCTTCTGACGCATGCGCGGCTATCTTCCAATCTCCATATTCACCGGCATATTGCGCAGCCATCATGCAAGATTGGCGTCCCGCTTTCAATATATTGTATCATACTTAACCAGCGCGGTCAGGAGTATCTCTATTATCGCGCCCGTTTTTCTTCTTACGCGATTTAATTTTACCGGGGCCGCCCGCCGTTTATTGTAAAGCGCGCCGCCAACTGATAAAATAGGGGCATACAATCTTTTTATCCATACGAAAACATATCGCAAAGGGGGTATAAGATGAATGTGGCGCTATGCGGTTTGGGCAAGGCGGGATTGCAGATTATCAGATATGTGATGACGCACCCGGATCTACATGTAACCATGGCGTTTTGCCGGGATGGAGGCAAAAAAGCGGATAAAACCATATCGGATGTGGTTCCCTTTAAGGGGCTTACAAGCCCCATCTATGAAATCGGCCAGGCGGCCGAGACGTTTTGCCGCGGCGAGAAACCCCAGGTTGTCATCGATTTTTCCAATAAAGAAGCGACGCTGAAGATGCTGCCCGCTTGTGCCAGGCATGGGGTAAATATGGTGATCTGCACCACAAATTTCAGCGACGGGGAACTGGCCCTGATTAAAAAAACGGCGCTGTGCCACGCAGGGTTCGCCGTAGCTTACGCGCCCAATATTACCGTGGGCGTGAACGTGCTCATGATGCTCTGCGAACAGACGGCGGCCGCGCTGCCGGCGTTTGATTACGCCATCACCGAAAAGCACCACAACCGCAAGGCCGACGTTTCCGCCACGGCAAACAAAATAGCCGCCGTTCTGGAAGAAAAAACGGGCAGGCCCGTTCAGGTGAATTCCATCCGCGCGGGCGGGTACGTGGGGCTGCACGAGGTGCTCGTGGTGGGCGATTACGAGCGCATTACGCTGATACACGAATCCTTTTCGCGCCAGGCGTTCGCGCACGGCGCGTTTATCGCCGCGAGATACCTTGAGGGCCGGGAGGGCTACTTTGAGATGCGGGATATCGTGGCCCACCACCTGCGGCGGCCGGAGCGGCCGGACGTATGATTTTTATTGGGAGCGCGCCGCCTTTTTCCGTTTTAACGCAAACAAAATGTATTATATCAGTTTTATCAATTTATAACGAGGTATGAATATGCAGCTGCTCTGTGTACTTGTCATTTTCCTCAGCGCCTTTATCGGGCTTTACAGCGTGATCGATTTTTACCGCGACCTTAAATTTTTGCAGATCAAAACATCCGCGAGCAGTCTGTTTTTCAACAAGCTCAACGCGGTGGCCTTCGCCGTGATGGTGGCCATGTTTTTAGGCTATATCGTGGTGGATATTACGTTTCTCTTTCGCCCCTACAGCCAGGAAAACCTGGTGATCGCGGGCATATTTTTGTTTGCCGCCATATTCGTGTTCGTCATGACGCGCCTGACGCGCAAGCTTAGCACATCCATACTCGAAAAGACCGACGATATCATGCGCACGCTCGTCAACGTCATGGAGGCAAAGGACCCGTATATGCGGGGGCATTCCAGCCATGTATACAACATCGTGCGGGTATTTTGCAACTATCTGCCGCGCGCCCTTATACAACAGATAAACCAAACGCATCTCATGGACGCCGCCATATTGCACGACATAGGCAAGATCGCGCTCAACGACAATCTGGTTAACAACACGGGCAAATTAAGCGACGGGGAATGGGCGCTTATCAAGCAGCATCCCGCGCTGGGCAAGGCCATATTGCAAAACACGAGCTACGGCGATATAGGCGAAATCATCAAGCTGCATCACGAGCGCATGGACGGCAACGGCTATTACGGCGTAAAGGGGCCGCAAATACCCATGGAATCGCGCGTTTTGGCCATTGCGGATACGTTTTCCGCGCTCTATAACGATCGCGGTTACCGCGGGCGCATGTCCTTTGAAGACGCCATGCGCATCATCCGGGATGAGGCGGGCAGGCAGTTTGACGCGGAACTGGTGAACGTGTTCGCAAGCATCACGCGGGAAGATCTCGACGCTACGGCGGTTGGCGCAAGAGACGCCGCCGTCGCCATGTAGGGCGTATGCGCGCTTCACCGCTCCGCCAAAACAAAAAGGGGCGCGGGGAGGGTTTGGCTACGCTCAGGAAGGCGGCGGGGCCGCTTTTTTTATATTTTTTATACGCCAGAGCGCGGCGTCGTCCACGAGCGCCGCGACATGTACGCCATCCTCCAGATGTTCTTCGCTCAATACGCGGCCCGCGCCGCGTATATGCGCGAGCGCGTCGTAACTCTCGTACGGCACGATGAACTCCCTTAGCGCCTGCCCGGCGTTGAGCTTATTTTCTATTTGGGTTAATAGCGCCTCTATACCCGTACCGGTTTTGGCGCTGACAAAGGCGTGTTCGCCGCGTCTCGCCGGCGCTGCGGCGGGGTTATCTATCTTGTTGAATACGTTTATGCGCGGCGTATCGATGGCGCCAAGCTCCAAAAGCGCCTCTTCCACCACGCGCATCTGCGCGTCAAAGGCGGGGTTGGCACTGTCTATCACGTGCAGTATGATATCGGCGCGCGCTACCTCTTCGAGCGTGGAGCGAAACGCGCGCACCAATTCGTGCGGCAGCTTGTTGATAAAGCCCACCGTATCCGAAAACAACGCCTGCGTGCCGTTGGGCAGCGTAACTTGCCGCACGACCGGGTCGAGCGTCGCAAAGAGCATATCGGCTGCGTATACGCCGGCGCCCGAAACGGCGTTTAAGAGCGTAGACTTGCCGGCGTTCGTATACCCCGCCAGCGCCACAAGCGGCACGGCGTTTTTTTCACGGCGCCAGCGCCTGACGCCGCGCTGCCTTACGATCTCGTTTAAATCCTCTTCCAGCTCGTGTATGCGGCCGCGTATGCGCCGGCGGTCGATTTCGAGCTTTTTTTCGCCCGGGCCGCGCGTGCCGATGCCGGCGCCCTGCCGCGAGAGCGTAAGCCCCGCGCCCAAAAGCCGCGGCAGCCGGTAGCGCAATTGGGCAAGCTCCACCTGCAGCCGCCCTTCGCGTGATTGCGCGCGCGCGGCGAATATATCCAATATGAGCATGGTTCTGTCGATTACCGGGCGCGAAAGCGCCGTCTCCAAATTGCGCAGCTGCACGGCGCTCAACTCGTCGTCAACTATCAATACGTCCGCCTCCAGGGCGCAGGCCATCAGCCGCAGATCCTCCGTCTTGCCATGGCCTATGTAGGTGGCGGTATCCGCCGCGCGCCGCTTCTGCACGCTTTGGCCCACCACCTGCGCGCCGGCCGAACCCGCCAGCGCAGCGAGCTCGGCCATGCTATCATACGCGGCGGCGCTCTCTATGCCCACCAGTATGGCGCGCTCGGGGCGGGCGGCAACGCTGCTTGCTATGCGCCTTAGCCTGTCGTCCGCCTCATATATGGCGCGCATCAGCGCGCGCTGCGGCAGGCGGTCTATGCGAAAAGGGCCAAAAAGCAGCGCGCCATAGCCGTTTTCTTCATCCCATTCGCCCACAAAGCCCGCGCACAGCGCAATGGGCTTGCCCGCGCGCACGCCCACGGCCGCCATGCCGTCGAGCTTCATGGTTTTTAATGTGCCGATATCCACATCGCTCAAGCGCGCGCCGCCATCCGGATGCGTATGCACGCAGCGCACCCCGCAGAGCCTGTGCGCGTTTCTTACAACGCGCATCCCGACCATGCTTACGCTGCCGCTGTCGCCTACGCGCACATCCGCTATGACGCCGTCGCGTTTGATGTATACGGATATCTCCCTGTTGGTAAGCGCCGTACAGGCCGCAAGCTCTTCGAGCAGCTCGCGGCTCGCGAACGTATCCCGCCCCAACGGCATATCGTACAGAGCCTCGATACGCGCCAGCACGGCGCCGCGTATGGCGGTAATATTCCCGTTGACCTTATTCATGCGAACTTTATCGCTCCCATACTGTTTTCTTTTAATCTGGCGCGCCCGCCTTCCGGTAACGCTACCCGTTGGTATGCGCTTACCCGTTGGTATACGCTTACCCGTTGGTATGCGCTCACCCGTTGGTATACGCTTACCCTTTCGTATACGTTTACCCTTTCGTATACGCTTCCGGATCGGATCGGCGCGTTATGCTTAAAGGGTTATTCCGTTATGGGTTCCACGCCGTCCGGCAGCGCCGCAACGCGCGCCAGGCTATAGGTTTTGCTGTTTTTCGCGCCTATAATGTCTATCG
>JAISXK010000108.1 GCA_031270585.1 Clostridiales bacterium | reverse complement strand
ATGACAGGAGAAATCACGTTAAGGGGCGCTGTTTTGCCGATAGGCGGATTGAAAGAGAAACTGCTGGGCGCTCAAAGGGCCGGTATCAGCAAAGTGCTGATACCGAAGGACAATGCCGCCGATCTGAAGGATGTGCCCGAAGAGGTCAGAAGCCAGCTTACGGTAATCCCTGTGGAAACCGTGGAGGATGTTCTGAAGGAGACCTTGGAGATTTCCCTACCGAGAATTGAGCATATGCTTCAGCAAAAGGGGGTGAATAGTTTATATAACGGTGTTGGCTAAATCTTAAAGTTAGGCATTAAAAAGAAATGAGGCGATCAATATGAAGCTGTCAGTAACAAAGGATACTTTAATTGGTGAGATCTTAAACACCGATCAAACCACGGCTCCTTACTTTTTTGAGATGGGAATGCATTGTCTGGGATGCCCGTCATCCGCCGGAGAAAGCATTGAAGAAGCCTGCATGGTGCATGGCGTGCCGGTGCAGGATCTTATTGATAAACTGAATTACCATATGGCATAGTGGCGGATATACTTTCAAACAAACCGCTCAAGCAAAACCCGGCGATTTGGCCTTTGGCTTAGAGCAAGAATGGAGGGAAGACAGATGATTGTATTTTATTTTACTTCTACCGGCAACTCTTTGGCGGTGGCAAAGCGTATCGGAGGGGACTTGATTTCCATCCCACAGGTTATTGATGGCTCGGACACCCATTACAAGGACGAGGCTATCGGTGTGATTTTCCCCGTTTACAGCGGTGCGCCGCCCCGGATGGTACGTCAGTTTTTGGACAAGGCCATTTTTGAAGCCGATTACCTTTTTGCAATCGGAACCTATGGCAATATGCCCGGCGCCTGTATGTACAATCTGCAAAAGGGCGCGGAGAAACGCGGCTATCGGTTTGACTATCTGAACAGTTTGCTTATGGTTGACAACTTCCTGCCTGTATTTGAAATGGACGCGCAAATCGCCAAACTGCCGGAGAAAAAAACCGAGGAAATGACCGCGAGAATCGTCGCTGATATTCAAAACCGGGAACACAAGGGAGCGAAGGCTTCCTTGCCCGTGCGAGCGGTTACCGCAATGTTCGCCGGAATGAAAACCGATAAAAACGCGCAGGGCTATATCGTGAACGACCAATGCACGAAATGTGGCATTTGCGCCAAAGTCTGCCCGGCGAAAAACATTGACGTAACAGACAGGGTGAATTTCAGCGGCCATTGCGAGGGCTGCTTGGCCTGCGTACACCTTTGTCCACAGAACGCCATACACCTGAAAAACGAAAAGAGCGACAAGCGTTGGCTCCACTCTGAGGTTTCACTGCACGAAATCATCGCGGCGAACAATCGTTATAGGGATTAGTGTGCCATACACATTGCAAACAGATAATGAAGCCGCACGAAACAACCGACACAGAGAGATAACCGCCCATCCCTCTTGTCCGGCGCACAATTCCATCAAGGCGCGGGGAACGCGGGAATGAAGCCGGAAGATTCCCTGTCCATCGGGGAGTTCGCGCGGATTGTCGGCATTACCCCAAACTCCCTGCGCGTATATGACAGCAAGGGCATATTCTCCCCCGCTATGCGGGGAAACGGCCTGAGATTTCTAAAATTTTATAGTATTTGGGTATTAAACGTTGCCGCCCCGGCCTTAAACGCGCGCGTGGCAAGCTGTTTTCCCGGTTTTTCGTGTCGTTTAATAAAGTATTATATAAAACTATATTATAAAAGGGGTTTCTACATAAATAAATGCCATTATCGTCATATCCGCATCCTATTATTTTGAGGCAATTCTTCAGCGATTGATAGGGGGTTGCCTTTTATATACACCTTTATTATATACACCGTCCCGCACCTGATTATCGTTTCTATCTCCAGCATTACTCGTTTGGATTTGCTTATCTCGAAACCGTTTTATATACCATTATACCATTATATCATTCAACACTTTTTAAAGATAAGCCAAACCAAATATGAAGATCACAAAACCCATGCGCCGGCTGTCTCCAGTAGACAGGAACCTATGGTGTCAACACACCCCGGCAGAACAAATATCCCACCACCGGCCCCAGGAATATTGCGATATATATTAACGAAATCCACGGTTGATACGCAATATAAAACTCCTTGAAACTTAAGCTCCACGGATGCTTTATGAACACCCAAACGCACACATCAAACACAATGCACATCCCCGCCCATATGGCGCCGGTTATGAGCGCTTCCGTAATTGCCGGATTGGGGATCCCCTTTATGTACAACCAACCAAAAAACGAAAACAGGATGATAGCATATAACGGATGCCAGGGTTTTGTTTTCTCATATCCTTCACCCATTCCGTTTTTGTCCATCGGTTTCATACGCAAGACATAAATATTAAAAATGGTATGTACTATGCCAACGATAGTAACAAGTATATAGCATAGCCAAAACCACAGCATGGACATCCCAAAATCTTGCACAATCCAATGCTCCTTTATAGATAATCCGGGGTTCACGCTCTTGCAGGGTTTACCCTTTAAGATTGGCGCGCTATGCTTCCCCTATTCCACATGCCTGGTGATATTGGCGCCAAGCGCGCGCAGCTTTTGTTCCAAATGCTCATAACCGCGGTCTATCAGTTCGATATTGTGTACGGTGGACGTACCCTTGGCCGCAAGCGCCGCTACCACAAGCGCCGCCCCGGCGCGCAGATCGGACGCAAACAGCGGCGCGCCCGTCAGGCGTTCCACACCCTGCACCATGGCTGTGCGGCCGTTCAGGTCGATGAGCGCGCCCATGCGCACAAGCTCGGCCACGTGGTTAAAACGTTCTTCGAATATATTTTCCATAATGAAGCTGTTGCCATGGGCTTTTACGAGGTGCGCCATCATGGGCTGCTGTAGATCGGTAGGAAAGCCGGGATAGGGCAGTGTTTTTACATTGATGGCGCGCGGGCGCCCGCCTCCGGTCACCTGCATGAAAAACTCCCTGCCGTCGTCGCCTTCCACCACGGCGGCGCCGCTTTCCATCAGCTTGGCCGATATGGCCTCTAAATGCGTGGGGATAATGTTTTTGATCACCACGTTGCCGCCCGTCGCGGCGGCGGCCACCATATAGGTGCCGGCCTCGATCTGGTCGGGTATGATGGCGTAATCGCAGCCATGCAGCTTGGAAACACCCGTAATACGTATCATATCGGTGCCGGCGCCTTTTACCCTCGCGCCCATCATATTTAAAAAGTTGGCCACATCCACTACATGCGGTTCTTTGGCGGCGTTTACAAGGGTGGTTTGCCCTGCGGCCATGGTGGCGGCCATCATGACATTGATGGTGGCGCCCACGCTGACAACATCGAAATAGACCTCGCTGCCCACAAGACCGTTATCGGCGCGCGCCTTTACGAGCCCGTCTTCCACCACCACATGCGCGCCCAGTGCGCGCATGCCTTTGATGTGCTGGTCTATAGGGCGCTGGCCTATCACGCAACCGCCGGGCAACGAAAGCTCCGCATGGCCATACCGGCCTAAAAGCGCTCCCAGCAGGTAATAGGACGCGCGCAGCGTGCTTACCATATCAAACGTGATGGAGCAGGAATTGACGCCTGAAGAATCAAGGCGCAAGCGTTCGCCCATGGTGTAGGAAACAGCGCCGCCGATACGCTTTAATATCTCCAGCAGCGTATGCACATCCTCGATGCAGGGGATGTTTTCTAAAACGCAGCACTCGCCCGTCAATATGGACGCGGGAATAATCGCGACGGCCGCATTCTTTGCGCCGCTTATTGTAACGGCGCCTTCCAGAGGTTTCCCCCCTTCAATCCTGTACCATTGTTTCACATACACTCTCCTTCATTTGCGCGATACCCCGTATCAGGATATATATTGCCTGGGGTTATAGGGCAGTCCGTCTATCAAAAGCTCCATATGCAGGTGCGGGTCCGCCTCCTCGTCCACCGGCTGCGCAAGCGCGCCCAAGCGCTGCCCCTGCACCACGGTGTCTCCCGCCCGCACGGCACAATCCCGCAGGGGGGTCAGCCGCACGATAAAGCCGTCGCCCATGTCAATCTCCAGAACGAGCCCATAGTTGCCGCGTTCATCCAAAAACACCACCTGCCCGCTCGCGGGGGAGATTATCTCGTCGCCCACATCCGCCTCCACATCGATGCCGTTGTGCATGAGATTTCTTCGCGTGCCAAAGTTGGATAATATGCCGCTGTTCACGACCGGCAATATAAGCGTTGCGCCCTCCGGCGCCTTGCGCCCTTTTTCGCCCTCGCTGCGGCCGGGGTTGCCGTCGGGATTGGCGGACAGATACGTGCCCACCAATATATATTCTTTCGTGGGAACCATTTCGCTTTGTGCCACCGTGGGATCGCCCACAAGCGCGCCATTCCGGTAGGTGCCGGTAGTGATGGTTTGGCGCACGCCGGTGCGCCCTACCTGAAGCACAAGCCGCGAGCCGTGGGGAAGACGTTTGTCCTTCTGCTGGGTTGTTTCAAAGGGTATGGTTTCATACTCGGTTTTTCGCGCCACGATATAGGTGGGCAGCAACGCTTCATCCGCCTGCAGCAGCGCATCCGCCTCCGCAAGGGCCAAGGGTGGCTCTCCAAGCAGAGCCGCGCGGGTTTCCATTTGGCCATCAAACGCCGCGTAAAGCAGTTCCCACCCCTGGGGGGCTTGTTTTTCTGCGCGCGTCAATTGCGCGTTTAACAGCGATTGCGCGTCATCCTCGTTCCACACGGTGCAAACCACGGCGCCATCCATCACTATGGTGATGGCGCCGGGCACCGGCGTGGGGTCGGGTATGGGGGTTGCGGGTACGGGCGTGGGCGTGGGCACCGGTGTAGGCGAAGCGGTAACGCCCGCAGGCGCCGCCTGAGGCCTGAGCGCCACGACGCCAATTACGCAGAGCGCCGCCATGACAATCACAAACGGCGTGCGCCAATAGCTCCATCTGCCTTTCACCCGGCTATGCTCTCCTTACTGTATATCTTATCAACATACAGTATACCACACGCAGAATATCTGGCAAGACGGACAAAGCAGGGCGCCCGCGCGCGCACGCACATAACGCAAATAAAAGCGGATGGCGCTGCAGGAGCGTATAAACATAGGGGCTGTTTAGAAAAGCACGCCCTAAAGTCCCATATTAAATTGTATGAAATGCGGCAAGCGCCCTTTGACTTACGCCTTGCCTGCGGTATACTTGTAATAAAAGAGAAAAGGGGATGATTCGCATCGGTATGATGGCTTGGATTGTGTTTTTGGCGGCCGCAGCGGCGCACCTGTACGCGTGCCTCACCCGGCGTGAAACCCTGCGGCGATGGACAAAACCCATGCTGATGCCTCTGCTGGCCGTGTGTTACGCGCTATCGGCATCTGCCATCAGCGCGTATGTGGTCACGGGGCTGCTTTTGGGTTGCGCGGGCGATTGCCTTTTGTTAAAGCTCGATACTCCCGCGCGCTTTGCTGCCGGCCTGTTCGCGTTTTTGCTGGGCCATGTGTGCTATATACTCTTTATGTTGCCGCAAGCGCGTTACCCCGCGTGGTATATTTTAATACCTCTGTGCCTTCTCTACTGCGCGAGCGGCGCGCTGCTCTATCGCCGGCTGAAAAACCATATGCCCGCTATCGCCAAACCCGCCATTATCGCTTATATGGCGGTGATATGCCTGATGAGCGCGTATGCGTTGTTTTATCTGTACGGCGGGCACGCGGTATGGGCGTTTGCCGGGTCGCTCCTGTTTATCGCGTCGGACGGCATATTGGCCTCAAGCATATTCCTGCAAAAACCCAAACATGGCAATTTTCCGATCATGCTGGCCTATATCGCGGCGCAGACCCTGCTGACGCTGGGGTTTGTTTAAGTTTCTGTTTGATTGTTTCATTTTGCGGTAAATAAAGTATGAACACGCTTGTTGTATTATAAATGGATATGTTACAATTGTTCGTGTAACTGGTAAGGAGGATATAAATACATATGCGCAATAAAATATTGGCGGTTGCAATCGCGTTCGTACTGCTTTTGGGCGCGTGCAGGAGCAATTCCGAGACGGAACTTGAGCCGACGCCTTCCGACGCAGCCGCATCGGCGGATAACGCGCCCATGCGCGCAACCCTGTCCATCACCGATTTGGCGGATAATGCCGTTATCGTACCCAGCGCCCCCAAACGCGTTATATCATTAAGCCCCACCGTCACCGAGATTTTTTACGCGTTGGATTGCGCAAACGCCCTCATCGGCGCGGATGAAATGAGCGATTACCCCGGCGCCGCCGCTAACCTGACCCGCTATGACGCAAGCGATATCGCGGCAATCATCAAGACCGCGCCCGATCTTGTGCTTACGGGGCAGGGCTTTTCTGAGAACGACGCGGCACAACTACGCGCCGCCGATATCAGCGTGGCGTGCGGCGAGGCCGCCACTTACGACGATTATGTGCGCGGCATTGTATTCGTGGCGCAGGTTATGGGCGTTGACGCAACGTTTTTGACGGATGTGCAGGCGAATATCAGCGACATATACGCGCGCGAAAAGAACTATGAACAAATGAACGTGCTGCTGGTGACAGCGTTTGACGGCGTAAACATCACTTCTTCCGCGCCGGGCGCCTTCTTTGGCAACATAACCAATACGCTTGGCTGCAACAGCCTTTCGGATACGCTGGGCGCAAGCTTCCCCATCAGCCGTTTGCGGGATGTTGACGAACCGCAGCTGATATTGATCACCAACGACGTAAACTACCAGCTCTTTATTGAGACCGAAGGCGTGAAAGAGCTTGGCGCCGTGCAAGGCGGCCGCGTATACCCTGTGGACGCGGCGTTGATGACGCGGGCCGGCCCCAGAGTGGATGAGGCGCTTTTAACGCTCTTTGACATGTTTGAGCAGGCGGCGCTTAGCTAAGGCGGCGCTTACGCAGTAACCTTTTCATTTGGCTTGATCCGCTCCGCCCCGGCGGCGCTGCGCGTTGCTGACGTACCAAACCGGGTACGGCTGCGCATGCGCGCTTTGCCGGAGCGGAAAATTTTTACGTTAAATTTGTAAAGTTTATTCCCATGTACTGCCTAAGCATAGCGCGCCAATCCTAAACCCGGGTTTAAGCTTGGCGCATGATGCTTAACGATCCTCCACTTCAAAGCCGGCCTCGCGCAGGCATACGCCCGCCTTTTGTAACTGCCGCTCTTTTACCAGTATATAATCCGTTTGAAATGTGGAAATAACGAATACCGCCACCTGCATGGCGGCCAGCGTCTGCGTGATAGACGCAATGACGCCCACAGCGCCCAAGTCCAGCACGCCGTCCACCCGCAGCGCGCGCCAGCCGTCTTCGATCTCCAGAGCGTTTGCCGGCACATGGTGCGATTGACAGACCAGCGATATCTCCTCATCCGTTTTGCTGAAAAACACGTAGCGGCTGTGACAATCCGCAAGATCAAAATCGTTTAGCCTGCATATGGCAAAATCCTCGCGCAGTACGGTAAGTTTCATAGGAACCCTCCCCCATCGTGCAAAATGTGTGATCGCTTTTTATTTCCACCTGTCTATTATGCGGTAAAAATTACGCTTTTACAAGAGCCAGATCGGCGGCGCCCAGCCCGGTATACGATCAAAGAGATGTTAAAATTATATGAAAATACACAGATTTGACTTTGCCGATATAAAAGCCATAAAGGGCGCGCCAAAAGCATATAATGTGGTATTTCCCGCTTTCCAGGCCGCGTATTACGCGAAGTGAACAAATTGTAAACAAAAACGTCTTGCAGGAAACCCCATAATAGTGTATTATTTTTAACAAGGAAGCGTTTTTAAGTCAGAGCACTCATAACTCGAAATTTTAGAAACGGAGGAACATGTATGGAACATACGAGGGCAAAATGGGGAAGCAATTTCGGCTTTCTCATGGCTGCCATAGGCAGCGCGGTAGGTCTTGGCAATATCTGGGGGTTCCCGTATAAGATGGGCGCCAACGGCGGCTTTGCGTTTCTTCTTTTGTATCTCCTTTTGGCGGCATTTGTGGGCTTCGCGGTAATGCTTGGCGAACTGGCCTTGGGCCGGAAATCCGGCCGCGGCCCGGTGGGGACATATGCGCTCTTATCCAAGCGCTTTAAGTGGGTCGGCTGGATGGGCGTGCTTTCCGGGTTCTTCATCATGGCCTTCTACACCGTACTGGGCGGCTATTGCATCAAGTACATGGTGTTGAATATTGGGGATATGTTTGGCGCGGGCTTCGGTTCGGGCGCTTTTGCGGATGCGGGCGCGCTGTTCGGCGCCTTTATTACGAACCCCCTCGAAGGCGTTATCTATACCGTTATCTTCCTTGCCATCACGATGGTGATCGTTATGGGCGGCATCAAGGGCGGCATCGAGAACTTTTCAAAGATCGCTATGCCGGCGCTGTTTGTCATGCTGGTGATCACCATTATCCGTTCGGTCACGCTTCCCGGCGCGGTGGAGGGGCTTATATTCATGTTCAAGCCCAACTTCAAGCCGATACAGGAGAATTTCATGCAGGTGCTTGCGGTTGCGGGCGGACAGATGTTCTTCTCGCTCTCACTGGGCATGGGCTGTATGATGACCTACGGCTCATACCTGTCCAAAAAAGAAAACCTTGAGAAAAACAGTATCCTCATCATCGTCGCGGATACCATAGTGGCTATTCTCGCGGGCGTCGCGGTGCTTCCCGCCGCGTTTGCGCTCGGCGGTGAGGGCGCCGCCATGGCCGGCCCTTCGCTGCTGTTTGTAACGCTTCAAAACGTGTTCGGCGCCATGGGCGCCATAGGGCCGTTCTTCGGCTTCCTGTTCTATCTGCTGGTTCTGATTGCCGCCGTAACCTCGGCGATATCCCTTGTGGAGGTGGCCACCACCTTCTTCCTGGACAGGGCGGAACTCAAGGGTAAAAAGAACGCCAGCCGCAAAAAGTATACTCTGCTCGTAAGTATAGTCATGTTGGCGCTGGCAACCATCGTCGCCGTTGACGGTCTGGGCTCCAACGGGTTGCCTACGCCTCTGGGGCTTATATGGATCGACTTCTTCGATCTGTGGTCTGAAGGTGTCATGATGCCGCTTGGCGCCATGCTCATGGCCCTGTTTATCGGCTATGAGTACCGCGTCAAAAAGGTTGAAAACGGCGTCACGATGGACGGTATGCTTCTGGAAGGCGAGGTTACCGAAAGCGGCTACCGTTTCCGCTCCAGGGGCTTCTTCGACGTATGCTGCAAGGTTATCGTTCCCATCGCCATGGCCTTCATCCTCCTCGTACAGATCGACGGCTTCTTTGGCCTTGGTATTTTTTAAAGCGTAAAGAGCCTGTCATCATTCAAAAAACGCGAAACAGCGGCGTCCGCCGCTGTTTCGCATTTTCGCCCCCGATGCGTACAGCACTGTAACTGGCTTATGAAAGGCCATGCAATTTATATTGATGTTTCGTATCATATACAGCCCCGATATGATATACTATATAAAATATAAGCGCGGCGGGGGGGTTGTTATATTGGAAAAAGAGAATTACGAAACGAATGACCGGCCTAAAAGATTTGTAGAGCGCAGAAGATCCAAGGACTGGGTTACGAAGGCGGTGCCCATTTTCAGCGTTATCGGCTGGCTTGCTTCGCTGGTTATGCTGGTATTTTTAGACCGCGCCAAGCCGCCCAGCTCCGACTTTTTTTCGCGCTATTTTGGGGCGCAACTGCGCACGGAATGGAATGTTTCGCTGCTTCGTACCGCTTTAATCACACTGATCACCGTGTTTTGCTTTTGCGTGTTCGGGTTTTTGTTTAACGCGGCGCGCCACAGAAGAAAAACCGATAAATATAACAAATCCATATTGATATTGGGCATTATCTCGCTTGCCGGCATCATTGCTTTTGTACTGGTCTTTGGCAATATGCTATAGCAATATGCTATAAAAGAAACAGCGGTATAATATCCTGCCGCGCGGGCATGCTTTTATAAAGCGGACGTATATTGAAAAGCAGGTATAATTGAAAAGCAGGGTGTTCAGGCGGGATGAGCAGGCTATACAAAACAATAAGCATTCTATTGATCATACTTGGCGCGGCGCTATGCGTTTTGGTGTCAGCCATGCTTTTTGTTTACCGCAATGAGGTTATCAACCCGCGTCGCGGGGCTATCATGCTTTTACACCAGCCTATCAATACCATACTGCTCTATATAGTATACGCCGCCATGTTTTTATTGACCGGTATTTATGGCGTAAAAAACCACCGCAACGGCAAAAAGGCCTGGTTTTGTATCTTTATGGCCGCGCTCTTTATGGGGCTTGTGGCGGCGGACATCGTGCTTGCAAAAACCGCGAGCCTTTTCATAAGCCTGTTTATCGCCCTGCCGCCGCTGCTGTATTTGATAGGGGCCATTCAAAACGGGCTGTTACACCGCGCGCGCGACAAGGCCGGCCAGCCCAAAGCAAGCGGATAAACGCTTATCGGTATGCCGGCCCCTTTACCGGGTACGCGGCGACGACATCGTCATCCATCATCACCATCACAAGCATGCCGCCTTTGCCCGTGCGATGCTCTATACGCACGCTTTCGCTGTTGATTTGCAAAAGCGTGCCATGGCGCTGGCGCACAATAAAATCATACGGCTCACATACATAGAGCGCCGCGGCGACCTCCGTGCCGTTGGAGCCGTTCCTTTTAAACTCAAAATTTTTAAGCCCCTTGCCGTTGCGGCCCTGCACCTCGTAATCGATCATGAGGCTGCGCTTGGCGTAACCGCGGTCGGTAATGGTGATAAGTTCCCCCTCGTCGCGCGCCTGTATGGCGCAGAGCACGCGATCTTTTGCGTCAAGCTTCACGCACTTTACACCGGCGGCGGCGCGCCCCATCTCAGGCACGGTATCGATATCGAAACGGATGCTCATACCCATGCGGGTTACGAGCAGCAATGTGGGCGCATGGCGGTATTCCACGCCGAGCACGGCGTCACCCTCTTTTAGCATGATGGCGGCAATACGCTTGTTGCGCGTGGCGTAGTTTTTGGCTGCGGAGCGCTTCACATAGCCAAGCGCCGTGTAAAAATAGAGCATACCTTCGTCGTTTTCCTCCAGGGCCGCCACAATGGTTTCGTTTTCTTCAAAGGATAAAAGGGCCGTAAGGTTATTGGGCCTGCCGTTAGGGCGGGTTTCCGCAAGAGACTCCACAGGCAGCAGCAACACCGCGCCCGTATTGGTAAAGAGCCGCAGGTTTTTATCCGTTTGGGTATGCAGCGTAATGAGCGGCGGCCCTTCGGGCGCCCCGTCCTCCACAGGCGCCGCCTGCATAGCCATCCAGGTTTTTTCCGGCATGCGCCTGGCGCGAAGACCCTCGTAAAACTCCACCACCACAGTATCCACGACCTTGAACACGCTTTCGTCCACGCGGATCTCCGTTTCGCCTTTGATAAGCTGTGTCAGGCGCGGGGTGGCGTATTTTGTTTTGATCTCTAACAATTCCTTCGCAATCAGTCCCATGAGCTTTTTTTCAGAGGCCAATATGGCCTTGAGCTCTTCTATGCGCTTTCTTACTTCGGCATGCTCCCGCTCGATGATCAAAAGCTCGAGATTGGTAAGGCGCTGCAGGCGTAAATCCAGTATGGCCTGCGCCTGCAATTCGGAAAGCTTAAAATCTTTCATCAACCCCGCGCGCGCCTCCTTTGGCGTTTTGCTGCCACGAATCAGCGCGATCACGGCATCCAGGTTGTCTATGGCTATCATGAGTCCCGCCAGCAGGTGCTCGCGCTTTTGGGCGCTTTCAAGCTCGTGGCGGGTGCGGCGCGCAATAACCTCGCGCTGATGGCCGATGTATTTTTCTATTAAATCGCGCAGCCCCAATTGCTGGGGCCTGCCCTCGGCAATGGCCACCATGTTTACGCCAAACGTGCATTGCAAATCGGAATATTTATAGAGATATTGCAATATGGCCCCGGGGTCTGCATCCTTTTTTATTTCGATCACGGCGCGCATGCCGCTGCGGTCGCTCTCATCGCGTATATCGGCCACGCCCGCGAACAGCAGCTTCTTTTCCTGCGTAACGGCAAGTATTTTTTCTAATAACACGGCCTTGTTTACCTGGTAGGGCAATTCCGTTACCACGATCAGCTTCTTGCCGTTTTTCGCATCCTCAATATGCGCCTTCGCGCGCATGGTGAGCTTGCCGCGCCCCGTTTCATACGCCGCGCGAATTTCTTCGGACATAAGCAGCAGGCCTCCTGTGGGGAAATCCGGGCAGGGCAGGTGCTGCATGAGTTCATCGAGCGTGATAGCGGGATTTTTTATTTGCGCCACCACGGCGTCTATCGCCTCGCCCAAGTTGTGCGGGGGGATGTTTGTGGCGAGTCCCACGGCAATGCCCGTGGCGCCGTTTACCAAAAGGTTGGGGTAACGGCCGGGCAGCACCTGCGGCTCTTGCAGGGTATCGTCAAAATTCAGCGCAAAATCCACGGTGCTTTTTTCAATATCCCGCAATTGCTCCAGCGCCAGCGGCGTCATACGCGCCTCGGTATAGCGCATGGCGGCTGCGCTGTCGCCGTCTATGGAGCCATAATTGCCATGGCCATCCACCAGCGGCATGCGCATGTTGAAGGGCTGCGCCATGCGCACCATGGCCTCATACACCGATGTATCGCCGTGCGGGTGGTATTTGCCCAGCGCGTCGCCCACAATGCGCGCGGATTTTCTGTGCGGCTTATCGGGGGTAAGCCCCAACTCCAGCATGGTATAGAGTATGCGCCGCTGCACGGGCTTTAGCCCATCCTCCACACGGGGCAGCGCGCGCTCGAGTATGACGTATTCGGCGTAGGGCATCATGGAATTGTGCATCACTTCATCCATGCTGCACGCGATAATGGTTTCGCCGCGCGGCGGCAGGGCGGCGGCTTCCTTCTTTTTTTTCTCCATTACGTTTCCCCTTCCGCTTTTGATGCGCTCCACGCGGGCGGCTGTATTCCGGCGTTTTCGTTTGCGGCGGCGAAGCCCTGCTCCAAAAACGCATCCTGCTTGTTAAAGTTGGCGTATTCGCTGATATATTCCTTGCGGCTTTGCACCTTATCGCCCATCAGTATGGTCACAAGGTGCTCCACATCCGCCGCGTCTTCAATGCCCACGCGAATAAGCGAACGATTGTCCGGGTTCATGGTGGTTTCCCACAACTGATCGGGGTTCATTTCACCCAAGCCCTTATAGCGCTGCACCAGGTAGCCGCGGCCCAGCTCGCCCGCAGCTGCGGCAAGCTCCCGCTCGTTATAGGCGTACAGCACGCGATTGCCCTTTTGCACCTTATAGAGCGGCGGCAGGCCGATATACACATGCCCCTCCATAATCAGCGGCTTCATATAGCGGTAAAAAAACGTGAGCAATATTGCGCGGATATGCGCGCCGTCCTGATCGGCGTCGGAGAGTATGATGATCTTATCGTACTTGCGCTGCGAAATATCAAAATCCTCGCCCACGTTTGTGCCGATGGCCGTGATGATGCTGCGGAACTCCTCATTGGCCAGCACCTGGTCAAAGCGCTTCTTTTCGACGTTGAGCGGCTTGCCGCGCAGCGGCAAAATCGCCTGAAAGCTGCGGTCGCGCCCCTGCTTGGCGGAGCCCCCCGCGCTGTCGCCCTCTACAATCAGCAGCTCGTTTTTCAATGGGTTTCTGCCGGTGCAGCTACTAAGCTTGCCCACGAGCGGCGCGTTTTCCAGCTTGTTTTTTTCGCGCGCCATGTTCTTCGCTTTGCGCGCGGTTTCACGCACCCTGGCTGCGGCAACGGCCTTTTCAGCCATGTTGTTGGCGACGCCTGCGTTTTTCAAGTCCTCCAAAAATGGTACGAGCTGCTCTGTCACCACGGCTTCCACGGCGGGGCGCGCCTCGGTATTGCCAAGCTTGGTTTTGGTTTGCCCCTCAAACTGTATGGTTTTCATCTTAAGGGACAATATGGCCGTCAGGCCCTCGCGAAAATCCTCGCCGGACAGGCTCGCGTCCTTCTCCTTTAATACGCCGGTGCGCCGGCAGTAATCGTTCATCACCTTGGTAAGCGCGGCCTTAAAGCCTGTTTCGTGCGTGCCGCCCTCGGTGGTGGGAATATTGTTGACATAGCTGAAAAGGCTTTCGGCATAGCCGTCGTTATGCTGCAAGGCGGCCTCTACGATGATGCCGTCCCTTTCGCCCTTGAAATATATGGGGGTTTGGTACAACGGGGTTTTGTCGGCGTTCATAAATTTTACAAAATCCGAAAGCCCGCCGTCGAACCTGTATTCCGCCTCGCGCGCGGTTTTGCGGCTGTCGCGCACGCGCATGGTGACGCCGCGATTGAGATAGGCAAGCTCGCGCATGCGGCGCGCGATGATATCAAAGTTCATATCGATGCTTTCAAACACGCTCTCGTCGGGCAAAAATGTGATGGCGGTGCCCTGCTTGCGCGTGCGGCCAATCTCCATTAGCGGCGCTTTGGGCCGGCCGGATATGATTTTGCCGTCAGAGCCCGGCACGCTTTCAAACTCCTGACGATAAAGGCGGCCGCCTGTTGCGATATCCGCCGTTAAATAGCGCGAAAGCGCGTTGACTACGCTCGCGCCCACGCCATGAAGCCCGCCCGAAAAACCGTAGCTGTCGTTGCCAAACTTGCCGCCCGCGTGTAGTTGCGTAAACACCAGCTCCACGCCCGAAACGCCGTATGTA
>JAISXK010000116.1 GCA_031270585.1 Clostridiales bacterium | reverse complement strand
GCAGCACTGTCGCGGCGGCTATTTGCAACGCGCTTTTGTATATGCTGAATTGATGAGAGTGGTTGTGACAAAAGCATTTACGCGCTATACTCAATATGTACCTATCATTTTTTAAAAGGCGGCGCAGGCATGAAAAAACGCAACGCCCTTGTGGCGCAGTCGGGCGGGCCTTCCCCCGTTATCAACGCTTCCTTGCAGGGGGTGATGGACGCGTGCCGCCAGCACCCCGATACGGGAACGCTTTATGGCGCCTGGCATGGCATAGAGGGCGTGTTAAAGGAAGAGCTTATCAACCTTACGCGGCAGGACGCAAAAGAGGTTGCGCTGCTGAAAACCACGCCGGCGGCGGGGCAAATCGGCACCTGCCGCTATAAGCTTACGGATGCCCTGCAACAGGATTACGCGCGCATACTCGATGTCTTCCGCGCGCATGATATAGGCTATTTCTTTTATATTGGCGGCAACGACAGCATGGATACGGCCTGCAAAACATCCATGCTGGCCCATGCGCAGGGATATGATCTTATCGTAACGGGCATACCCAAAACCATAGATAACGACGTGGGCGACAACGCCTTTACCATCATAGACCATACGCCGGGGTACGCAAGCTGCGCGCGCTATTGGGCGCATCTGATACAGAATATAAACGAAGAGAACAGAGCCATATCCGTATCCGAGCCGGTATGCGTGCTACAGGCCATGGGCCGTAAATCCGGCTGGATCACGGCGGCGGCCCGCTTGGGCGACCCCTTGCGCGCCATGCCGCTGCAGCTGTATATGGCGGAGGCAGGCTTTACCCTGCCGGAGCTATATGCGCGCGTGAATGAAGAGCTCGCGCGAAGCGGCCGGTGCATCGTCGTGGTATCCGAAGGGTTTGATGTTGGCGGTATCGGCGAAAAGCATGACGGGTTTGGCCATATCGAGTATGGGGCATCCGGCACGACGGCCGCGCAGGCGGTCGTCAACTACCTGAACACCCGCGGCCTTGCGGTAAAGGGCAACGCCACCGGGCAAATACCCGGCGTGATACAGCGCGGCGTATCCATGCAGGCATCCGCCGTGGATATTGATGAAGCGTATCACGTAGGCCGCCATGCCGTTATGACGGCGCTTTGCTGCGGCACGGGCTACATGGCCACCATATTGCGAAAAAAGCAGCCGGGTTACGCTGTATATTACGACAAAACGCCGCTGGAGACCGCCGCCAACAGCGTGCGCTACATACAGGATAGCTGGTTATCCAAAGATAAGCCTGATGTGACGGACGACTTCATCCGCTACGCCGCGCCTCTCATAGGCGAAAAGAACAGCCCCGTGCCGCTGGAAAACGGTTTGCAGCGCTTCGCGCGGCTTTCCATAAGTCTCATCGAAAAAAAGCTCCCCGCCTATACGCCCGAGCGGGAGAGGATATATCCGAAAGTTTAAAAAAGCGGCGGCGCCACTTTAGTATAAAGTCATGTAAATAGAGCCAGCCCTCCCTCGTTGGCTATGGTGGCGACTACCGAGGCCAGCTTTTCAGGGGTTTCCTGCATATCGTTCATAATCCAGGAGCGCACGAGCCCCACGCAGCCGTTTGCCACAAAGGAGAAGTAGTATTGCAGCATGGTTTCATCCACGTCGCCTATCTGCCGCAATATAATGGCGGTGAACTGGCTTTGTGTCTGGTAAAGTATCCTGCGCAAAAACTCCATATCCCCAAATTTGCCCAGCAGTATTTCGCAGGGGGCTTTGTTGCTCATGAGGTATTCGAACACTTCCTGTACCACCGAGGAGACGTTATTTCCGCTTTTTGAATACTGCATGCTGGTCAGCACCGATTCGATATCCTTGGCAATGGCGTCTTCAATGCTTTGCAGCAGGTCGTAGGCGTCTTTATAATGCGTATAAAATGTGCCGCGGTTGATATCCGCCTCTTTGCAGATATCCGTAACGGTTATTTTATCCACGCTTTTTTCTCTCACCAGCTTGAGCAGGCTTTCTCTAAGCGCCAGCCGGGTGTATTTTGCTCTGCGGTCGATGACGGCCCCCTCCTTTCTGCACGCGATGTTAACAAATACTATACTATCAACAGACCGAATAGTCAACACAATGTATGATAAATGACAATATGATTATTGCCGCCGCATGTCGCACAACTAAAAAAATATCTGTTTATCATCAGGCAGTTCGCCGCCTTTTGTTCCTTGTCAATCGCGGACGCCGGGAATATCATGGATAATAGGCGGATTGTATGATACTACGGAGCGCTGTTATCACGGAACGGAGTTGTTTCTTAAAAATATGAAACGTATTATAAAAAGCGGTTGCATTATATTGTTTGTCCTGACGCTTATACTGCTGCAAAGCCGAAGCGTGCGCGCCGTGGCGGGTGTCGCCGGCACGGTTCCCCATGCGGCCGCGTTTGAAAAGGAAGAGGTCGTGTATGCGCTTTTATCCGCAGAGGGGGCGGCGCAAAGCGCGTATGTGGTCAATGTGTTTACGCTGTTGACACCCGGTGCGATTGTGGACTATGGCGATTATAAGAGCGTGCAAAATTTAACCTCGGAGGATGAAATCTTTTTAGAGGGCGATACCATACAAATCAGCACGCAGGAGAAAAAGCTATATTACCAGGGCGCGTTGACAGAGCCCGTTGCGCTGCCCTGGCTTATCAACATTTCGTATACGCTGGATGGCGTCCCCATAGCGCCCGGGGCGCTGGCGGGTAAATCGGGAAAATTGGAGATCAGGCTGAAAATAGAAGCCAACCCCGCAGCGGATCAAAGCTTTTTTGACGGGTGCGCGTTGCAAACATCCATCACGCTTGACGCTGCCCGCTGCAACAATATTGCGGCCGAGGGCGCGACCGTCGCCAATGCGGGCCGGAATAAACAGATCGCGCATACGGCATTGCCCGGCAAAGGGCTTGACGCCACCATATCCGCCGATGTGGAAAACTTTGAAATGGATCGTATATCCATCAACGGCGTGGGCCTTGCCATGGATTTTGATATAGATACCGACGAGTTTACCGGTAGTCTCACCGAGTTGGCGGACGCTATCGGCGAACTGAACAGCGGCGCTACGGATATCCGCGACGCCACAAAAAAGTTGGACGACGGCGCGCTGGAACTGCTGGACGGCGCAAAAGCGCTTGGCGAGGGCGCGCTGGAATTTGACATAGGCATGGGCAGGCTGCAAGCGGGGTTGATGGAGTTTTGTGGCGGCTTGAAGGAACTGGTGGATGGCAGCAGGGAGTTTCATTACGGCCTGACCGAACTTGCCGCAGGCGGCCGGACATTGATGGAGGGATCGGCTGCAATCAAGCAGGGGCTGGATACGCTTGACCAGATGCTAAGCGGCAGCGGGGGCATGGGCGATATTTCGCAGTTGGCGGATAGCTCCAAGGC
>JAISXK010000098.1 GCA_031270585.1 Clostridiales bacterium | reverse complement strand
CGCGCATGGAGTTTCCCGGCATGGATTTGCCCGGTTTTGACTTGCCCGGCATGGATTTGCCCGGCATGGATTTGCCCGGAATCGACTTGCCCCGCATGGATTTGCCCGGCATGGATTTGCCCGGCGCCACTTTACCCGGCATGGATTTGCCCGGCATGGATTTGCCCCGCATGGATTTGCCCGACGCCGCTTTACCCGGCGCAAAGGCGCTTGCGGGGCGCGGGCAAAACAGGAAAACGCGAAGAGGAAAACGGAAAATAAGGAGGAACAGAAGGAAATATGCCTGAAGAAATTTTAACCGGCAGCGGCGCCGCGGGTACGCCGGAATACGGCGCTGAAACGCCGGCCTGCGCGCCGGTACAGGGCGGCGCAGAAACGCCCGGCGCCATAGACCTTACCTATGCCTGCGGGGAGGGCGACCCGCAAACAATTCCGCAAACGGATAGGACCAACGCCGCAGCGCCCGAGGATTTACGCGCTTACACGCGGGAAGGACGCCGCGCGAACGCGCCCGGATTAACCGGCCCGGCTTTTTGCCGCGCGCAGGACGGGCCGGATCAGAACCCCTGTTATACGCCGGGGAAACGCGCGGCGCTAAAGAGCGCGCCGCCGGACGGCCTGGACGGGGAGGCGGCGGCAAACGCGCGCATCCGCGCAGGGGAAGCGGACGGCGACGCCGTTTGTTACGCCGCACAAAACATGCCCTTGCCCGGCGCCGCGGCGAACGAATTAAACGGCAAGCCGGCCGTAGCAAAGATTGGGGAGGAGCTGTTTCGCGCCGTGCTCTCGGGCGATATGCCGCAGGACATGCAGGTGGCGGAGTATATGCGCGTTTACCCCAATTTTTTGAGCGATTGCATGCGTTTTGGCGCGAAGGCGGCGCTTAGGACGGTGCGCGCGCTGCAGGACGCGCAATTTTCCCAGGGGGCCATGCTCAAAAGCGCAATGCTGAACCGGTCGCTGCCGGCGGCTATCAGGCCGGGATATAACGACATGACATCGGGGGAGATCGATTATGGCAAGATGAGCCCGGCGGAATTTAAACGCGCCCAGGAAAAAATCCGGAAGGCCTTCCTGAGCGGAAAAAAAGTAAAGCTGTAAAGAGCAGGAGGAGAAATGATGGCGAATTTCAACACACAAACAACAGGAAATACCGGCGCAGGCTTTAACAAAACCTATTATGACAGATCGCTGCTGGAAGCCGCGAAAACCCAACTTGTATATACGGAGCACGGACAGAAACGGCCGCTGCCAAAAAACGCCGGCAAGAAGATTGAAATGCGCAGGTGGAGCCTTTGGGATCCTTCCTGCGCCATGACGCCGCTGACGGAGGGGGAGACGCCCGACGGCTTATCCCTGGCGCAGGATATCGTGGAGGCGGAGGTAAAGCAGTACGGGGCGTATTTCACGTATTCGGATATGCTGGATTTGACAGGCTTCGACGAGATCCTGTCCGCAGGCTCGGAACGCATGGGCGAGCTATTGGGCACCGTGATCGAATGGGTGACCAGGGATGAAATCGCGACGGGCAACAACGTGAACTGGGCCGGCGACGCGATTAGCCGCAACACCATCACGGTAAACGACAAATTGACAAGCACCGATATCAGAAAGGCGGTACGGGACTTAAAAAAGCGCAAGGCGCGTATGTTTTTGCGCGATCAGCGCAAGCATTATGTGGCGGTGGTCTCGCCCGACGCGGTGTATGACCTGCAAAGCGACCCGTTGTGGCAGGCGGCAAACACCTATGTGGACAACGACCAGCTCTACACGGGCGAGCTTGGCAGGCTCTTTGGCGTGGTGTTTTTGGAAAGCACGGAGGCGCCCGTCGTAAAAAACGCGCTAAGCTCCACCATCAGCGCCTACAGCGCCACTACGAAGGTTGTGACCATAGACGACGAACTGAGCGAGGCGGCGCAGGATTACCTTGACAGCGCGGGCGCGCAGGTGACGGCAAATGGCCAGAGCGCGTATGTGGCCGGGTTTGACGCCGGGAGTAAATCCATCACGCTCACAGCGGCGTTTGCGAGCGCTCCTGCAACCGGCGCTAAAATAGTATCCCGCGACGGCGCGGACAGCGGTATAGCCGTGCATCAGACGCTCGTGTTCGGGCAGGACGCGTATGGCATTATCAACGTGGACGAAGGCTCTATCAGGATTATCGTGAAAAGCGTGGGCGAGGGCGGGTTTGACCCGCTCAACCAGCGCGGCACGGTGGGCGGCAAGGTGATGGCCTTTGCGGCCAAAATACTGAATGAGGACTGGATTACGCGCATAGAGCATGCCGTAACGGAGGACTGACGGCCTGAAATAAATGGCGGCGGCTCAGATTTTTTATGGGATTTTTTATATGAAGAAGGGGGAAAACGGCACCATGACAAAGCCAGTAAGCAAGTCTTCCGCGAAGACGAAAACGAAGACGGCGCGCGCCGGCGCCAAAACGCGAAAAGCGACAGCGAGGCCGCCGGAAACGGAGACGGAGGCCGGCATTGAAAGATACGCCAGGGAAAAGGAGCGCGCGACCAAACGCGCGGCGGCGCAGGGACCCTCCGTGCCCGTATGGGTTGACCCCGTGACCGGCAAGGACGGGGAGGTGCTCACATACCGGCTCAACGGCGTGGCGTACCACATCAAAACAAAGCGGGTGGTGGATGTGCCCGAGGCGCTTGCCATGGTGCTCTACGACCAGACGCGCAGAAAGAAGCTTTCCGCGCGGTATGTGCAGGAATATACCACCGGCTTTGGGAAGGGACTGGGAGAACTGAAGTGACGCTTTGCGAGATTATTATGGCGGCGTTACAGCAACTGAGGCGCGGCATAGACAGCCAAACGTTTGACGTGTACCGCGGCGCGTTTACGCAATACGCCAATATCGCGCAGCAGGATTTGGCAAAGGCGTTTGCCCAGTACCGCACGGATACCATCCGGCTTCAGGGCGGGGAGTTTTCCATTGACAGCCTGCCGCGCCTTTGCGTAAAGCTGCTCCATATAAGCCGGAACGGAAAAAGCGTGGCGTTTGAAGGGGGCGAACAGACGGGTATGATCCGGGCGGACGCAGCGGGGGATGTGGCCGTGCGCTACCGCTTTTTGCCGAAACCCCTCAGCAACGCGACCGACCGGCCGGAGTTGCCCAATCAACTGCACCAGTGCATCGTATCCTACGTTGTGGCGGCGGAAAGAAGCGCCGGCGACGCCAGCACGCAGGGCGGCGCTTCGATCTATTTTCAATTTTACAACGAGCAAAAGCGACGCCTGACGCGCGCGGACATGGGGCTTTTAGAATGTTACCGGATAGAAAACATGCTGTATTAGGGGGTGGGGTATGGCGATAAAACATTGGAAAATGGAAGAGTTTTCAGGCATAGACCAATCGCGCGACGGCTCGCTGTGCAGGGTGGAAACATCGCCTTACGCATATAACATGGATACCGCCGACGGCAACCTTTCCGTAGCGAAAGGATATGTTAAGCACTTGACCGCGCCGGTGCCCGGCAGCGGTATCGTGCGGCGCTTTCGCGTTATGCCGCTTATGAGTACGTTTGTTTACGCCGCGATAGCGGGGGACGACGAGGGCCGCATGAACCTTTACGCGTATGATACGGAGGGCGGCGCGTGGCACAGCGTATACAGGTATCCCGAACATGTTACGGGCAGGCGCTGGGATATGCTGCAATGCAATATAGGCGACTATGACTACCTGCTGATAGCCTGCGGCGAACACCAGACGGTTAAGTGGGACGGTATCAGCGCACAGGCGAGCCTTTTTGGATCGGGCGAAACAAAATTTACCGGCGCGGTGCAGACCTGCAGCGGCAGGACCTTAACGCTGGCCGCAGCTTTTAGCGAGGAGACAGGCAAAGAAATCAAACGCAAGGGGCTGATTATAAACGGGGCGACACAGGCGGTTGAAGATGTGGACCACACCGCGAACACGGTTACGCTTAAAACGGCGCCCGCGACGCCGCCCGCCGCCGGTACCGCCGTAACGGTACGCGGAGGCGTCAGCGACGCCGCCGTAAACTATCTGGCGCTGCATTATGGCAGGCTGTTTTGCGCGGGGGACCCCACGCACCCCGGCAGGGTGTATTACTCGCAGATAGCGGGCGACGGCAGAAGCATTGAGGACTGGCACAGCGACGAAAGTAGCGCAAACGCCGGCGGCGGGCTTTTGGAGATTGGCGACAGCGTGGGCGACCCCATCATGGGGCTGGTATCGCTCTCTACGCAGTTGCTTATCATCAAGCGGTATTCCATATACCGGCTGCTGGGCGACAGGCCCAGCAATTACACCGTTGAACGCGTGGACGCCGAGGTGGAGCAGATGGCGCATACGTCGGTGGCGACGCACGCGGACGTGGCGTTTTACCTGACGCCCGCAGGGTTGTGCTATTTCAACAATATCACCGTGCAGCCCATGCCGGACGCGAGAAGCCTGTTTCGCTTTATGAAGGGGTGCTACGTCGGAACGAGCAAAGCCTGTGAAGCCAAGGATTGCCTGTACTTTACCTGTTACAAGGGGGACGACCCGCAAAACAGGGTGTATGACAACCATATGATCGTATACGACATCAGGCGGCGCACCTATATGCTGCGGCGCGGCTTTGAGGCGGCCGACCTTTTTGCGCTGGACGGCAGTATCTATATGCTGGGCGGCGACAGGTATGTATACCGGTTTAACGAGGGGCCCGATTACGACGGCAGGCCCATACGCGCCCACTGGGAAACGCAGACCACGGACCTTTTTGCAAGGGCGGTTGAAAAGAAGATCGACGAGGTGTTTTTGCGCGGCACGCGCGAAGAGGGCGACAAGGCGGGCGCCGCTGTGCTGCTCACCACGAAATTTGGGGGGCGCGGCCATGTGTTTCGCGCGCTGATGAAGGACGACCCCGAAGAAATTATCGAAATACGGCCCGACAGCGATTGGGCGCGCACGTTTCAGTTTGAGATAGACAACGAAGCGGGATCGCGCTTTTCGCTGCAGGGCGGTATGGAAATTTATATGCAGGTACAGGAGAGGCCAAGATGAGCTTTGACACACATGGTTTACGCGCTCTGTATACGCAGATCAGCATACCGAACGGCAAATACGGGGAAGAGGACGCGCAAACCTACGACGACAGGGTGCGGCAGGCGGAAAACCTGATGAACCAAAACTTTATGACCATACAGCAGCAGATAGGCGATATCGCGCTGGCGGTAGCGTCGCTGCAGGAATGGGCGCGGCAATTTAACTAGAAATCAGCCCGCGCGCGGGCTTTAAAAGGGGAACGCAGGATGCAGTATACCATACGAAAGGGAGACAGCCTCGGGAAAATCGCGCGAGCGCACGGTGTTGACATGAACGCGCTCGCAAAGGCAAACAACATATCGGACGTGAACAAAATACGGGCCGGCGCAACGCTTGCTATCCCCGGCGGGACAGGCGGCGCCGGCAACGC
>JAISXK010000099.1 GCA_031270585.1 Clostridiales bacterium | reverse complement strand
AGGCCAGTATACTGCCCGAACCTATAATGAAACTTGAATAACGTCCGAAGGCTATCACTTATTCTACCATCTATTACAGACAGACATCAATCACCAGGCCATCCTCAGCAGTGTGATTTTGATTCGAGCTTCATTATAGCTTCGCGCGTTATACTGCCAATCATGGTGCGTAAAGCATACAACCTATAAGGAGTGAAGCGAACATGAAATATTTAAAAAGTGCCCTTTGTTTGTTGTTAAATATATGCCTGTTGTTTATGGCGGCGTGCGGCAATAGCGGTAGGAGTGGAAGTTTGCCCGATTCGGGTGGAAACGGCCGTAATGAAAACGGAGCATCTGGTCTTTACGGAGCGGCCCGTTATGTGGAGAGTGACATCACGCCTCCTGTTGAGGGCAGGTTTGCCAGCTTCCTTGCGGCGGATGGTACGCTCGTCTGTTTTGATGAAGGCTTAAAGACCCGATATGAGAGCGCCGATGGCGGCAATAGCTGGACGCCGTCGCCCGGCCCCGGCAGCGACGGCGACCGCTACCGGGATGCGCAGACAGGTACGTTTTTGCCGGACGGCCGTCTTATTGTCTACATGTGGGAGGAAGGGCTTATCTTAATCTCGCCCGATGGCGGCAGCGAATCGTACCCCATACAGGAAATCGATGATGCGATTACCAATGGAGAAAACGTATCGGTATCCCTGCTACAGGCACTGGGGAATGACCGTTTCCTGCTTGGTTACTCCATCGGCGGTATGATGGTGCAGGCCACGCGTGGGGGAACGCCGGCCGGCGGCAATTTCCCACAGGAGGCGGGACGCGACGATACAAGCGACGAAGAGGAAACGGATGGTGAAAACGCCCCCGCTCCCGATGATGAATTCAATGGTGCAACCGGCCCGGATAACCCAAATGGGGATCAAGTACCGGGTGGCGGAACGGCGCCCACAACTGGGCAGGGCCCGCAGGATGCGGCGCAGCGGCCCGGTGGCGGGGGTTTCTCCGGGCAGATAATGGCCAAGACGCAGTTGTACGATATTTCGTCAGGCCGGCTTATTGCGGAGATTCCGGTGGAAAGCGCAATGGGAGCGGCCTGTGATGACGAAAACCTGTATGTGTTGGATGGCGTCGGGAAGGTAACGGCATATACCATGCGTGACGGCGCGCCCATAGATCGGCAGGCGGTCAATTTCGGCGGCGGAAATGAAGAAATTGGCATGGGAATGCAGATGGGAGGAACGGTTGGCGGTTCACTGGCAGTAGACGCCGGGGGAGCGCTGTATTCCGTCCAGAACGGATCCTTGCTGCGCGCCGGCGCGGACGGAGTCGTCGATACGGTGTTACAGAGCACGGCATACTCCACCGGCACGCCACGCAGTAGCGTCGGTGCGGTATTTGTGCTGGAGGACGGTGGCATCGTGGTCAATATGCTGGAGAACGGGCAGGCAAACCGTCTGTATAAATATGTGTGGGATGAAAACGCCGCGATAGACCCCGACAAGACCCTGACGGTCTGGTCGCTGACGGACAACAGCTTTGTGCGCGCGGCCATTGCGCAGTTGCGAAAAACATACCCGGACGCCGCCATCACCTACGAGGTTGCGATGGACGCAAGCAACGCCGTATCGGCTGATGATGCCATCAAAACTTTGAACACAGAACTTTTGAGCGGCAACGGGCCGGATATCATCCTGTTGGATGGCTGTCCAGCGGATAGCTATGCGGACAAAGGGATGCTTCTCGACCTAAGCGGGCTGATCGACACAAGCGATATTTATGATAACTTACTAAACCCGTATAAGAAAGATGGCGAGCTTTACTGCCTGCCCACCCAGTTCCTGATGCCCATGCTCATGGGGAGCGCCGATAGCCTGGATGGTATAAAGACGCAGGACGATCTTATTTCGCTCGTAGTGGAGGGGAATGATTTGCCGGCCGGCGGCAATTCTGGCTCCGGGCCCTTCACGGCCGTGGAAGAATCAAAGCGTGCCGCGCTATACTTCTCTGATCTAAAGGATTTGTGTGATATCCTTTGGCTTTCCAGCGCGCCGGCCATCGTTGGGGATAATAAGCTCAATACGGATGCCCTGCGCAGCTATCTGGAGGCAATCCTATCCATCAGCGACAAATACGCGCTGACGGAAAGGTCTTCTGGCAACAGGGGCCCGCGCGCCAGATTTGTGGATGGCGGCAGCGTCGCTACAACCGTCCCCGACTCGCTCATGTGGTACACGATGGAAATGACAAATTATGCGGCTTTCTTTGCAGGCAACCTCCAACTATTGCAGATCATGATGGAACGCGACGGCTCGGAACTGGCGCTGTTTCCCGGGCTGGCGCCGGATGCGTGGCAGCCATCCACTGTGATAAGCGTCAGCGCCGATACCGCTGTGCCGGAGTTCGCGGCCGAATTTGTTGAGAACATGCTCTCGGCGGCGGTGCAACAACTCAACTACGGCACCGGGCTGCCGGTAACCCGCACCGGGTTTGCGGCGCAGATCGACGCCATCAACGAGCGCCGCATTGAGAACGGCCAGCCCCTCTTTTCCGCCTTTGATCCGGACGCTTTGATAGGCCGGCTCCAAACGCCCTCCATGGCGGATACCGTGCTGACCGAAATGATGTGGAGCACTGTGGAAAAATGCTGTAAGGGGCAAATTGATGTGGAAGGGGCCGTGAAGGAGATTGAGCAGAACGTCAAAAACTACCTTGCGGAAAGATCATAATCGCCCTGGGAAGCTACGTATCGCCATGAAGGGTGAGGGCTTTGCGGCCCTTGTCTTTCTGGCCCCCAGTATGGGGGGGATTCTGGTGTTTTTCCTCATCCCATTCGCGGATACCGTGCGACGCGGTTTCTTTGACGCCCGTGGAAAAAACTTTATCGGGCTCGAAGGCTATGCCTCGGTGCTAGGCAACAGCGCGTTCCGGCTGGCGGCAGCCAACACGGCTAAGTTTATCGCCGTGTGTATCCCCCTGCTGCTGCTCATAAGCCTGGTGATTGCGCTATTGATACGAGCCGTTCGTCCGCAGGGCAAAACGTTTAAAACCACTTACCTGCTACCTATGGCGATGCCGGTCGCCAGCATCGTGCTGCTGTGGCAGGTGCTGTTTCATCAGAACGGCCTGATGAACACGGTCTTAACCGCTCTTGGCGCGCAGCCGGTCGATTTCATAGGCTCAAACGCCGCCTTTTGGGTGATGGTGTTCACATACCTGTGGAAGAACAGCGGGTACGATATGATACTCTGGCTGGCCGGGCTGGATGGCATTTCCGATAACCTGTATGAGGCGGCGAACGTAGATGGCGCCAACGCCTGGCAGAGCTTTTGGTATATCACAATGCCCGGCCTGTTGCCCACCATGGGGCTGGTGTCCATACTCTCGCTCCTCAACGGGTTCAAGGTCTTCCGCGAGGCATACCTCGTGGCGGGGGCGTACCCGCACGATTCTATCTACCTGTTGCAGCACCTGTTCAACAACTGGTTCCAGAACCTCGACATCAGCCGGTTGTGCGCGGCGGCCACTATATTGTGCGGCGTGTTGCTCATTTTGATACTGCTGATGCAGCGGTTTTTCAGGGAGGCGGATTGATGACGGGTAAAAGCAGTTACGTGCGGCCACGCTGCGGAATGATTGCCCGGTTCATTCTACTCACCGCCGTAGCGTTACTGGTTTGGTGGGTCTTGTGGTTCATGTTCATGGGCAGTCTGATGTCCTTGGAGGAGTTAAACGCCACCATAGGCCCCGCTATGGGAACGGCGGAAGGTAGCGCCACATGGCCGCTGCTGCCCGCTTGGCCTACGCTGCAGCCCTTGGTGGAACTGTTGCTGGATACGCCCCAGTTCTTCGTCATGTTCTGGAATTCATTCAAGATTGTGCTTCCCTCGGTACTGGGGCAGTTGTTGCTGGGCGCACCGGCGGCATGGGCGCTTAGCCGCATCCGTTTCCGGGGGCGCAAAGCGCTGACGACCGTTTACATCGCTCTCATGCTCATGCCGTTTCAGGTGTCCATGGTGCCGAACTATCTGGTTCTGGATCAACTGGGGTTGATGGATACGCTGTGGGCTGTCATTTTGCCCTTTACCTTTTCCGCCTTCCCCGTGTTTATTATGCTCAAGGGCTTCGACGCAGTGCCCCGCACGCTTTTAGAGGCCGCTTCCATAGATGGCGCGGGTTACTTCAGAACATTCTTCAGCATTGGCCTGCCGCTTGGCCTTCCGGGCATCCTCTCGGCGCTTGTGCTGGGCTTTTTGGAGTGCTGGAGCGCTATTGAGCAGCCTATGACGTTTATCAAAGACGAATCCCTGTGGCCATTATCCCTGTATCTGCCGCAGATCGCGGCGGATAAACTGGGCCTCGCTATGGCGGCGTCGCTTATGATGCTGATCCCCGCCGTGTTGGTTTTCCTGTTCGGCCAAAAATATCTTGAATTGGGCATTCAGTCCACCGGAATCAAGGAGTGAGTTGATGGGAAACAAGGTTGATACGAATATGGAAGAAAGATGGGCGCCCTTACCTGATACCGGTATAGATGAAATGGGACAGCCTGAACCAATTGATGAGGCTGCGAAGCCTTCGCGCAGGAAAAGAAACAGGCATGGGTTTTTCAGCCGCCTGCCTGCCCTGCCGCGTTTTTCCGATCCCGCGCAGCGGCGCATAGGCGGCTATATCGTCCTGTTTTTTGTGGGTCTGCTCATACTCACGCTCATCGCGCGGGGCACGAGCGGCGCAACCCTGGCAAGGGTGGAACTGTCCAATCCGGTGCGCGGGGAAATCATGGACGCTATTACGGAACAAGCGACGGTGTCCGCGCGGGATACGTTGGACATTACCGCGCCCGAGGGCCTCACCATTGAGGAACTACTGGTCGGTTCGGGCCAGAGCGTGCAAACCGGCGATGCAGTAGCCCGGTTTGATATGGATGAAGTACAGGAAAAGCTGACCCGTGAAGCGGCTGGCCTTGACAAGCTGTTGTTGGATATTGACAAGTTGGAGCGAACGGAGAAAACGGACGCGACCTCTGTGGATCAGGCAAAAAAAAGCCTGCAACGCGCGGAGGATGACTACGATACCACGCGTGCCCAAGGAGAAGCCGACATCGACGCGGCGGCGGTCGCGCTTAGCAAGGCGTTTCAAAACGTTGCGGACGCGCCGGATACGTTCGCCCTTGATACCGCGCAGCGCAATTTGACGCGCGCCCAAGAGGACAATACCGCCGCGATTGCGCAGGCAGACCAGGATGTTGCCGCCGCCCAGAGTGCTTATGAAAACGCGGAGAACGACACCGAAAAGGCAAAGGCCCTTGAGGCTCTGAAAGCCGCGCAGATCAAGGCCGACGACACTTTGCTCAGCGCCCAGCGAAAGGTTGAGGATGCGCAGGCCGCGCTTACCAGGGCCGAGCAGGATTATTATAAGAGTTCCGATCAGTCCTCCGATGCGCTGCAAGCGGAGATCGAAAAAGCTAAGGACGCCCTGACAGCCGCCATAAAAAAGGCTGAGGAAAACCGGCTCAGCGCCGAACGCCGGATAGAGGACGCGATGGGAACCTTGCAAAAGGCCGAACAAGACTATGAGAAAAACGCGCGGCAAACTGCCGACACCGCTGCCCAGAACAGCCTCAGTGCCGTCTCGCTACTGTTGGATATAGAAAAGCAACAGGCCGTCGTGGACGCTCTGAAAAGCCTTGTGGCAAGCGATGGCGTGCTGTACAGTGATGTTTCGGGCGCCGTATCCTTTGCCAGGGCCGCAAGCAGCGTGACCAATCAGGAACCCCTTGTTGCCTTTACAGACAGCGCCGGGGGCTTTCAAGCGCATGTGCTACTGGATAGTGCCGATGCGGAAAAGTTATCTGTCGGGGAAGATTGCGAGGTGACGACGGGCGGAGGCTCCATGTACTACAATCCCACCGTTACCGGTTCCGTATCCGCCATCGCCCAACCCGACGACAAGGATACCGTACAGGTCACCATCAACCTTCCCGAGGGCGATTGGGAGGCCGGGCAGCGGGTGGATGTGCGGATGGTGCAGGATAGCGGCACCTACGAGCTATGCGTTCCGCTATCGGCCATACATTCGGACAATACGGGCTACTACTTGCTCGTTGTGGAGCAGGAAAGCACGGTGCTGGGCGTAGAAAACGTGGTGTCCAGGGTGTCGGTCAGCATCACCGCCTCGGACGACGATATGGCCGCCGTGCAGGGGCCGGTGAGTAGAAACGCTTTGGTCATTACCGGCAGCAACAAAGCTGTGGCCGCCGGTGATAGAGTACGGATGCAGGATGAATGAGGGAGGGAGGCTGGAATAATGGAGACGATTCCGACGCAGACGGATACCGCGCCATCTGTGCAAACGCCTTCCACTCGAACGGGGCGGGCAACGCGGACGCACAGGAGAACGGGTATAAAGCAAACGATCCTTCAGGTGCTTTTATGGAGTGTGTTGGCAGGTTGTACTGTCATTGGCGCGGCGAACGCGTTGGCGTTGCGGCAGTACCCCGCTCTTTCTTTGCGGTACGAAGCGCCAATCAGCGGCGATATCGCTTATGAGGCGCGACTGTATGCCATTGAACAAGGTGGGGAAGATTCGTTTTGGCCTACCTTTTGGCACGAGCGGCAGGCGCAATTTTCCGCCGAATACAGCGGGACGGCGGCCGGTTGCATCCTCTACAGCGGCGAAGCGTCCCTGGTTTGGCAGGCGGCGTATCTTTCCGGTTACGCTCCCGGCGTCACCGACAGCGCCGGCTGTGCGGTTTCTTCAGGCCTGGCGTGGGTGCTGTGGGGTAGCGCAGATGTTCTGGGCAAGACCGTTGAGGTCGATGGCGAAGCGCGCATTATACGCGGCGTGTTTGAGGGCGAGAACCCGCTGGCGTTGCTCGCGTATGCGGATGAGGATAAGACGCAGAGCTATAGCGCTGTCGAGCTCTCCGGCGGGCCATCGTCCCCCGCGCGCGACGATGTGGAGAGCTTTGCGGTAAGTTCAGGGCTGGGTCAGCCCGACTATATCCTGATGGGGACACCATCTTTTCTTGCATCGGTCATAGCGGTGTTGCCGGTACTCGTACTCGCGTTTTATGGGGCGGCGCTATTGACCGGCCGGATAAAAAAACGTTCCCGCACCCTTTGGAGAATAGGCATGCTTTGTTTGCTTCTTTGCATTGCCATATCGCTAAGCGCGTTTCTCGATGCCCTGCCGGACTGGCTTATTCCCACCCGCTGGAGCGATTTTTCTTTCTGGAGCGCCCTCATGGAGCAGATTGGCAATGATCTAAGGGAGTATCTTGCGATAGCGCCCTGCCTGCGGGATGTAACATACAGTATGTTGCTGTGGAAGCAGGCAGGAATCACTTTTTTAACGGCAGCTCTTGCGCTATTGATTTGCTTCCTTTCACGCGGGAGGCTGCGCCGCGAGGCATCCTTAAGCCATAGTACGCCAATCTTAAACCCGGTTTCGGATTGGCACGCTATGCTTAAGAAAGGTGGCGGTTAAATTATCAATATGCGCTATCTGATTTGGGATTGCCAAGACATCAGGAACGCTCATTCAAGTAACGCGGCTCTTCTATAGAAGCTCCGCCAGGCGTGCAACCGCCACATATATGCGCGATATCGTATACCAGGTGGAAAAATCCACAGTACCTGTTGCGTTATTGCCGAATATATGTTGAAATTGCGTCACGGCCGCGAGCGTATCCTCGCCAAAAAGGCCGTCCACGCGCACGAGGGGCAGGGCGGGATAGTTGTTATGTATGGCGTTTAATTGTGACTGTATCAACCGCACGCCGGGGCCGGTGGAGCCCAACTGCAGGTTGCGTCCCGGAAAGGAAGCCGGTATGCCCGCCACCGCCGATGCCTGCATCAGGTGCACGTCATAACCATAGTAATACTTTAATATATCCATGGAGTTGTATCCTTGATCCGCGAGCGCCTTGCTGCCCCATTGTGAAAGCCAGCCGGGGCACTGGATGCGCTGACCATCACAATATTGGGCAAATAAGGGCTGGCGGATATGGGGTTTGGTGATGTAGCTGGTAAAAAGCCTATCCACTACCTGAGAAACTTCCGCAAAAATATTACGCCCGTATACAAAGGCTTGGTCGTAAGCGGTGCTGCTGGTGATGTTAAACTCATAGCCGCGGCTACGGTACCACTCGGTATATATCCGGTTAAGCGTAAAGCTGAGTATGGCAAGAATATTTGCTTCCAGCGCCGGTTCAGGCCAGGAAGCGTAGATTTCGCAGCTGGCCACGTTCTTAATATAATCCGCAAAAGGGATATGGTAATTGGCCGCCGCCGCGTTTTGCGGCGTGCCGTCATGCACCACAACATATTCGGGCACCACTGGATTTGGCAACACGATATATCCAATGCCTGGCGGTAGCGGCTTTGTTTCCTCCTCGGGGTCTTTCGGAGGATACGCGCCAAAGAGCGTGTTGTCGTCTATGGTAATGAGTTGCGTGCGCGGCGTTGCGCGCGCTTCAAGATCCACATCCTGCAGAGCGGTGGTAAAGGGCAGCACCTGCACGCCTTCCACCCTTACATTGTCGTACCCTTCAGCGGAAATAAGCAAGTCATATAGGCTGTAGGGGCGTATTTCGCTCGGCTCCGCACTGAACGCAGGCGGCGGCGTAGCCAGATTGATTTTTTCGGTTTGGCCGTATACGCCGGTCGTCAATCTCTCCAAAATATCCCACTGGCCATGGGACGCAATCGTAATAGACGCTCGCTCTACAGGTCGCGCGCGCCCTTGTGTAAACACGTTCACCTGCAGATGCCCCACCCCTCTTGAAAAACGGGTTTCCATAGTCATCACCTTCTTAAATAATTCAATGTTCCCTTTATCATATGCGCATGAGCCGAAAAACATTGCCATGGAGTCTAACGCGTGAACGGTATGAATATATTGAGAAATACCGACTGGAGAGGATGCTTATGAAGCTTTACGCGCCGCCGCCCATCGAGATTAGCTATTGCCCTTCCCATCATGGGGATTCTATGCCGTATATTATGCGGCGGTATCTAAACCGCTATATGTATATTTGCCTGCATGACAGGCAGGGACTGTGGTTGTTCCCATCCAGAGCGACGACAAAGAGGTGGAGGGCTACGCCTTTGTCGACGGGGAGTGGCAGTCCTGCCGCTTTGAGTGGAATAGAATACACAGTATTTTTTGATACCTGAAGAAGGGGGGTGACCGGGATGCCGCAGGATATACCAAGCAGGGATGACCCGCCACAGGAGGCGCCGCCATGGGCAGAGCCGGCGGTGAACGACGCGGCGCAAAAAGGAGACGGGCGCTGGGAGGTTATTGTAAAATATAATGGAGATCTGGCGTCCGTTAGCCGGGCATTGAACGCCCAAGCGGAGACGCTTGGCGCGCGCTACGCGATTTTGACCATGGATAAGGAGGTGATCAACAGTCTTAATGGCTTTCCTGAGATCGAATATTGGGAGTTGCCGCAGGCGCTCGCGCCGCAAACCATCTCCGGATTGAGCGACGGCTATATCGCGGCCGGTATGCAAGGGACTTACGGCTTACAGGGACGCGGCGTGTTGGTGGCGGTACTTGATTCGGGCATCGATTACAGGCACCGGGATTTTATGTATGAGGACGGCACCACGCGCATATTGGCCGTTTGGGATCAAGACGGCGTGGGTGCAGCGCCCACGGGCTTTTTTGAGGGCGTGGAATATACCGCCAAGGATATCAATTACGCGCTTATATCCGGCGCGCAGTTGCCCGCTACCGATACGTTGGGGCATGGCACAGCCGTTGCGGGCGTCGCCACCGGCAATGGCGCGGCGAGCGGCGGCAGAAACGCGGGCGTGGCGCCCCAAGCCTCACTCGTGGTTGTGAAGCTGGCGCAAAGAGGCGACAGAAACCTGACGCGCACCACGGAACTGATGCGCGGTATACGCTATGCTCTGAATAAAGCCATGGAATTTCATATGCCCGTGGCCATCAATATCAGTTATGGAACAAACAACGGCGCGCATGACGGAAACTCCCTTTTTGAAACCTATATAAATGAAATGGCGCAGCAATGGAAAAACGTGATCGTAGTGGGTACGGGCAACGAAGGCGCCGCAGGACACCACTACAGCGCAACGTTGAGAGAGGGAGAGAGCGTTTCGGCTCCCTTTTCGGTGCCGCCCGGCACGCGCTCGCTGTACCTGACGCTTTGGAAAAACTTTGCGGATACGTTTTCATACGAGCTTGTTTCTCCGGGGAGAGAAAGTAGCGGCATGTTGCATATCGCCGACGCACAGAGCGCGTTCCTTCTGGGGGAAACCGTTGTGCAATTTGCCGTGGGCATGCCCACGCATTACAATACGGATCAGGAAGTGTTTTTTCGCCTGGAGGCCGGCCGCGCGGCAGCCGTGCAGGAGGGGATCTGGATGCTGCATGTATACGCCGCAGACGTGGTGCACGGGCGTTTTGATATCTGGCTGCCCACCGAGGAGGATGTAACCACCAGAACGGCGTTTTTGAACCCCGACGCCGCTACCACGCTTACGCTGCCATCCACGGCGCATCATGTGATTTCCGTAGGCGGTTACAACGCCGCGCTCAACAGCACGATGGCCTTTTCGGGCCGGGGGTATACACGCAACGATGTTTATGTAAAACCCGATTTGGTGGCGCCGGCCTATCAGATCGTATCCGCGCACATGGGAGGCGGTTACAGCGCTTATTCGGGCACGAGCTTTGCGGCGCCCTTTGTGACGGGCGCTGCGGCGCTCATGATGGAATGGGGCATAGTGCGGGGAAACGACCCGTTTCTTTATGGGCAAAAAATCAAGGCATTTATGCGAAGAAACGCGCTACGCAACAAACAAATCGCCTATCCGAACCCCATTTGGGGGTACGGCGCGTTGAATTTGGGTGAAACATTGGGCGAGCTCGTGCGCTTGAAAAGGCTGTGGAATGGAGATTGACGGGTTGGAAAGAGAAGAAGCGGGCTTTTATGATACGGATGAGGCTGTGGATTTTATCCTGCGCGCCAGCAATCTTGCACAGACGGACATTGCCGAAAACACCGCCATACACTTGGGGAAACAGCTTGTAGGCGGCTATACGGTGGCGTATTTGCAGCGCGGCATTGTGGATACGACCATAGATGCGATAGAGCCAGCCGACTTGAGTGCCTACCCCGTCATACTGGGGCTACTGGGTGCAATTGATCTTAGCGTTACGGGGATATTGCAGGTGCAGCGCCAGCCCTATTTAGGTTTAAAGGGCGGCGGGATGCTCATTGGCGTGGTGGATACGGGGGTGGATTATACGCTGCCCGCCTTTCGTTACGAGGATGGCAGCACAAAAATCATATCCATATGGGATCAGACGATTGCCGGCGCGCCGCCTTCGGGCTACCTGTTTGGCTCGCAATACAGCGAAGAGGATATCAACAGGGCTTTATCCGTCGATGACCCGTATGCAATCGTGCCCCAACGGGATACGGTGGGCCACGGCACATTTCTGGCCGCCGCAGCAGCTGGCAGGGAGGCGGAGGAGTACATAGGCGCCGCGCCGGATGCGGATCTGCTCGTGGTAAAGCTGCGCAAAGCCAATCCCTACCACCTCGCGCGGCATATGATACCGTCCACCCAGGAAAACGCGTTCGCGTCGTCCGACGTGATGCTGGGTATCAATTATATTTTGGAACAAGCGTCGGAGCGCAAGCAGCCGGTCTCCATATTTTTAGGCTTAGGAACCAACTTTGGCAGCCATGACGGATTCTCCCCACTGGAAGGGTACCTTGCCCGCGTATCGCACTTGACCGGGGTATCCATGGTGGTGGCTGCTGGCAACGAAGTGTTGGCGCGCCACCATACACATGGCCGCCTTGCCGCAGCAGGAGCCACAAAGAATATTGAAATACAAACCGGCTTCACGCCCGACGCTATCAACGTGCAAATTTGGAACAGCGCCGCAGACATCATCAGCATATCGCTGCGCTCACCCGGGGGGGAGTTAGTGGGGCCTGCTCCGGCGAGGCCCGGCAGCACGATGGACGTGAAGCTCGTATTTGAGCAGGCGCGGGTAAATATACAGTATCATTTTCCGCTTTCCGACAGCGGCGGTCAGCTTACATGGGTAAAGGTTTATGACCCCAACCCCGGTATATGGACCATTATCGTGCATGGGGACAGCGTAATGGATGGCAATTACCATGCGTGGCTACCCATGACGGGCTTTCTGAACCCGGATGTAGCGTTTATAGCGCCCACGCCCGACAACACCATAACCGTGCCTGCCACTGCCATAGGCGTGATGAGCGTGGGCGCGTATTCCGCGCATACGGGCAACCTCTATGTCGATTCATCCTGGGGACCAACGCGCTTACCCATGCTGGCGCCCGTCTATGTGGCCCCCGGCGTATGCGTAAACGGCGTTTATCCTTTGGGCCATGGCGCAATGAGCGGAACAAGCGTATCCGCAGCCATGGCGGCGGGGGTTTGTACCCTGTTGCTGCAATGGGGCACGCTGCAAAAAAAACAAGTGATGTTTAACAGCCACCTGCTACGATCCTACCTGATTGGCGGCTGCGAGCGGGATCCCGGCATAGCCTACCCCAACGACCGCTGGGGTTATGGGCGGCTGAATTTGATGAACACATTTGTACAGCTGCGGGGATAGTATATAAAAACATTGCTGCGCATATGATGAAGACCGAAACCCCG
>JAISXK010000080.1 GCA_031270585.1 Clostridiales bacterium | reverse complement strand
TGCGGTTGGTTCAAAAACATTGGCGGGTGACTATTATGGACTGCTACGTTCCTGATGAATGCGAAACAACGGCAAAGAATATCGTTAGGTGGGCGCGGAGCATTGTTACTGCCGCCAAGAGCGGCAAGGTCTATGAGTTTTAAGAACATCTCATCATATGCCCTTTCCTGTTGACGAATCCGCCCATATGGGCGTACAATGAAATCACACCCGGTTGGGCGTCTGGCATATGTAATCAACTGAAATTGAGCGAGATAAACGATTCAAATATTGAAACAGGAGATATAACGATGAAAAAGCCGGTCAGATCCCTTTGTCTGCTATTTAGCCTTGTCCTTGTGCTCTCCTTTGCCGCTCCAATGAGCGCGCAGGCCTTATCAGGGTCGAAAAAGATCAATGCGGAATACGGCGAGGTGAGCCTTTCAATCAACGGAAATCCCTTTACGCCCGTGAACGCGGATGGAGAGCCGGATGAGCCGTTTACCGTCAATGGCGTGGTGTACGTGGCGATTTCCTCTGTGGCCCAGACGCTGAACGCGAGCGTTACGTGGGACGCGAAGAAGAAAACCATATTCCTCGACAAAGACGTACCGGCGCTGGTCGTTATCAACAAAGCGCCGGCCCCTGCGGTCACTGTACAAAAGCTGACGGTTCAATACGGCAGCATGAAACTCTTGGTCAACGGGAAGCGCGTGAAGTTTAAGGATAAATCCGGAAAGACCGCCGAACCCTTCAAAATCGGTGAAACGTTCTATTGCCCCATTCGCTCGGCAGAACCCGCCGCCAAAGCGTCCAAGGGAAAAACGGCCCTGCCCAACGGCAAAAGCCTGAAAAAAGGCATGACCGACAAGGAGTTTCAGCAAGGGTACGCCGTCGCCGCGCAAATCGCCGCCAAATACGAGGGAATGAGCCTGGAGCAGCAGCTAAAGGGGATCTATAAGGATACGCGGCATATGACGGAAACGTTGCTGACCTATTCGACTACGCAAAAGCATTACAACGACGTGTACGGCTTCTACGTGCTCAATGTGGCGTCCTGCGCGGGGGCGACGCGGGCGGTTGGGCTTTGCCTGAACATTTTAGGCATATCCTATGAGCATATGAACGAGAATAAATGGCTCCACCAATGGTGTCGGGTTAAAGTCGGCGAGGAGTACTGGATCTGCGACGCGTACGGAATGTATGTAGGCCCAGAGCCCACGCCGTATACGCACCCATTCTTCTCGTAGGATGACGGCATGCTATTTGCCTTCATCTTCTGCGGGCGTCGCCGGCTTAAGCATAGTACGTTATACTGTATCAACAGAACTCCGATAACCGGGAACTGCGGCAACCTCTGGAAAAGCGGCGCGGGAAATACCATCTGTCCGGTTGGTGGACTGCGCCGGATTGACGGTCTCGGCCGCAAACTATACAAGGGAGTATCGTAGTGAAATCTTCATTATCTTTTCAGACTGTAAAAAAGGGCTTGTCCGGCAATGCGCTGAAAGTAATAGCTGTTATCGCCATGACTGTTGATCATTTGGCGTGGATTATATTTCCGGGATATACTATGGGGCCGCCCGCAATCACCATGCACATCATCGGCCGAATCACAGCTCCCGTCATGATGTTTTTTGTTTCAGAAGGATACCACTTTACCCACAACCGCAAGAAGTATCTCGCGCGGCTGCTGCTATTCGCGGTACTATCGCATATTCCCTACACCATGTTCTCGGATTTCGATTTCATACCCGGCATCCCTACCACCAGTGTAATATGGCCGTTTGCTATGGGCGTCCTCGCCTTAATGATAGATAAAGGCGATATATTGCCGAATACCAAACGCTGGCAACGTATGGCGCTTATCATCATATGTCTTATTTTAGCCTTACCCTCAGACTGGAGTACGCCGGCAGCGCTCGCCATTTTGTTTATGGGGCGCCATAGGGGCAACTTCAAACGGCAGATGTTGGATATGGCTCAAGTGCTTGCTGTTTATGGCGTTATATGCGGCTTTTTATTCACCCCGGTTTACGGTTTAATCCATTTAGGCATTATTATCCCCATTATGCTGCTTACTTTTTACAATGGCGCCCGCGGTACGGTAGGCGGCAAGGCTATGAAATGGCTGTTTTACATATATTACCCCGCACATCTATTGATACTGGGCATCATTAAAACATAGTATGACTATCCAACCAAAGCATAACGCGGAAAAGGTTTGGCGACAGAGCAAACTGTAAGGGTACGGGCAAATAGCCGATCAACCCGGCGGCGATTAAAACGGAAGCAAAACTCATCCCATCGTAGCCCATACAGGTATTCCCGGCACTTTTCCTCTGTGTCGTACCTCTCCATGAATTCCGTTAGGTTCATTGCTTCCTGTTGCGCCATTCCTTCACCGCCTGTGTTTTTCTTTCTATATTTATCATATCATGCTTTTTGGGGATAGTCATAAAAGAAAAAGACCTTTCGGCCTTTTCCAAACCCGCATGAAACGGGGACTTCTGGTACCCCCTCAGGGATTCGAACCCTGGACACCCTGATTAAGAGTCAGGTGCTCTAGCCAACTGAGCTAAGGAGGCATATGCGGTTTTTGGCTTTGCTTAGCGGCAAAGCCCCCTGACGAAGGGCCGGGCGCTTCAGCCGGCCGGGTTAAGGAAGCAAGCGCTTATCTGTAAGAACAAATGGAGCGGGAAACGAGATTTGAACTCGCGACCCCCGCCTTGGCAAGGCGATGCTCTACCACTGAGCTATTCCCGCGCGCTCGCTAAAATTACCTTAGCAATTATATAATTACCCGCAAAAAAAGTCAAGCGCCCGGTTTTGCCGGTTTTGCCGGAGGTGGGCGCCAGATGCGGGCGAAAACGTGTGCGTGAAAGCGTGTACGGCGCTAAAGAAAACCAACGAATTTCTTTCTCGCTCCAGTCGCGGCACCCCGCGCCCTATCAACACTTTGGCGTTCTGTTAACGCAATCAAGCGGCCTTCATCATTTCGCGCCTGGCCGCGCCGATCACTTTTTCGGCGTTGTATTCCTCATCCTTCTTGAGGATGGCGTATATCATCGTGATGATTTTGCCTGCCACCGTCACATATGCCTGCTTCTTTTTCAGCGGGTTCTTCTCCCTCGTGAGAAAATAGCTGAAAAGTCCTCTGATTTCCGCATTATGCTTAACCATCGTACACGCCATCTGATACAGCGCCGCCCGAAGCTGCGCGCGGCCGCGCTTTGAAATAGACGTGCCGCTCTTGTTCTTCCCAGAGCTGTCCTCCGTCAAATTGAATCCCGCGTAGCGCATGATCTGTCGGGCGCTCTCAAAACGCAACGGATCACCAGCCTCACCGAGAAAAGTCGCCGCCGATACAACGCCTATCCCTTTGATTTGCAATAATCTCCCGGCATAACCCGTTGCCTCAAGCATCTCATTCATCGCCACTTCAACATCGGCAAGCTGGCGCTCGTAAAGGTCAAGCTCGTCAAGCAGCATCCCCAGCCTTAACCTTGCCGCCCCCAACCCATAACGCACGCCAACCGATTCACGCGCTGCGGCGACTAGCGCGCGCACCCGCTTTATACCAACGCCGCCTTTAACCGCCTTTCGCACCTCGGCAAGCAGAGCGTCCTCGGCAAGCACGAGAATATGCGCTGGAAACGGACAGCTTCTCAAAATTTGTCGCGCCGTCTTGGGGCTGTAGCGCCAAGCAAAGCGCAGCAGTCCCTTTTTCAGCCTCGGAGAATACCATAAATTAGCAAATCATTCTATTTAACGGTAGCCTAATCAAGCCGCAATGCTGATTTACCATTTGGAGACAAATCCATATGCGATTGTGTAAAGGTTAAGCGGAATCCAACAGGTAAATCGTGCAACCGCTTTGGTTCCGTCTCATTTTGTTGTGCAGCTTGTTGAGGTTGTAGGCCATCGCGTAAAGAAGAACCTCTGTGAATACATCCGGGGTGCCTGCTACTTACTTGCGATTTTCAGCTTGTATTGCGCCTGTGCCTCCGCCAACCCTTTGTTGTAATAGGCTTTGCGCTCGTCCTTCGTCATGTCCTTTGTGTCATCGTAAATCATCAG
>JAISXK010000037.1 GCA_031270585.1 Clostridiales bacterium | reverse complement strand
TTGGCTAAGGGGATCCACCTGTTCTCATACCGAACACAGAAGTTAAGCCCTTATACGCCGAAAATACCTGGCTGGACACGGCCCGGAAAGATAGGTAGCCGCCGGCTTCCAATGCTAAGCACACCCGCAAGGGTGTGTTTTCGCGTTACCGTGGAGGCGTTTGCCACTTGCTGGCGCAACCCAAACATTTGACATAACCGCGCGTTCGTATTAGAATAGAACGCATAGCAATAAACCGGCAATGAAGTGGAGCCGCCGCTATCCTGGTCACGCCTGAAAGAGAGCCGCCATATGCTGAAAGGCGGCGGGTGACGGTATCGGCGCACTCACCACGGAGCCCCTGCGGCCGAACCCGCGTCATGGCGACATGTCTGTGGCGGCAGTAAGCGCGGCGTATCCTCCCCATGATACGGGGGGCCAAAAGGCGGCGTATGTTTGCCGTAAAAAAGAGTGGTACCACGAATTGACCCATCGTCTCTTTGAAGAAGACGATGGGTTTTTTGCATGACACAAACAGGAGGCAACCATGAACCATTTTTACGAACCGCAAGTGATCGAGCCAAAATGGCAACGCAATTGGCAGCAGGCGCGCTGCTTTGAGGCGGAAGCGGGTCACAGCAAACCAAAATTCTATGGATTGATCGAGTTCCCCTACCCCTCGGGCATGGGGCTGCACGTGGGACACCCGCGCAGCAATACCGCTATCGATATCATATGCCGTAAGCGCCGCATGCAGGGCTATAATGTGCTCTATCCCATCGGGTGGGATGCTTTTGGTCTACCCACGGAAAATTACGCCATCAAAACGGGCGTACATCCCGCAACCGTCACAAAAGAGAATGTGAAGCGCTTTCGTGATCAACTTAAGCGGCTTGGCTTTTCGTTCGATTGGACGCGTGAGGTCAACACGACCGATCCCGCCTATTATAAATGGACGCAATGGATATTTTTAAAGTTGTTTGAAAACGGCCTTGCTTATAAAGCCGAAATGCCCATCAACTTTTGCACGGGCTGCATGGTGGGCCTGGCGAATGAAGAAGTGGTGGATGGCGTGTGCGAGCGCTGCGGATCCGATGTGGTGCGCAAAGTCAAAAGCCAATGGATGCTAAAGATTACCGCCTACGCCCAGCGCCTGATAGATGACCTGGATACCGTCGACTATATTGAAAAGGTAAAAATACAGCAGCGCAACTGGATCGGCCGCAGCGAAGGCGCGGAGGTTACGTTTATGATAGAGGGTTACCCGGCGGGGCTCAAGGTGTATACCACCAGGCCCGATACGCTCTTTGGCGCTACGTATATGGTCATTTCACCTGAGCACCCGCTGATCGACGCTCTGCGGGGACAAATCGGCAATATAGATGAAATACGCGCTTATCAGGAGTTGGCGGCACGCAAATCCGATTTCGAGCGCGGCGAGCTCAGCAAAGAAAAAACCGGCGTGCGCGTAGCAAACGTCGCCGCCGTAAACCCCGTTACGGGCAAGCCTATACCCGTGTGGGTATCCGACTATGTATTGATGAGCTATGGTACCGGCGCCATTATGGCCGTGCCCGGACACGACCAGCGCGACTGGGAGTTTGCAAAAAAGTTCAACCTGCCTATCGTGCAGGTGGTGGAAGGCGGCGACATCACAGATGCCGCGTATAGCGCTATCGACAGCGGTATTATGATGAACTCGGGTTTTTTAGACGGCATGAAAGTAGAGGCCGCTATCATCGCCATGACCGATTGGCTGGTGGAAAAGGGCCTTGGCGAAAAAAAGATAAACTATAAGTTGCGCGATTGGGTATTTTCCCGCCAGCGCTATTGGGGCGAGCCCATACCGCTGGTGCATTGCGAAAACTGTGGTTGGGTGCCGCTGCCCGAAAGCGAGCTGCCGCTTGTGCTGCCGGATATTGAGGAATATCTGCCTCTGCCGGATGGTTCGTCGCCGCTTTCTCGCGCGACGGATTGGATCAACACCACATGCCCCCGGTGCGGGGGCATGGCCAGGCGCGAAACCGACACCATGCCGCAGTGGGCGGGCTCATCTTGGTATTTCCTGCGCTACTGTGACCCGCATAACGGCGGTGCGCTGGCCTCTAAAGAGGAGTTGGGCTACTGGGCCCCCGTCGACTGGTATAACGGCGGTATGGAGCATACCACGCTGCATTTGCTATATTCGCGTTTCTGGCATAAGTTCCTGTATGATATCGAGGCGGTTCCTACGCCCGAGCCCTATGTCAGGCGTACAAGCCATGGCATGATATTGGGTGAAAACAACGAAAAGATGAGCAAATCCCGCGGCAACATCATCAACCCCGACGCCATTGTGGATGAATTCGGCGCGGATACCTTTCGTATGTATGAGATGTTCATGGGCGCGTTTGATCAACCCATACCCTGGAGCACCACCGGCGTGCGCGGCTGTCGCCGTTTTTTAGATAGGGTATGGCGTATGTTGGATATGCTGAGCGGCGAGGGTGAAACCGGTGATATGCGCGCTAAGGTGCATGCCTGCGTCAAAAAGGTAAGCGAAGATTACGAGCGCATGAAATTTAATACCGCCATTGCGTCCATGATGGCGCTGGTGAACGACTTCTACGCCAAAAACAGCATCACTGCAGACGAGCTGCATATGCTGGCCGTGCTGCTATCGCCCGTCGCGCCGCATATCGCGGAAGAACTCAATGAACGCCTGGGGTATCCGCCTATCTATACGCAGCCTTGGCCGGATTGGGACGAGACCGCGCTCGTCGAAGACGAGCTGGAACTGGGAGTGCAGGTCAACGGCAAACTGCGCGGGCATATAGTGGTGAGCGCCACGGCAACGAAAGAGCAGGCCGAACAGACCGCGCTTGCGTCTGAGGAAATCAAGCCCTATATAGAGGGCAGGCATGTACGAAAAGTGATCGTGGCGCGCAACATCGTAAATATTGTCGTGTCGTAAAGCCGGTAAGGGGTCATGATGCGATAGTCTATCGTATAAAACCTCTTGAAGCGCCCTTCCAAGGGGTTAAATGGGCCGGGGCTGTATCGGCATGCACTGAAAATGCTTATCGCTACAGATCAGAAAGCTTAAGGGAAAGGTTCTCAAAGCCGATCGCTTGAGGATAGTGGGGCTATCACAATGGGGTTTCTGGCGGCGCGGGTTTCATCGGGCCTGCCAACGGGCGTGGTAAGCGGCGCGCTGCGCAGGCTGTCGGGGTCGGTTTTCGCTGTCTCGGCGATCTGCCGCAACGCGTATATCAAACCGTCCAAGTCTTCGCGGCTTTCGGTTTCGGTAGGCTCAAACATCATGGCCTCGCGCACAATCAGCGGGAAACTGATGGTGGGCGGGTGATAGCCGTAATCAATCAGGGCCTTGGCGATATCTACATTGTGTATACCCTGCTCGTTAAGCGCGCCCGGCGTCAGCACGAACTCATGCATGCAAAGCCCGTCGTAGGGTAGCTCATAAACATCCTTGAGATAATGCCGCAAGTAATTGGCGTTTAATACTGCGGCCTCGCTGGCTTCGCGCAAACCGTCCGCGCCCAACGAGAGTATATAGGCATACGCCTTTACCAACACGCCGAAATTGCCGTTAAAAGCCTTTACCCTGCCAATGGAAAGGGGCCTGTCGTAATCCGGGCGCGCGCGGCCGTTCTTTTTCATTATCAGTGGAGCGGGCAAAAAAGGTATCAGCTCTTTTTTTACGCCCACCGGGCCGGCGCCGGGGCCGCCGCCGCCGTGCGGCGTACCGAATGACTTGTGCAGGTTTACATGCATTACGTCAAACCCCATATCGCCGGGGCGCGCTTTGCCCATAATGGCGTTGATGTTTGCGCCATCATAATACACCAAACCGCCGGCGTCGTGTACGATTTGCGTGATCTCCAGTATATTCTTTTCGAACAGGCCAAGCGTGTTGGGGTTGGTCAGCATCAGGCCGGCGGTCTTTTCGCTTACGGCCTGTTTCAACGCTTCCACATCCACGCCGCCGTCGGGCAGGGATTTTAACTCTACCGCTTTAAAACCCGCCATGGTTGCCGAAGCGGGGTTGGTGCCGTGTGCCGCGTCAGGTATAAGCATTTCCGCACGCAAAAAGTCCTGCCGCATATTGTGGTAGGATCTCATCACCATCAATCCCGTTAGTTCACCATGTGCGCCTGCGGCGGGCTGAAGCGTAAATTTATCCATACCGCACACGGCGCATAACGCCCTGTCCAGCGCAAACTGTAGCTCGTAGGCGGCTGAAAGCGCGTCGTCGTCCAGTAGCGGGTGCAGATCGTTAAAGTGAGCGGTTAGCTCTTCATTCAGTTTGGGGTTATACTTCATGGTGCACGAGCCAAGCGGGTAGCTACCGTTATCTACGCCAAAGTTGCGCCGTGATAGTCCCGTATAATGCCGCACAAGATCCATCTCGCTCAAGCTGGGTAGCGGCAAAGCTTCACCAAGGCAGGCTTGCGGAACCAAACCATCCATTTTGGGCACATCCAACGCGGGCAGGTCGGCGGCACGACGGTCGATGCAATGCTTCTCAAATATCAGTTTATATGGCTTTCTCATTTTACAGCCACCTCCAACGCGTTTAAAAAACCGTCAATCTCGCTGCGAGTGAGCACCTCGGTCGCGCAAAACAGCAAGCCGGTGTCGCCCTTAAAGTAACGGCAAAGCGGTAGCCCGCCAATAAAGCCCTTTTCTTTCAGTTTGCTATTGAGCGCGATGGCGTCGCCTTTATAATCCGTAACGAACTCGTGGAAGAAAGCGCTCTTTGGGTAACGCGCGGCAAACGCGGGTATAGAATGTATGCCGTCATACAGGTAATGCGCTTTTTGCAGGCATTGTAAGGCCACTTCCTTCAAACCCGCAGGCCCCATGGCGCCAAGATACATCGCGGCGGTTAAAGCGCACAGGCTCTGGTTGGAACAGATATTGCTGGATGCTTTCTCCCTGCGGATATGCTGCTCGCGCGCCTGCAACGTCAGCACAAAGGCGCGGTTGCCCCAGGCATCCTCCGTTTGGCCTACAATGCGGCCGGGCAGGTTGCGCATGTATGTTTTGTTGGCGGCCATAAAGCCAAGATAGGGCCCGCCCGCCGAAAGCGGTATGCCCAGCGGCTGTCCCTCGCCCACGCAAAAATCGGCGCCGACGTCGCCCGGTCGCTTTAACAGGCCCAGCGACAGGGGGTTACTCACGGTGACAAACAGTATGCCGGCAGTGTGGGAAAAATCGGCCATCTGTGCTATATCCTCTATAACGCCATAAAAATTCGGACTGGCCGCAATCATACCTGCGGCGGCCTGCGTATGCCTGACGGCATACATAAGGTCAGTCTCGCCGTTTTCTGTAAAGGGTATTTCCACAAGCTCAAATCCCGTGAACCGCGCGTAGGTTCGCATGGTTTGTATGTATTCCGGGTGCAGGGCGGCGGAATATAATATCTTATTTTTGCGTGTAGCGGCGCGCAACGCGATCATGGTTTCCGCGCAGGCCGTGGCGCCATCGTATACGGATGCGTTGGATACATCCATGCCGGTAAGCCGGCACATATAGGTTTGATATTCGAATATCCCCTGTAGCATGCCCTGGCTCATCTCGGCTTGGTAGGGGGTGTATGCGGTATAGAATTCGCTTCTTGCAAGCAGTGCCGGCACCACGGCGGGTATATAATGTCTGTACGCGCCCGCGCCCATAAACAGCGGCAATCTCGCGGCGCTTGTGTCATACGCATCAAATTTACGCCGCACCTCGATCTCGCTTTTGCCATCATCTAACGAAAGTTGACGCTTGCAGCGCGCGTCCCACGGAATATCCATAAAAAGCGCATCCATATCGGTAACACCAATGGCGTTGAGCATTTCGGCCATTTCCCGCTTGGAATTCGCGACATAACTACGCACGCGGCACTACCTGGCTTTCCGTTATATGGGCGTCGTATCCGGCGGCGTCCAGCAACTCGATCCCGTTAATGGCTTCTACCCTGAGCTGCACCAAAAACTGCTCATAAGGCGCGCCGTTCAATAGCTCAGGCTCGTTTTCCAAGGCGTTGTTAACGGCCGTGATTTCTCCCGCTATGGGGGTGTATACGTTGGATACCGCCTTTACGCTTTCCACAACGGCAAACCGGTCGCCTGCGGCAAACCGGTCGCCTACGGCGGGCAGTTCCACGAATACGATATCGCCAAGCTCCCGCTGCGCGTGATCGGTAATGCCCAGCTCTGCGTGCTGCCCATCTAGCAAAACCCATTCATGGTCTTTGGTATATTTACGGTCGTCAGGGGTCATATCGTGATACCTCCTTTGGTTGCTTTAAGATTGTTTTCTTGCATAAAACGGCATGGGTACACGCTCGGCCAAAAGTTCCCTGCCGCGCACAGCTATGGTGTAGTGTGTTTCATCGGCGGCATCTTCTACAAGCGCCATGGCGTAACTGCCGCCCAGCGTAAGCGCCGGCGCGCCCGATGTGGTAAAGCCTACCTCTATGCCGTTGCGGCACACGGGCGCGTTTTCCCTTGCGACGCCACGCTCAAGCAGCTTTAAACCGATGCGGCGGCGCCTTGGCGCGGCCAGCAACGCTTCTTTGCCGATAAAGTTATCTTTATTTAATTTTACCGCAAAATCAAGGCCTGCCTCCAGCGGGGTAATATCTTTTGAAAGTTCGTGCCCATACAGCGGCATACTGCTTTCAAAGCGCAAAGTATCGCGCGCGCCAAGCCCGCAGGGCAAAAGGCCCTTGGGCGCGCCGGCTCGCAAAATCGTCTCATACACCATGCCGCCGTCCGCCGTCGTATATATTTCAAACCCGTCCTCACCCGTGTAGCCCGTTCGCGAAATAAGACATGCCTGGCCCTGAATGCATATATCTTCAACAAACGTATAGTTTTTTTGCGGCAGAGAGCCTTCGCACAGAGGAGCTAATATATCTTCAGCAAGCGGGCCTTGCAGCGCCATTTGCGTCCAAAGGGGGCTGGCGTTTTCAATACGCACGTCATACTCGCCTTGATGCTCTTGCAGCCACAAATAATCCTTATCGGTGTTTGCGGCGTTTACCACAACCAGGTAGTTTTGTTCGTCGCGTTTGTAAACGAGCACGTCGTCTACGGTGCCGCCATTCGCATAGCATAGCGGCGTGTAGCGGCAACTGCCCCGTTGCATGTTGGTAAAGTCGTTTGTGAAAGCGTATTGCAAAAAATTGTACGCCTGCGGCCCGGCGATAAAAAGCTCTCCCATATGCGAAACATCAAAAAGCCCGGCGCGGCCGCGCACGGCAGCATGTTCTTCAGTAATGGAGATGTACCAGGCCGGTAGCGCCCAGCCGCCGAAGTCCGTCATTTTTGCGTTTAACGCGGTATGTTGGGAAAACAACGGCGTTTCTTTTAAATGTGACATATACATCAATCAACCCTATCATAAATTTATAATTTGCGATACACCCTATTTTATTATATTACAGCAATGAAATGCACTATTTATGCAATAGGGCAATCGCATATTATATATTATGTGATCAAAAGTGCAATTTATTTGAAAACGACAGAAGGGTGAGCTATACGGGTTCCAT
>JAISXK010000057.1 GCA_031270585.1 Clostridiales bacterium | reverse complement strand
TCCCTACACGACGCTCTTCCGATCTATGCTCGAAACATACGGAACCCGCGTAGGCGAACCGGTAGTAAAGCACATTGACGGCGATATCTGGGAAATCCGACCGGGTGATGATCGTATTTTTTTCGCCTGCTGGAAGGATAATAGATTTATCCTGCTTCACCAGTACACGAAGAAATCACAGAAAGCCCCGCGCCGGGAAATTGAAACCGCTATGTGCAATTTGGCTAATCACAAGGAAAGGAACAGGTGATAGGTATGGCAAGAAAATGGAGCGATATCAATAAAGATTCTTTGACTGCTGAAGATTGGGCAGAGATCAACCTTCAGGTGCAGCTCGTCGGCGCCATCCTTGATGCGCGGAAGGATGCGGGAATAACGCAAGCCGAGCTTGAAGAAATTTGTGGCGTTAAGCAAACCCACATTGCGCGTATAGAAAACAATCGGACGGATCCCCAACTACATACTGTACTCAAAATTCTTGCGCCGCTGGGCAAGACATTGGCTGTGGTGGATATGCCCCCTGCTGGGGAGCAAGTGTAGCAGGAATTTTGTTTATTTTACGTTTACTACATCTCTACTACAAACGTAAAGAATACTATGCATAAAAAATACGCATATAACTATTGACATGCGCATATATTATGCGTATAACATAAGAAAAGAAAGCAGGGAAGCAAGCACCATGACGTTCAAGGAAATCATAAAGGTCTTGAATGATGATGGATGGCGTGAAGCAGATGGGCGAACAAAGGGTTCCCATGTCCAGCTAAAGCATCCCTCCAAGCTCGGCAAGGTAACTATTCCAAAACACGGCGGAGATATCCCCCGAGGAACTCTAAACAGCATATTAAGGCAGACCGGGTTGAAATAACCCGGCATAACGGAAAGGATGTAAGCATATGCGTAAAGCAACGTACTTGGGCGTATTTGAGCCGGATGGTTCCGGTGGCTACGGCGTATATTTTCCCGATCTTCCCGGTTGCGCCAGCTATGGCGCTGATCTGGAGGCGGCGCGGCGGGAGGCGGCGGACGTACTCGGCCTGCATCTTTATGGCATGGAGAAAGGCGGCGATCCCATACCAGAGCCGTCAAAGGCGCCTGCTGTGGATCCGGAAACCGCCGAGGGTTATCTGGTCTGCCCAGTGACCGTATTTCCCGATCTCGTTCGCAACGAGATTGACAACCGATCCGCGCGGACAAATATCACGCTGCCGGCATGGGTTAAAGAAATGGCGGAAGAACAGAAACTAAATATTTCTCAAATTGCTACAACAGCACTGATGGATGTACTCGGCGTACAAGGCAGACCCGGTTGAAAGCGCTGTGTAGTGAAAAAATGTCAAGAAGGGGATTCACTGCATTTTCTTTTATGGCCGGCGCGTCACTCCACCGTAACGGATTATGCAAGGTTGCTCGGCTTGTCGATATCGCACCCCTTTTCGAGCGCGATATAATACGCAAACAGTTGCAGCGGCAGCACCGAAAGCGACGGCAGCGTGAAGGGTTCGCCCGCAGGCAGCCAGATCATATGATCCGCAACCTCTTCAATGCCCGGCGCGCCCTCCTGCGCGATGGCGATTACGTCTGCGCCGCGTGCCTTAACCTCGCGCGTGTTGCCGATCATCTTTTCAAGCAGTTTCATATTTGTGCACAGCGCCACCACGAGCGTGCCGGGTTCTATGAGCGATATGGTGCCGTGCTTCAGTTCGCCCGCCGCATAGGCTTCGCTGTGTATGTAGGATATCTCCTTGAGCTTGAGCGAGCCTTCCAGCGCCAGCGCGTAATCGAGATTGCGGCCCATGAAGAAAATATCGCCTTGGTTAAAATAGCGGTTGGCCATCTGCTGTATATGGGTATGATCCTGGAGCAACCCTTGCGCCTTATCGGGCAGCGCCCTTAACCCATCAATGGCGGCGCTGTAGCCGGCGGTATCTATCCTGCCGCGAAGATCCGCCATATACAGCGCAATAAGGTAAAACACGCCCAACTGCGTGTTGTAGGCTTTTGTTGTCGCGACGGCAATCTCGGGCCCCGCCCATGTGTAGAGCACATCGTCGCTTTCGTTGACGATGGTGCTGCCCACCACGTTGACTATGGAAAGCACCTTCGCCCCGCGGGATCTGGCCTCGCGCAGCGCGAAGAGCGTATCGATGGTTTCGCCGCTTTGGGATATCACCACGCACAGCGTTTGATCGTGTATCATGGGATTGCTGTAGCGGAATTCGCTCGCAAGCTCGCAATGCACGGGTACGCGCAGCATATCCTGCAGCATGAGCTTTGCGATACAGCCCACATGCCAGGCGGATCCGCACGCCACGATCTGTATATGCGTGAGCGATTGAAAAAAATCGTCGCCGATGTTTTTCAATTCCAGCGTTACGCGCCCGGCCCGTATGCGCGGATTGATCGTGTCGCGAAGCGCGCGGGGTTGCTCCATGATCTCCTTGATCATAAAATGGCGATAGCCGCCCTTTTCGGCGGAAGACACATCCCATGTGACGGTTTCGGACGTTTTTTCGGTTACATCGCCCTGCCTGTCGTAAACTACAACCTCTTCGGGGGTAACGACGGCAAGCTCCCGCTCCTGAAGGCGTAGCACCCTGCGGGTGTGCTTTAGCAACGCCGGTATATCCGACGCGATGAAGTTTTCGTGATCACCCAGACCCACCACCAGCGGGCTATCCTTGCGGGCGGCGATGATCATACGCGGAAAATCGGAAAACAGTATGCCCAGCGCAAACGAGCCCTCCAGCATATGCATGGCCTCCCGCGCGGCGCCAAGCGGGTCGCCGTGGTAGCAATAATCCAGCAGTTGGGATACGATCTCGGTATCGGTTTCGGATTGGAACGTATACCCATGGCCCAGCAGAAAATCGCGCAGCGCCATATAATTTTCAACTATGCCGTTGTGCACAACGGCGACGCGCCCGCTGTGCGACAGGTGTGGGTGCGCGTTGCTGTCAGAAGGTTCGCCATGCGTCGCCCAGCGCGTATGGCCGATGCCGCAGTTGCTTTTGAGCGCTTCCTCGCTCTCTATCATATCGCGAAGCGCGCTAAGACGCCCCTTGGTTTTTTTTACGGTGATGCTTTTATTCTCAATAACGGCGATGCCGGCACTGTCATAGCCGCGGTACTCGAGCTTGCCAAGCCCCGCAAGCAGTATGGGCGCGGCATGTTTATCGCCCGTATAGCCTACTATTCCACACATACACATTCCCCTTTGCTGTTTTGAAGAATACTATATTATACTATCTTATTCTCATATCAATGAAAAGAAAATCTTTCGGGACTGTGGCGTAAGGCGCGTTAACCATGCAGGCGCAAAGCGCCGCAGTCCCTTTTTTCGATATGGGCCAAAGAGTCGTTGACACCGCAAACGCTGCGCGTTTATGATGTGTGCATGCAAACAAACGAAACCACGTTATTTTATGAACTGAGTTGCCGCGCGCAGTTGCCGCCCGATTTTTCCGGCCTGAAGCTGGTGCTTGCGGCATTGGGCCTGCCGGAAACTAAAACGCCGGCCGTACATATCGCCGGCACAAACGGCAAAGGCTCTATCGCCCATATGGTCGCGGCGGCGCTAATAAGCGCGGGGTATAAAACGGGGCTCTTTATCTCGCCGCATATCATACGCTTTGAAGAGCGCGTGCAGGTCAACGGCACATATATCGATACCGCCGCGCTGCGGACGTATTTTTTGCGGCTATGCGCGGCGGAGCGCAGGGCTAACGTGCGCCTGAACTATTTTTCCGCCATCACCTGCATGGCCTTTTTGCATTTTCAGCATACGGGCTGCGATATCATGGTGCTGGAGACGGGGCTTGGCGGCAGGCTTGACCCCACAAACAGCATACCCGTGCCGCAAGCGGCCGTGCTGGCCCAAATCGGCGTGGATCACGCCGCCATACTCGGCGATACGGTGGAAAAAATAACCTTCGAAAAGGCCGGTATTATTAAGCCCGGCGGGGATGTGGTTTTGCAGGCGCAGGACGCCGCCGTGGAACATACCCTTTCGCAAATATGCAAAAACAGGGGCGCGCGGCTGCATATCGCGCGGGCTGCGCCGCCTGTCGGTATGGCGCCGGGGCTAAAAGGAGCGTACCAATTAAAAAACGCCGCCACGGCATATAAAACGCTTGCGGTATTAAATACGAAAGGGTTTGTTGTACCCCATGAGGCGGTACGGCTGGGCTTGGCTGACGCAAACTGGCCCGCCCGCTTTGAACTGCTGCATGAAAACCCGCCCATATTGCTGGATGGCGCGCATAACCCCGCAGCCGCCCTGGCTTTAGGGGAAAGCATCCAGCTTGCCTACCCGGATACGCGCTGCGTTTTTATTGCCGCGTTTATGCGGGATAAGGAGTATATGGGCTGTTTGCGGGCGCTTTCGCCTCTGGCGGATATATGGATAGCTTCGGCGCTGCAGGACGCGCGCGCCTTGCCCGCAGAGAAACTGAAGGCGTGCTGCGGCAAAATCTGCAAGCGCGTATATGCCGAAGATACCTTGACGGACGCGATGAAGCTGGCGCTGCGCCTGCATGAGGGCAGGCGGCTCATATGCGTTTTTGGCTCGCTCTATATGGCAAAGGAAGTAAAGGATTTTGTCACGCAAAGGCTTAAGCGTATACGCACCCACAATAAGATATACGTGCTTTAACGCCGCGTTCCAACAAATGTTTAAGCGAAAGGGGCCGCCTATGCAATCGTACATACTCGCCCTTGATCAGGGCACCACAAGCTCACGCGCGATACTCTTTAACCACGCGGGCGCTCGCGTAGCCAGCGCGCAGCACGAATTCAGGCAGCATTACCCCAGGCCGGGTTGGGTAGAGCACGACCCTATGGAAATATTGCGCTGCCAGGAGCGGGCGGCGGCGGATGTGATCGAAAAAAGCGGGGTACAAGCGCAGATGGTGGCGGCAATCGGCATCACGAACCAGCGCGAAACTACCGTGATATGGGATAAGCGTACCGGCAAACCCATATACAACGCCATCGTATGGCAATGCCGCAGAACAGCCGGTATCTGTGAAGCGCTTATAAAGGATGGGCTTGAAGCATACGTAAGCGAAAAGACCGGGCTGCTTATAGACGCGTACTTTTCCGCCAGCAAAGTGAAATGGATATTGGACGAGGTGCCTGGCGCCCGCCAAAGGGCAATGAACGGCGAGCTTTTATTTGGCACAATAGATACGTGGCTCGTATGGAACCTGACCGGCGGCAACGAAGCCGCCGCGCATGTGATCGATTACACGAACGCCTCGCGCACCATGCTCTTTGATATCGATAAGCTTGCGTGGGATGAGACGCTTTTAAAGGCGTTTTGTATCCCTCCCGCCATGCTGCCGCAGCCCGTGCCCAGCAGCGCCGTATACGGGCGCGTGGCGCCGGGCGTAGCGGGGCTTGAGAAGCTGGCGGGCGTGCCCGTCGCCGGCGCCGTGGGCGACCAGCAGGCGGCGCTCTTCGGCCAGGCGTGCTTCAGGCCGGGGGACGCGAAGAATACATACGGCACAGGCTGCTTTCTTGTAATGAATACGGGCGCGCGTTCCATACGCAGCAGGCATAGGTTGCTTTCCACCATCGCGTGGGGGCTTGCGCCGGGCCGGGCGGAATACGCGCTGGAGGGCAGCATATTCAACGCCGGCAGCGTGATACAGTGGCTGCGCGACGACCTGGGCATTATTCAATCGGCGCCCGAAATCAACATACTGGCCGAAACCGTACCCGACGCGGGCGGGGTATACCTCGTGCCCGCCTTTACGGGCCTTGGCGCGCCCTATTGGGATATGTATGCGCGCGGCGCGATGCTTGGCATCACACGGGGCACAACCCGCGCGCACTTAGCCCGCGCCGTGCTGGAATGTATCGCCTACCAGGTTTGCGATCTGGTGCTCGCCATGCAGCAGGATAGCGGTAAGCGGTTACAGGATCTGAAGGTGGATGGCGGGGCAAGTGTATCCAACGTGCTGATGCAGTTTCAGGCGGATATACTGGGCTGCCGCATACACAGACCCCAAAATGTAGAAACCACGGCTGCGGGCGCCGCTTACCTCGCGGGGCTGGCCGTGGGCTTTTGGCGCGATAAGGAGGAGATCAGCCGAAATTGGAAAAACGAACGGGTATTTTCTTGTGCCATGGATGAACCCACGCGCAACGAAGCATACCGCATGTGGCGGCGGGCCGTAGGCCGGGCGCAAAACTGGATCACGCCATAAGCATAGTACGCCAATCCGAATCCGGTTTGGCGTACTATGCTTTAAGCAAAAGCGCGTGCACCTTCTTTATGCCGGGTATAATCCTGCCCGCTGCAGTTGCGTGAGCAACAGCGTGTTCAATTTCTGCAACGGCGGCGTATAGTAGTCGAGCAGTTCTTTGTCCTCTTCGTCGCGGGCGTATGCGCAATAAGATTTCGCGGTCTCCAATTGGGTTGTCACGTCCGCTTCCAGGTTGGCCCTGAAGTTCTTCAAAATATAATCGGCTGTGGCGATGGCGCTGTTCGCGGCCTCGAGTTCCGCCGCTATCAATAAACGGTTGGTCGCTATTTGCGTTTCGATATTCGTAACGCTCATCTCTTCGTCGATGTGTACGGATACGCCATATACTTCGTCTATCATTTTTTCAATCTTGTCGGTAAAAAGCCCCCAATAGCTTGTATCCTTCATATCCAAAAATTTACCGTCAAGCGTGCGGCCCTTTAGCCGGTCAACATCCATGCGCAACGCAAACAGTGCCAGCGCGGTGATTTGCCCGTCGTTCAGGTTTGTATCCATATTGGTTTTAACGGCCGCGTAAATACCCGGTATATGCGCAAGCTGCCCGGTGGTCTTCATTTCGTTGAATATGGCCTTGAGCATGCGCTGCTGCCTTGCTACGCGCTCAATGTCGGATGAACCCTTGCGCTGCCTGCAATAATCGAGCACGGCCTGCCCATCCAAATGCTGGAAGCCCGGTTGCAGCGTGCGCCCGTTCATGTTTACGTTCACATCCACGTCGTAATTCAGGCCGCCCATGGCGTTGACAATATCCTTTACGACGTTCATGTTGAAACCCACATAATAGTTTACGGGTATGCCGCCCAGTACGTAGCTTACGGTACCCATGGCGTAGCCGAAGCCGTTTTTGGCGGCGCCGCCGCCGGCGGAAAACGCGGAGTTGATCTTACCAAACTCCTCCGTGGGATGTCCGTCGCTGTTGGCTATTTTTACGTAGCTGTCGCGCGGCAGGGATAGCATCAGCACATCGTTATTATCAAAATTGATGGTTACCAGGATCATGGTATCCGTGCGGAACGATCCCCAATCGGCTCGTTCGGCGCTTTCATCAATGCCCAGCACCAGTATGTTGACCCGGTTTTTCATAAACTCCAGATCCGCTGCGGGCAAGAGCATATCCTCGGGGTTTGGCGTGGGTGTGGGGGCCGGCGTAACGTCGGGAACCGCCGGAGCTATCGTTGCCTTCGGAGCTATCGTTGCCGCCGGAACGGGCTTTGGCGCTTCTTCCTGAAAGGCGCTGATAGGATTGTTTAATAGCCTCGTAATATACAAAGCGCCTATGCCCAGCGCAACCACGAGGGCGCCTGACACGCCAAAAAGGATAATGCGGGCCGGGCCGCCCGTTTTTTTCTTTTTCGCGCGTTTTGAGGCGGCGTTTGCGCGCCCCGCACCGGTCGCGTCCGCCTTGTCTGCCGCAGCCTGGCGCGCGCGTTGGTGCTCCACAGCGACATCCGCCGCGTGTTTTGCTGCGGCCGACGGCTCTTTACCCACGTTGGGCTCTTTTTGCGCCTGCGCCACAACCCCCGAATCCCCGGCGGCGGGAATTTCGCTTGCGTTTGCCGGCATGTCCGTATGACGCTTCGCGCGCTTACTTTTATTACTATCCATACACTTCATAGTATACACATATGGTGCCAAAGATAACAATCGGCAAGTGTAAAAAAACGGTTAACTTGGCGAAACATAAGCGTGACCCCGCCCGTGTGACCCCGTCGGTATGCGTTCTTAGCTTTCCAGCAATATGCCGGGGTTGTAATAAAGCGGGTTACCCAGATAAATGGTGTTGACGGCCCCGCTGCCGCTTTCGATGGTGAGGCTTTTATCAATACGCTGGCCTTCCTCCAAAAACTGAACCTTTTCTATGCTGTTCATGGCGCAAAGCGTATTGACCATGCTGAACACCCCCAGGGATGCCGCCGTTTCGGGGCCGGCTTGCGATTCCGCGACAAAACGCGCCAGCTTATCATAAAATCCCGCCCTTGTGTTTACGACGGCAAGCGTATCCCGCAGGGATACCGAAAGCATATCTTCAGGGGTTAGCGGCCACAGGTACGCGCCTGTGGCTTCGGGGCCGGCAAACAGCAGTTGCAGGGTTTTCAGCCGGTTCAATATGTCGCTTTGTTTTACAAGGCGCTGTGTTTGCGATAGCCCCAGCCCGTTTCTGCCGGGGTAGCAAAGCGTTGCGGTGTGCCCGATCATATCGTTGAAGTCGGCCCGCGTCAACAGGCCGGAGCCTGTGGCGCCGCCGCCAAAAAGATCCGTGGTGGTGATAAGCCGCTCATTGATGTATATGCGCGTCGCGGTGATGCGGGGCAAAAAGCTTGTAACGGTGTTCACGATGGAGGCGCAAACCATCAGCGTATCATATTCCTCATGCGGGTATTCCAGATAGAGTGTCAATACGCCCTGACTGGGGATGCTCGTAAATGTGGTGTTCTCTTCTTCCGGTATACTTATGGGCGGCCCGCCCGCCGGTAAAAGCTCCTCATAATTATCGCGGCGGAACGTGCTGGTTTTATAGACCATATCCGCAGGCACAATGCCGGTGAAGCTGTCGCTATCGGCAGGGCCCTCATGCATGGCCGCAAAAAGCAGCGTGATGATGTCGTGGATGCTTGTGTAGGCGTTGTATTGCAGCGGCTTAATATCGCAAATTAAAAGCGTGCCCCGCGCGTCGGTAAAATACACGATGGCGTCGCGGCTTTCCATCACGCCGCTTTCGTTTGCTTCCTTATCGGTAGGCGGGGGGAACTGCATGCTAAGCACGTTTACTTCCGTGCCCAGGTCGGCTATGGCGCCCAGCGGCCTGTAGGAATAGCCCGGTTGCAGGCCGTTGATGTATACGTCCGTATAAACTACGCCTTCCGCGGCGGCTACGGTTGCGGCAATCGCCGCGCGGGCCTTTAAAATATCCTGTTCTTTTAGCTTGGAGCTGAATATATTGATGCCGTCAAGATATACGAGGCAAACGTTGCCCGAAAGCAGCACCCGCATGGAATCAAAGGCCAGCGACTCGTATATGGCCGCGCCGAGCTTTTCATCCTTGGGCGCGGTGGCAAGCTCGCTAAGAGCGGCTTCGGCGCGCGTCATGCCGTCAGGCAACAGTATTTGTCTCGTTTCAGGCGCAAGCTTATACCCTTCCGCGAAATAGTAAATATCCGTTGTAAAGTATGTGCTGCCATCCGAATCTGCGGATGGCGGGGAAGCCGAGCGCACGGGCATATCGGGCGGCGTTTCAGCCGAACCGTCGCAGCCGCCCAACAGAAGGGCCATGGCAAGCAGCAGCAAACAAATCCTTTTAATCATTGCGGTTCACCTCATCCAGCATCACACCCGTCAGCGAGGGGTAATCCAGCCTGTAAATATACCCGCTGTAATGCACGCGTACATGCGCGCCTTCAAGCGTAAAGACTCTTCCGCCGGCGTTTGTCCATGTAAGATTCAGCACGGCTTCGCCCGCAAGGTTGATATCGTTTTGTACTACGCCCGCCAGCTCATAGTGCGTAATGCGGCAGGTATCGCGAAAGAATTTTACGAAATCATCATAGACGGGCAGCGTATTTTGATAAAATAGCCTGTAAGCGCCGTCCAAGCGTTGCAGCGCCAGATAGTTAAGCGGCATGGCCACGGTTTTTTGCAGCGTGGCGACGGCTTCTTCGTTTTTAGTTAGCGGTTCCAGCCAGTCGGAACCGTTCTGCGCAAAAAAACCCAGCATGAAGGGGGAGACGCGCCTGCCAATCCCGCTATTATCCGTGTCTATCAATATCTCCACGCGGTCGATGGTCTTGACGGACGCGCAAAGCGTGTTTATAAACGCGTACACGCTCATACGCTGCCGGTAGAGTATTTCCTGCTGCGTGCCACTATAGCTGCCGCGGCCCAATATTTCTGCGCTCAACGTTAAGCGCGCCGTCGTATCCAGCATTTCTATATCCAGCGCCTTCACATTGAGCGGTATGGCGCTTTCAACATAAGGCTCGTCTTCCAGCGGGCCCTGTATGAGTTTTTTGACCACGCTCATGCCCAAATCCTCATAGGGGCCCACGGTAACCCTGCGAAGCACGGGCACGAGAAGATCCTCACCCTGCAGCTTAAAATAAAACGTAATGTTCTCATCGCGCGTCATGCCCAAAGACGGATCGATGGCGGGCAGGTTTTGCCGCGCGGCATCCTCGCGGATGACGTTTTGCGAGCAGGCGCAAAGCAGTATGGCCAGCAGCGTGACGTATGCGCACAACGTCCTTTTTTTATTCATGCCGCTGCCCCCCTCGTTGTATGGCGCTGTTGAGCGGCAGGCGCAGCGTGAAGGTGGCGCCCGTACCCACAGCGCTTTCCACGTGGATAGCGCCGCCATGCAACGCCACAATACGCTCCACAATGGAAAGCCCCAGCCCCGTGCCGCCGGTATCGCGGCTGCGCGCCTTGTCAACCCGGTAAAACCTTTCAAACAGCCGGGGGATGCTCTCCTCGGGGATGCCAATACCCGTGTCGCGCACCGTTACCACGGCAAACGCGCCGTCCTGCCTGAGCGTGACGGATACGCTGCCCTTTTCGGTGTATTTGAGCGCGTTATCAACAAGGTTGCTGATCACCTGGTCGATACGCAGTTCGTCGGCCTCTATTTCAACGCGCGTGAGTTTTTTCTCCAGGCGGATGCCCTTTTTTTGCGCCAGCGGCGCCATCCTGCGCATCACGCGGTTAATCAGTTCCTCCAAATCCAC
>JAISXK010000019.1 GCA_031270585.1 Clostridiales bacterium | reverse complement strand
TCGTGTATCGCCGCAGCCACGCTGCTGCCGCAGATGTTCCGCCACGTGCGCACGGCGGCGCGGATGGAAGGGCTGTATGTAAAGCTGCGCATAACGGATGTTGGCGGACGCGTAACCGTGCTTGCGCTGCTGGATAGCGGCAATCTGCTGGTGGAGCCGGTTACCGGATTGCCGGTGGTGCTCTTAAACGCCTGCCCCGGCGAGACGGCGGGCGGCTACCCCGTGCGATACGCAGGGGTTGGCGGCGAGGGCGAGGTGCTTTGCAGGCACGCAAAGCGGGCGCAGGTGTGGCTAAACGGCCGCTGGCGGGAGATCGATGTGATGATCGCGAAATCACCCCGGCACATTGCGGAAGCGCAGGCGATAATAGGCGGTATCGCCCTGCCGCCGCAGGGGTAAATAGAAGGAGGTACGCATGGTGCGAAGATTGATCGTTTGGTTGAGCAAACTGCTGTTCAGGCGGCCGCAGGGCGTATGGTATGTGCATTCGGGGGAAACGCTGCCCCAACCGCTCTCGCCGCAGGAGGAGCGGGAATGGATTGAAAAGCTCGCCTGCGGCGACGAGCGCGCGCCGCACCTGCTTATCGAGCGCAACCTGCGCCTTGTTGTATATATAGCGCGAAAGTTTGAAAACACCGGCGTATGTATAGAGGATCTGATATCCATCGGCGCCATCGGCCTCATCAAGGCCGTGAACACGTTTGACTCCGCGAAAAAGATCAAGCTGGCCACCTACGCGTCGCGCTGTATCGAAAACGAGATACTCATGCATCTGCGGCGTACCACGCGATTGAAGATGGAGGTTTCGCTCGACGAACCGCTCAACATCGATTGGGATGGAAACGAGCTGCTGCTATCCGACATATTGGGCACCGAAGGCGATATCATAGGCCGCGGCATTGAGGATGAGGTGGATCGTGAACTGCTGCTTGCCGCCATGCAAAAATTAACGCCGCGTGAGCAAACCATTGTCCGTATGCGCTTCGGCATCAACCGCGAGGACGAATGCACGCAAAAACAGGTGGCCGATGAATTGGGCATATCCCAAAGCTATATTTCAAGGCTTGAAAAACGCATCATCAAACGCCTGCGCAAAGAGATTGCGCGTATGGAGTAGGGGCTTTTTTCCGCTTTCCATCCGTTTCGGATAAAGAGAAAACGCGGCGGCGTATACGCCTGCGGTAAAAGGCCGCCCCTCACACAAACTTTTGCATGTGCTTCAGCGCGTTTTTTTCCAATCTTGATACCTGCGCCTGGCTGATGCCGATTTCACGGCTTACCTCCATCTGCGTTTTGCCCTCAAAAAACCGCATGCGCAGTATGCGCCGCTCACGGTTCGCGAGGCTGTCTATGCCGGTAGAAAGGGCTATGTTATCCAGCCAGGAGGCGTCGCTGACCTTATGGTCGCCAATCTGATCCATCAGGTAGATAACGTCGCCGTCGTCATGGTATATCGGCTCGTAGAGCGATACCGGATCCTGTATGGCGTCAAGTGCGCACACAACATCATCCTCGGTGGTTTCCAACTCCCTGGCGATTTCTGCGATGGTGGGCTCGCGCCCCTGCGCATCCATCAACCGCGCGCGCGCCTGCAGGGCCTTATAGGCCATATCACGCAGCGAGCGGCTTACGCGTATGGTGTTGTTATCGCGCAAATGCCTGCGCACCTCGCCCACGATCATGGGTACGGCATAGGTGGAAAACCGCACGTCGTGCGAAAGATCAAAATTATCCACAGCCTTGATAAGGCCGATACAGCCCACCTGAAACAAATCGTCCATAGATTCGCTGCGGTGACAGAAGCGCTGAATCACGCTGAGCACCAACCGCAAGTTGCTGCGCAAAAATTCATCCCGCGCCTCGCTGTCCCCTGCTTTTACGCGTAAGAGCAGGGCGCGCATTTCTTTTTGGTTCAGCACAGGCAGCTTTGAAGTATCCACACCGCAAATTTCCACCTTGTTGAGCGCCATAAAGGGATTCCCCCCGTCATTTCATGTTTTTTCAATCAGCCGGAGAATACTTCCGGCCATACGGATTTGCCGGTAGGGACTGTGTCCCGCGCATCTCCCTCATAAAAAAGGCTGCCGGATCCGATTATGCTTTTATCATTGCCGCACAATTTCTTTTTATCCGGCCTTGACAGCGCTGAATATTTATGCTAGAAACATGAAAAACCCCCATATCCGGGGATAATTTAAGTTCGCCGCCTTTTAGTTAATTAATGGAAATCGTTTTTGCCGCGCATAGCGCGCGATCCGTCAACAGGGCGCGGCTCATAACCGCGCCGCCCGGCGCATAGGTTTATAAGGACGCTGCGGCAAAACGCGGCGCGCGAAAGGGAAGGAGCGGCTGCGTGCAAAAGCCGGCAAAAAGGGCAAGGCGTGTGTTTTGGCCCGCGCAAAAAAAACACAAAAGGAAAATAAACCGCGCTATGCTGCGGGCGTTGGATTTGCCGCAGGAAACCGCACCCGATGTGCAAAAAATAACCATGGTGGGCCGCAATGATTTGCTGGTGGAAAACCATGCCGGCGTTATGCGGTATGACGACGCCGTTGTGCGCCTGCGCACGCACGAAGGGGTGCTTACCGTAACGGGCAAAGAGCTTACGCTTTTAGAGATGGCGAATACGCGCGCCTATATTCAGGGCGCGATTGCCTCTATAGGCATGGAATAACCACAAAAACAGGATGCGCACGCTATGCCGAAGGATGCGGGGGTAAGGTTGCGCCAAAGCAAGTGGAATTTTATAAAGGGATATGTTATGATGCGGGTGGAAGGGCGCTCGCCGGAGCGGCTCCTGAACTGTATGCTACAGGCCGGCATGCGGGTGTGGAGTGTGCGCCGTATTGCTCAAAACGCAATTACGGCGGAGATCCGCGCCGGGGATTTTGCGCGGCTATGCGTGCTGGCGCGCGATATCCGCTGCAGCGCGCATATCGTCGAGCGGCGCGGCATGCCGTTTTTACTTTGTCGGCTGCGAACTCGTAAGACGCTGGCGCTGTGCCTGGGGCTGGGTTTTTTGCTGGTGCTGCTGGCGCAAACGCGGGTTTGGGCTATCGATATTAAAGGGCTCTATATCATACCTCAATCCGTTATAGAGGATGTGCTGGAGCGGCAGGGCATATATATCGGCATGCCGCGCGGGGCGGTTGTGCCGCTACGGTTAGGCAATGAGATTCGCGCGCATGATGAGCGTATTGCCTGGGCGGGCGCGCATTTGGACGGCGTGGCGCTCAGCATACGGGTTGTGGAGGCAAAAGTCATACCCGCCCGGCCCGATAAAAGCAAACCCGCCGACGTGGCGGCGCAAAAGGACGGCATTATCGCGCGTGTTACGGCGCTTTCGGGCAAGGCGGCCGTGGAGGAGGGCGACGCCGTGCGTAGCGGCGATACGCTCATTCGCGGCGATATCACGCGCGAAGGCGCGCAAAAGCGGGTGTTGGTGCATGCCTGCGGCGAGGTTATGGCGCGCGTATATTACACTGCGGAAAAGACGCTGCCCGCCACGCGGGCCGCCATGGGCAGAAGCGGCAGCTTTTCCGAATACCACGCGCTGTATATAGCGGGCCGCCCCATACTGTTGCATCAAGCGCCTTACGACGCCTATGAGATCGTGCCGGATCGCCAAACCGCCATGAAAGGTCTTGTGCTGCCCGTGCGGGTTGTGCGAGGCAGCTGCTATGAGCTTGTTTTGCGGCAGACGCCCATGGCGCGTGAGGAACTATTGGCCGAGGCGCTGTTTCTGGCGGAGTTGGAGGCGCTTTGGATGGTGGAAAAGGACGCAAGGATATTGGATAAGCAAACGCAAACGCGCCAAAACGGTGACGGCTCTGTTACGGCGACGGTTACGGTATGCGCGCTGGAGGAGATTGGCGTAAGCAGAGTCATCGCGGGGGAACTTGCGCCGGCCGGCCAAACGCCCGGCGAAATACAAAACGAAATACAAAACGAATGAAAGGGAACCGCTTGGAAAACACTATAGAGCTTGATAACGCTTCAGGCGGCCAGGACACAGGCGGGCCGCAACCAGAGCCGCCCATGGCCGGAGGAAGAAAAGCCGCTGAGGCGTATTTGCCCATACAATCGATGGACGAGCAGATGCGCCTGTTTGGCGTCTTTGATGAAAACCTTAATATATTGGAGGCCGAAACCGGCGCGAAAATCAGCTCCGCAAACGATGCCGTGCGCATGGATGGCGACGAAGAGAGCGTGGCGCTTTGCGCCGCCGTACTGGAAAAGCTTTTGCTGATGCAAAGAAGGGGCGAAGCCATCAACAGAAGCCTCATCCGCTACGCAGTGGATCTTGCAAAAGAGGGCAACGCGGATCTTATCGAGCAGATCATAGGCGATGTCGTTGCGATCACGAGCAAGGGGCGGCAGATAAAATGCAAAACGCTCGGGCAAAAAAAATATGTGCGGGCGTTAAAGGAATACGATCTGGTGTTCGGCGTGGGGCCAGCCGGCACGGGCAAAACATACCTGGCTGTGGCGATGGCGGTGCTGGCCTTTAAAAACAAAGAGGTTGACCGCATTATATTGACGAGGCCCGCCGTGGAAGCGGGCGAAAAGCTGGGGTTTTTGCCGGGTGATTTGCAAAACAAGGTTGACCCATACCTGCGCCCGTTGTATGATGCACTTAATGACCTTTTAGGCAATGAAACCTATAAAAGCTTAACGGAGCGCGGCGCGATCGAGGTGGCGCCGCTGGCGTATATGCGCGGGCGCACGCTTAACGACGCCTACATCATACTGGATGAGGCGCAGAATTGCACCATTGAGCAAATGAAGATGTTTTTAACGCGCTTTGGAGAGGGTTCGCGCGTGGTCGTCACGGGAGATATCACGCAGATTGATCTGGCGGCGGACAGAAGGAGCGGCTTGAAGCACGCGCTTTCCATACTGGAAGATGTCGCCGGCATCAAGCAAGTCTACCTGACGCATAAGGATGTTGTGCGCCACGATCTCGTGCAGCGCATCATACGCGCGTATGATAAGCGCGGCGGTTAACGCGCGCTTCATGCTTCATTCAAAAGCAAGATCCCCTGAAAGGAGCGTACATGGCCAAAACGAGAGAGAAAAAAGAGCGGATAGGCTTTGTTTCCATACTGGTTTTTTTGGCGATGATCGTGGTATGCTATTTTTGCCTCGTCGCCATACTTATGCCCGAACGGTACGATGTCGCCATTGGTTCCGTGAGTGAAAAAGCCATCACATCCCCGCGCGCGATAGAAGACACGGCGGTCACAGAGGCGTTGCGTGAAGCCGCGCGCAACAAAACCGGCGCCGTATATAAGCTCGATACCGATCTCGCGGAAACATATATATCCGATGCTGCGGCGTTCTTTCATTCGTTGCGCGCGTTCAGGCAAAGCGCCGCCGTGTTGCGCGCGACCCGCAGTATGGGGACAGGACTGCCTGAGGACGGCGTGCTGCCGGCGGAAAGCTGGGAAAGCCTGATCGGCCGGGAAGAACTATATGGCCTGCTCGGCGAAATCCCCCTGGACATTACCGCAGAGGAGGGATACTATCTTTTATCCGCAGAGGACAACGAACTGCTGCGCCTGCAGGATGCCGTGCTGCCCAAGCTTACAACATCGCTTGAAAGCGGACAGGATGAACGATTGCTGCAAGCCAGACTGACCGCCTGCAAACAGGAACTGAACGCCACAACGTTGGACAAGCGCCTCGTGGCCATAGGCGAAAAGGCGTTTGAAAATTATTTGCGGCCCACATTCGTGCTGGATGAACGTGAAACCGAAGAGGCCAAAGCGAAGGCCGCCCTTGCCGTGCAGCCAAAAGAGATCAGGCGCGGCGATGTCATTGTTGAAGAGGGCGCCGTCGTTACCGAGGCCCAATACGATATTTTGCGCCGGTTGGAGCTTGTGCGCTTCCGGTTTGCGGATATGCGGTTGTATATCGGCACGGGAGTGTTGCTGGCCTGTTTGTTTTTGATGCTTTACATATATCTGCTGCGCTACCGGCGCGCCATACTGGCGAGCCCCAAAAAGATGATCATCACAGGCGTGGCGGCGGCGCTTACCATGCTGCTCTCACTGGCCCTGAACGCTCTGGGGCGCATCCCGGCGGCGTTGATTGGCGTCATGCTCATAGCGCTGCTCGTGGATGGCCGGGCGGCCATGATGGTGAACGTGGTGCTCTCGTTCTGCGTTGCGCTGATGGCGGGCGGCAGGGGCGCTACCATGCTGGGATACGACTCCATGGTGACTGCCTGGAGCATGATTGCGGGCGGCCAGGTAGCCGTATACCTGCTTGGGCGAAGCCGGAGCCGCAGCAGTATAATATTGATGGGGCTTTTTGCGGGTATGGCGGCGGCCGTTGTGCCCGCCGTCGCGGGAATCATGACAATAAAAACGGCCGCCGCCATACTGCTTGGCGCCGGCTGGACGATAGGCGCGAACCTGCTGTATGCCATATTCGTCGTGGGCACGCTTGCCGTTTGGGAAAACATATTCGATATCGCGACCGACGCGCGACTCAACGAGCTTAGCAATGCAAACAACCCGCTTTTAAAGCAGCTGATGGCCGAAGCGCCGGGCACCTACCATCATTCCATGATGACCGCCTCGCTTGCCGAAAGCGCCGCCGAGGCGATTGGGGCCGACCCGCTTTTGTGCAGGGTGGGCGCGTACTACCACGATGTGGGTAAGCTCAGGCGCCCGCTTTACTTTAAAGAAAACCAAAAATCCGGCGAAAACATCCACGATACGCTGCCTGCGGCGGAAAGCGCCGCCATCATCATCGCGCATTTGAAGGACGGCGTGGCGCTCTTAAAGCGGCATAAGCTGCCGTCGTCCGTGGTGCAGATAGCCCTTGAGCACCATGGCACGACCATGGCCGCGTATTTTTACCATAAGGCCGTGAAGGAAGCGGGCGGCAAGCCCGTAAACCAAAAGAACTTCCGCTACCCCGGCGCGCGCCCCGGCACAAAGGAAAGCGCCATCGTACACCTGGCCGACAGTTGCGAGGCCGCCGTGCGCTCACTGGATAACCCCGCCAAAGAGGCCGTGGAGGAGATCGTGGTAAAGATTATACGCGGCAAGATTGACGACGGCCAACTTGCGGCGGCGCCGCTGGCTTTTAAAGATATCGCGCTCATTCAGCTTAGCTTTTTGCGCACGTTTACGGGCATGATGCACGAGCGCATCGCGTACCCCGAGCCTCTGGCGGCGATAGAGGGCAAGTCGTGATACGCGTAATCGACGGCGAGGGCCTTCTTTGCGAAGAACTGCGCGCGCTAATCGGGCGCGCGGCCAAAATCGCTTTGGCGGAAGAAAAAAAAGAAGGCCGCATAGATATTGCCACCGCCGCAAAAAATAAGATCAGGGCGCTGAACATGCGCCACCGGGGGATAAACCGCGTGACCGATGTGCTAAGCTTCCCGGCGGTGTTGGCGGGACGGCTTCCGCCGGATGGGTTTTGGGGCGATATTGTGATTTGCCCCGCCCGCGCGACTCAACAGGCACGCAAATACGGCCACGCGTTTGCGCGCGAGCTTACTTTTCTAACGGTGCATGGCGTGTTGCACCTGCTGGGCTATGACCATGAGGCCCGTGCGGACGGTGAGAGCATGCGGCAAAGGGAACGCGTGATTTTAGGAAGGCTGAATATACCGGATGAAACGTGTGATACATGATTTAGAGATTAAAAATATGCTGCGCCTTGCAAACGACGCTATGGACAGAGCTTACGCCCCCTATTCCGGCTACCAATCGGGCGCGTGCCTTAAAGGCGCGTCGGGCGCGTATTATCTAGGCTGTAACATAGAAAACGCGTCGCTTACAGCGACGATTTGCGCGGAGCGGGCGGCGATTTATAAGGCCGTGACAGAGGGTGAGCGCACGTATGACGCGCTTGCCATCATATCCACCGGCATGCAGCCCACGGTGCCCTGCGGACTGTGCAGGCAGGTGCTAAGCGAGATGTGCGACCCCGGCATGCCGGTGATCTGCGCCAACCGCAGCGGCAAATACCAGGTGTTTTATGTAAGCGATCTGCTGCCGCAGCCGTTTTCCAGTGAGGATATGCGCTGATGGAACAGAGTAACGTCTATAAAAGCGGGTTTATTTCCATCGTCGGCTGCCCAAACGTGGGTAAATCCACATTGCTTAACAGGCTGGTGGGGCAAAAAATCGCCATCGTATCCGGCAAGGCGCAAACCACCCGCACCCGCATCACCGGGGTTGTGACAAGACCCGGCTTCCAGATGGTTTTTTTGGATACGCCGGGCATCATTGCGCCTAAAAACAAGCTGGGAGAATACATGTACAGGACTGCTTACGCCGCGCTTGGCGGGGTGGAAGCCATCGTGTTTATGATAGACCCCACGGAGGGCATGCGCGAGCGCGACGCCGCCATTGTGGAGCGGTTGAAGGGCGCACGGGTGCCCGTTATCGCCGTGATCAACAAAAAGGATATCGCAAGCGCCGCGCAGCTGAAGGCGGCGGAAGCCTTTTTAAACGCGGCGGGATGCTTTTCCCATATCGCGCCCATCAGCGCCAGCCTGGGCGACGGCGTGCGGCAATTGGAAGCGTTGTTGCAGGGCTATCTCACGGAAGGCCCGCAGTATTTCCCCGAGGATATGGTGACCGACCAGTCCGAGCGGCTGATCTGCGCCGAATTTATACGCGAAAAGGCGCTGGAGCTTTTGCGTGAGGAGGTGCCGCATGGCATCGGTGTGGAAATCGACAAAATGGGGCTGCGGGATGCGGGCGGCCTGACGGATATCTACGCCACGATCTACTGCGAGCGGGATAAGCACAAAGGCATCATCATAGGCAAAAAGGGCGCCATGCTTAAACGGATCGGGCAGGAGGCAAGGCGGGATATGGAGTGGCTTTTGATGACGAAAGTCAACTTGCAATTGTTTGTAAAAGCGCGCGAAAACTGGCGCAACAGCGCCTTTGCGCTGCGCGAGCTGGGGTATGAGTAACGCCGTTACCTGATTTTTCGCGAAACCTGGGCGGGGGTAAAGTGTGGCGTATGAAAAGGTGACGGGCATCGTCATTCGCTATGTAAACTATAGGGATAACGACCGTATTTTAACCATATTTACAGAAGAAAAGGGGCGGGTGGACGCGAAAGCCAGAGGCTGCAGGCGGCCCAAAAGCCCGCTTTTACCATGCGCGCAGCCTTTCGTCTTCGGCGAGTTTCAGCTTTACGCGGGCAAAGAGCGTTACACGATTGACCAATGCGATGTGCGCGAAAGCTTTTACCCGTTGCGCGAGGATGTGGAAAGGCTTGCCGCAGGCTATGCCATGCTCGCGCTTACCCAAACGGTTATCCAGCAAAACCAAAGCAACCCCGGCATGTTTTCGGCGCTGTACCATGCGCTGAGTTTTTTGTGCTATGGGGATACGCACGCCGTGGATATGGTTATTTGCTTTATCGTGCGTTTTTTGGAGACAAACGGCGTTTGCCCCGCGCTGACAACCTGCGCCTGCTGCGGCGAAAGCCTGCTCGGAGCGCGTGAAAGCAGGTTTTCCGTTATTGCGGGCGGCGCGGTTTGTCTTGCGTGCGCGGCGGAGGGAAACGCGCTTTTTGTGGAGCTTTTATCATTGGAGGCCATGCGCCGCATGCGCAGGCTTGCCGACGCCGATATGGGCCGCGTAAAGCTGCCCCCCGCCGTGCGGCGCGAGCTCTTGCGGCTGTTGACGGCCTATATGGAATACACCCTGGATAAACCGCTGCCCGCTCTGCGGACTTTGGAAAACGCTGGGGATATCTGAAGAGGATTTTTACCCCTAGCAGGCTCCTATTACTTTTTTTTGACGAAAAGGAGCGCCGCATGACGCTTTTTTATCCATGGATATAGCGCCAAGGCTTGCTATCCAAAAACAGCTGATATATAATTAGTTGGCTAAAACGGGCAGTTTTAATAAATTTACATAAAGGAAAGCAGGAGGATTGTTACATTGAGTCACAAGTACGTATACCTTTTTAATGAAGGTAATGCATCCATGCGCGATTTACTGGGAGGGAAGGGCGCGAATTTAGCGGAGATGACGGGCCTTGGCCTGCCCGTACCTTTCGGTTTTACCATTTCCACAGAGGCGTGCACGCAGTTTTATAACGACGGAAAGCGCATCAACGACGACATACAAGCCGAAATTTTTGATGCGGTCGCAAAGCTGGAAAGCATAGCGGGCAAAAAACTTGGCGACCCAAAAGATCCTTTTCTGGTATCGGTGCGCTCCGGCGCGCGCGCTTCCATGCCGGGCATGATGGATACCATATTGAACCTGGGCCTGAACGACGAAACGGTTATGGGCCTTGCCGCGCTCACGCGAAACGAGCGCTTCGCTTACGATAGTTACAGGCGTTTCATCCAAATGTTCTCCGACGTGGTGATGGATGTTGAAAAGAGCAAGTTCGATGAAATTTTCGATGATATAAAGCGCGAAAACAACTGCAAGCTTGATACCGATCTTTCTGCGGACAACCTTAAAGTTGTGGTGGAGCGCTACAAGGCTCTCTACCTGAAAGAAAAGGGCCGCCCTTTCCCGCAGGATCCAAAAGAGCAGCTCATCTGGTCCGCCCGCGCGGTGTTCCGCAGCTGGGATAATCCGCGCGCCATCGTATACCGCCGTATGAACGATATCCCCTCCGACTGGGGCACGGCCGTCAACGTGCAGTCCATGGTATTCGGCAATATGGGCAACGATTGCGGCACGGGCGTGGCGTTTACGCGCAACCCCTCCACCGGCGAAAACAAGCTCTATGGCGAGTACCTGATCAACGCCCAGGGCGAAGACGTTGTAGCGGGTATCCGCACGCCGCAATCCATAGATGAAATGCAAAAGGCCATGCCCGCCATATATAAAGAGTTCGCCAGGATCGCGTCTTTGCTCGAAAGGCACTACCGCGATATGCAGGATATGGAGTTTACCATCGAACGCGGCAAACTGTATATGCTGCAAACGCGCAACGGCAAGCGCACGGCGGCCGCAGCTTTGCAGATAGCGGTGGATCTTGTAAAAGAGGGCATGATTACCAACGAAGAGGCCGTATTGAAGATCGACCCCAGGTCGCTTGATTCACTGCTGCACCCCACGTTCGACCCCGCCAGGCTCAATGCCGCGCGGCCCATCGCGCATGGCCTGCCGGCGTCCCCCGGCGCCGCGTGCGGGCGCGTATACTTTACGGCGGCGGAAGCCACCGACGCCGGCAGGCGCGACGAAAAGGTCATACTGGTGCGCGAAGAGACATCCCCCGAGGATATCGAGGGCATGTACGCGTCCGAGGGTATCCTCACGGCGCGCGGCGGCATGACATCCCACGCGGCGGTTGTGGCGCGCGGCATGGGCACCTGCTGTGTCGCGGGCTGTTCGGAAATCAGCGTGAGCGAAAAGGGTAAAACATTCACCACGGCCTCCGGCAAAACGTTTAAAGAGGGCGATTGGATATCGCTGGACGGCTCTACCGGCAATGTATACGGCGAGCGGATCGACACCATAGAGGCCGTGGTATCCGGCAATTTTGCCACCATTATGGAATGGGCGGACGGCATACGCACATTGAAGGTGCGTACAAACGCCGATACGCCGCATGATTCCGGGCAGGGCATCAAGTTTGGCGCGGAGGGCATCGGCCTTTGCCGCACCGAGCATATGTTCTTTGGCGAAGGCAGGATTATGGCCATGCGCGAAATGATCGTGAGCAAGGATGAAGAAAGCCGCCGTAAGGCGCTGTCCAAGCTGTTGCCTATGCAGCGCGGCGACTTCAAGGGCATTTACAAGGCCATGGGCGACCGCCCGGTTACCATACGCTTTCTGGATCCGCCGCTGCATGAGTTCCTCCCTACGGAGGATTTAGATATTAAGGCGCTTGCAAAAGAGATGGGCATAGCGTTTGAAGAGCTAAAGCAGACGGTCGCAAGCCTGCATGAGTTCAACCCCATGCTGGGACACCGCGGCTGCCGCCTTACCATCACCTACCCCGAGATAGCCGAGATGCAAACACGCGCGGTGATCGAGGCCGCGATCGAGGTCAGCCAGGAAACCGGGTTGGACGTGGTGCCGGAAATCATGATCCCGCTGGTGGGCGAGGCCAAAGAGCTTGCGTTTGTAAAGGATATCGTAGAGAGTACTGCGGCAAAGGTGATGAAAGAGCGCAGCTATCAGCTCACATATCTTGTGGGCACAATGATAGAGGTGCCGCGCGCCGCGTTGCTGGCGGATGAAATAGCAAAAGACGCCGAGTTCTTCTCATTCGGTACAAACGATCTTTCGCAGCTGGCTTTTGGCTTTAGCCGCGACGACGCCGGTAAGTTTTTGGATGATTACTATAAAACGAAGATATTCGAGAGCGACCCCTTCGCGCGTATCGACCAGGCGGGCGTTGGCAAGCTGATGCAAATGGCCGTTGAGCTGGGCCGCAAAACGCGCCCCGATATCAAGCTGGGCATCTGCGGCGAGCATGGCGGCGATCCCTCGTCCGTCGAGTTCTGCCATAAGCTGGGGTTGCACTATGTTTCCTGCTCGCCCTTCCGGGTGCCTATCGCGCGGCTGGCGGCGGCGCAGGCCAAGCTCAAGGCGGATAAGGGCGAACTATAAAAAACGTCGCGCTAACTGATGACCTCCGCCCCGTACCGCACCGCCGCCCTTAATACGCGGTAGGCGTCGCTGTGGGCGTATATGGCGGCAATGCCGGGGTAGGCCAGCAACGCGGCGTTGGCCTGCCTGGCATTGTGCACGTGAAAGGCCAGCGGCGTTTGCGTAACGCGCGGCAGACTGAAAAACAACAGCGCGTCTATGGCTTCGGCGCCCCAATCCCCAAAGTCGATATGCAGCGCCCGCCCGGGCCGCGCGGCGGCGGCAATAGTCGCGGCGGCGGTTTCAACGCTTTGGCCGGGCAGTTCTACGGTTGTGTAAGGTTCCAGCGAGGCAAGCGGCAGCGCGCAACCGGGCGCGCATATAGAGCCGCCGGCGACTATGGAAGTGTTATCCGAAAGCGTTGGCGCGCGCGAACCCGAAAATTGCCCTATCAGCCCGCGCATCGCCCGTATATGCGCGGGCGAAGCTTTGCAGCAACCGCCTATGGCGGCGGCGCCGGCCATCAGATAGGGCAGCATGGCGCGCGCCATCTCATCCGGCGTGAGCGGGGTTTCGCTTTTACGCAGGTCGCCCGCGTCAGGGCGTATAAAACAGGGCGGCGCGCCCAATTGCTTCAGCGCGCGGTAACCCGGCAGCAGTTCAAGCGGCCCGTAGCCGCAGTTAAGCCCCGCCATGGCGGCGCCAAGCTTCGCGCAGGTAAGCGAAAGCACATCCGGCGGGTTATGGGCCGGCGTATGGCCGTCGCCTTCCAGCACAAAGCTTACCAGTATGGGCAACTTTGTCGCCGCGCGCGCGGCGAGTATGGCCAAGCGCGCCTCGCACAGGTCGCTCATGGTATTGATATAGATGAGATCGGCGCCCGCTGCGGAAGCGGCGGCGCATTGCGAGAAAAACGCCTTATAGATCAAGGCCGGCGTTGTGATATCGTGCGTATACTCTTCCCCGGTGGGCCCGACGCTTGCCGCCACATATATGCCGCGCGACCGGTTGCCGCCCGCTTCGCGGCAAAGCGCGATGCCGCTTTGCACCAGTTCTTCCATTTTGCGGGTAAGGCCGTATTGCGCCAAACGGAATGTATTTGCGCCAAAGGTATTGGCGGTGAGTATATCCGCGCCCGCGTCGAGGTAGCTTTCGTGCAGATCCAGCACATCCATCGGGCGGATGATGTTAAGCAATTCGCTGCATTCACCTTCTAAAACGAGGCCGGATTCTTGTAACAGGGAACAGGTATCACCATCAAACAGCAGCACACGGCGGGTAATGTCGCTTGGTAAATCCATACGTGTAACCTCCTGCCGATGGGTGAAGCTAAAAAAGCAAGTTTTAGTAGGGTTTTATGGTGAACGGTTCACTATACCTGCGGAAGTTCCGCCGCCATGGTATACGAACGCGATATGCCCCTCGCCTGAAAGGCGAAAAACGAGCACCCGCATAAAATCATGCGTATACCGGCCGCCTTGCGGCTATTATAGCACGCGGGCAGGTTCGGTTGCAATATTCACATGTTTATGCTAATATAGTTCGGATATTGATAAATTTAGAATTGTGAGAAAAATGGCGCGCGCCGCGCGGGAGGATTACGATGGCAACCTTTGAAAAGCTTGAGAACAATAAAATAAAAATGACGGTGGAAATAAACGCTGCGTCATTCGACGAAGCGCTGCAAAACGCGTATATCAAAACAAGGTCGAAATACAATGTTCCCGGTTTTAGAAAAGGCAAGGCGCCAAAAAAGATGATTGAAACCATGTATGGGGAAGGCGTGTTGTATGAAGACGCCTTTGAGCTTGTTTATGGCGAGGCGTACAACGCGGCGATCGATGAATGCAAGCTTGAGCCGATAGAACGGCCAAGTATCGATATCGAGAAGATTGGCGCCGGCGAAGGCGTGATCTTTAGCGCGGAATTCGGCGTAAAACCCGAGGTGGTCCTTGGAAAATACAAGGGTATAGAAGTTGTACGCAGGACGTATACTGTTGAGGATGCCGAGGTGGACCGGCTGATCGAGCAGGAGCGTGAGAAGATAGCCCGCTATGTGGAGATGGATCGCCCTGTTGAAAACGGCGACCGCGTGCTGTTGGATTATTCCGGCAGTATAGACGGCGTGCAGTTCGACGGCGGCACGGCCAAAGAGCAGGAGCTTGAGATTGGCTCCAACACATTCATGCCGGGCTTTGAAGAGCAACTGATAGGCATGCAAAAGGGTGAAGAGAAGGATATCAGCGTAAACTTCCCCGAAGAGTACCATGCGGAGGATTTAAGGGGCAAGGCCGCCGTGTTTGCCGTGAAGATAAACGGCGTGCAGGTAAAGGAACTGCCCGAGCTTGACGATGAGTTTGCCAAGGATATCTCAGAGTTTGATACGCTTGAAGAACTTAAAAACGATAAGCGCGTAACGCTGCAGCGCCACGCCGGCGACATGGCAAAAAACGAGATGGAGGAAGAGGCCATTGCCATCGCGACCGGTAACGCCATTTTTGACGTGCCCGAGGCCATGGTATCCCGCCAGATGGATATACTCCTGCGGAATATGGCATACCGCCTTTCCATGTCGGGCATCAGCATGGAGAATTACAGCCGTTATACGGGCTCCAGCGTACAGGACATACGCGAAAAATACAGGGATGAAGCGCAAAAGCGCGTGCGCATATCTTTGGTGCTCGAAGCGATAGTAAAGGCCGAAGGCCTTGAAGCTACGGAGGAAGAAACCGACCGTGAGATCGAAGAATACGCAAAGAGCAAAGGGGAGAGCCTTGACGCGTTTAAAGAGGAACACGGCGACGACAGGGAGTATTTTAAAGACCGCGTCACCACGCAAAAGGCTATAGACTTTTTGCTGGAAAACGCCAAATGGATAGACGAGCCCAAGGAGGACGCCGCGCCAAAAGAGGATGCTATGGCGGCCCGCGAAGCCGCGCCCGAAAAGGACGCGAAACCCAAAGAGGAAAAAATCGTAAACAATGCCGTTTAATTATAAATATTTGTTTCCCGCGCGATTGCAATGACGGGTTAATGACGATATTATAAAGTATACTTCATTTACAGGAGGGCACACAATGAGTTTAATACCGATGGTTGTTGAACAGACCAATCGCGGCGAGCGATCTTACGATATATACTCCAGGCTTCTGAAGGATAGGATCGTATTTCTTGGCGGAGAGGTGACCGACGACGAGGCGAATGTGGTCGTCGCGCAGTTGCTGTTTTTAGAGAGCGAGGATCCCGACAAGGATATCAGCCTCTATGTCAACAGTCCCGGCGGATCCGTAACGGCGGGATTGGCGATTTATGATACCATGCAGTATATTAAAAGCGACGTATCCACAATCTGTATCGGCATGGCGGCGTCCATGGGCGCGGTTTTGCTTGCTGCGGGGGCCAAAGGCAAACGCAAAGCCTTGCCCAACGCGGAAATCATGATACACCAGCCCAGCGGCGGCGCGCGCGGCCAAACCACGGATGTAAAAATCCAGGTTGACCGCATGCTTGCAACAAAGGCGACGTTAAACCGTATACTGGCGGAGAAGACCGGCCAGCCGTTGGAGCGGGTGGAGATCGATACGGAAAGGGATCATTTTATGACGGCGGATCAGGCGCTTTCTTATGGCCTGATTGATGAAATCATACCGCCCAGGAGGTAATTTTTAGAGGTGAACTATGCCAAAATATGATGATAAAGGCCCGGTCAAATGCACGTTCTGCGGCAAAAGCCAGGAAGATGTACATCGGGTTATCGCGGGTCCGGGCGTATATATATGCAATGAGTGCGTGGAGCTTTGCCGCGAAATAATCGAAGAGGATACCATAAGCCGGCCGGTTGATTTGGCCGAGGTTCCAAAACCGCGAGAGATCATGGCCACGCTCAACGATTATGTGGTGGGGCAAGGCGGCGCGAAAAAGGTGCTGTCGGTAGCCGTATATAACCACTATAAACGTATTGGTGCCGGTGTGGTGAAGGATGATGTGGAACTGCAAAAGAGCAACATCATCATGCTGGGGCCAACCGGGTGCGGCAAAACCATATTGGCGCAAACGCTGGCAAGGATACTGAACGTGCCCTTTGCCATGGCGGACGCCACATCGCTCACCGAGGCGGGCTATGTGGGCGAGGATGTTGAAAATATACTCCTGAAGCTCATACAGGCGGCCGATTACGACGTGGAGCGCGCCGAAAAGGGCATCATCTATATCGATGAAATCGACAAGATCGCCCGCAAAAGCGAGAACCCCTCCATCACGAGGGATGTTTCCGGCGAGGGCGTGCAGCAGGCGCTTTTGAAGATACTTGAGGGCACCACGGCCAGCGTGCCGCCCCAGGGCGGACGCAAACACCCGCATCAGGAGTTTATACAGATCGATACCACCAATATCCTGTTTATATGCGGCGGCGCGTTTGCGGGTATTGACAGCATCATCAAAAAGCGCACCGGAGAAAAGCAACTGGGCTTTGGCGCGAATGTCAAGAGC
>JAISXK010000119.1 GCA_031270585.1 Clostridiales bacterium | reverse complement strand
AACAAGGGCAAGGGTAACGAAGCCAAGGAAAATGACGTCGAGCTTATCATAACGCGTAAAAACTCTACGGAAGCCTTTAAGCTTGCGGAATAGCCTTTCGACTTCGTTTCGGCACTTGTATAGCGCAGCATCATAGTCCCAAGTGTCTATACGGTTCCGCTTCGGCGGAACAACAGGTTTATAGCCCAGAGAAGCAGCCATTTCTCGCGTTTGATTATCTTCATAAGCTCGATCCATCAATAGAAAACAGGGTTGTTCCACCGATCCGATACTTTCAAGCAGGGATCGGCTCTGGGGTGCGTCGTGGCATTCACCACGGGAGAGCATAAAGCTCACGGCTGTCCGATCATCTGCGGCAACCAGATGAAGTTTGGTATTCCATCCCCCCGGGATTTTCCGATGGACTGAACTCCGTTTTTTCAGTGCGCCGGTTTTATCGGGATGCACCTTGATACTCGTGCTATCCAACGAAACAACTTTGACATGGATTTGCATAACGCCTTCCTGCCGCAAGGCTGCAAACACTTTCGCCAAGACCCCATTTTTACACCAACGCATCATGCGTGTGTAGACCGTATGCCAATTGCCGTACTCTCTTGGCAGTTTCCTCCATTTACAGCCATTTTCAGCAACATACAGGATTGCACGCAACGCGTCGTAGTGGCTTATCGTTAGACTTCCTCTTGGCTTTGGCATCAGATGCTCGAATAGGCTATATGCCGCTTTTGTTAATTCCATACTTTTTTATCGTGCTTTTTCTTGCTTACGTTAACATGCTCTAGCAAAAGGCAAAAGCAGCGTCAAGTCCTCAAAACACTGCCTGTTGCTTTATGGCCGCAAGCGGCGTTACGGCTTGATCATAACTGTGTATTTTTGCGTAATTGCACTGATTTCATGCGGATGTATTTTCGTTATGGGTATTACGCCCGGCGGGTTGTTTTCATGATTGCCAATGCGGTTGATATACGTGACGATATCGCGCCAGGCGCCAAACTTATAGCCGGTTTCCTTATATACGCCCTCTTTGGTAAAGCCGCATGCTACATGCAGCGTTTCGCTTGCGGGGTTGGGCACGCTTACCACCCCGTATACGTTTTGCACACGCTGCAATCTTAATATATCCAGCAGACAGCCATAAAGGGCCGCACCTATGCGCCGCCGATGAAAAGCCGGCGCGATGTATACGGATAATTCTGCGTTCCACTGGTAAGCCGCGCGCTCTTTATGCCTGTGCGCATATGCATAGCCTATAATCTCTTCACTGATTTCGCAAACAAGGTAGGGGTATGTGGCGGATATGTCGCGTATGCGCCCAGCAAACTCAACTAAAGCCGGCGCCTCGCACTCAAATGTCAGCGCGGTGTTCTCCACGTAGGGTTTGTAGATTTTCAGTAAGGCTGCGGCGTCGTCCAATGTGGCCATACGAATAGCAGGATGCATATCGATATTCCCCTCCAGGCAATTTTCAGGATCTGTTCAAAAATCACACCACGCATTTTACCGTGCCACTTTTCGCGTCCACATGCACAAAGGTGCCGTTGGTCAATACCGACATAGCGCCGTCGGCATCGGTAAGAACGGGTATTTCAAGCGCCTTTTGCAGCGTGGCGGCCTTACCCTCTTTATCTTCGCCGCTCAATACCACGGCGTTTGCTTGGCGAATCATGGGCAGCGTTTCATCGGTGATCTCGCCGATTACCAGTATGCAACCGCGGGCAAAGGCGCTTTTATGCGCGCTGTCCCAAATGCAAACGGTGCCCGTGGCCATGCCGGCGCCCAACCCGTTGCCGCGGCAAAGCACATTGCCCACCATCTGCACCTTGAGCATGTTGGTGGTGCCGCTCATGCCAACGGGCACGCCGGCCGTAATTACAATGATATCCCCATCCGCAGCGACGCCGGCGTTCTGCGCGGCGCCGATCGCCACATCGAAAAGCTCATCGGTGTTGTTCACCACATCCGCCAGCACCGGCAGCACACCCCAATTAAGTCTGAGCCGGTAAAACACGCGCTTGTTGGTGGTGGCGGCCACAATGGGGCACGCAGGCCGAAAGCTCGATATGCGCTGCGCCGTGATGCCGCTTGTGGTAACCGCCACAATGGCAGCGGCATTGGTATCCATGGCGGTGGTGCATGTGGCGTGGCTGATGGCCTGCGTGATACTGCCGGTATCGTGCATTTCAAACTTCGTAAAGCGCCTCCAGTAATCGATGGAGCTTTCGGTAGCGGCGGCTATACGGCACATGGTCTTTAAAGAATCTACCGGGTATTTGCCGGATGCCGTTTCGCCGGACAGCATGATGGCGCTTGTGCCGTCCAATATGGCGTTGGCCACATCCGTGGCTTCGGCGCGCGTGGGGCGCGGGTTTCGTATCATGCTGTCCAGCATCTGGGTGGCGGTGATCACAGGTTTGCCGGCGCTGTAGCAGCGCCGGATCATATCCTTTTGCATCATGGGCAGGTCTTCCATGGGTATTTCCACGCCAAGATCGCCGCGGGCCACCATAATGCCGTCGGATACTTTGATGATGTCGTTCAGGTTATCCACACCCTCCCGGCTTTCTATCTTGGCAATCAGGCTAATATCGCCGCCGTCATGCTCGTTTAAAAATCGGATGATTTCGGTGATATCCTCGCGCTTGCGCACAAAGGATACGGCGATATAGTCGTATCGGTTTTCTATGGCGAAGAGTATGTCGTCCCTGTCCTGATCGGTCAGCGCGGGCAGCCGCAGCGATACGCCGGGTACGTTTACGCTTTTGTGGCTGCTGACCTCGCCGCCGTTTATTACGGTACAGCGTATTTCGTTCCCGGCCACGCGTACCACTTTCATCTCGATCAGGCCGTCGTCGATCAATATATGGTTCCCGGGCTTTACATCCGCAGGCAGATCTTTATAGGATACCTGCGCGTATTTATTGCCGCAAACGGTATCCGCCGTTGTGAGCGTATATGCCTGTCCATCCGTCAGCGTAACCGGCTCGCGAAAATCGCCCAAGCGTATTTCGGGGCCTTTGGTATCCAACAGGATGGGTATGTGCTGGTTAAGCGCGCGGCACAGTCCGCGAAACTGCTTTAGCCGCTCCAGATGCTCCTGATGCGAGCCGTGGGAAAAATTCATGCGCGCCACGTCCAAGCCGCTTTGAATCAGTTCCCTCATGGTTGCTTTATCATCTACCGCAGGGCCAAGTGTGCATATGATCTTTGTTTTGAGCATGAGGGTTCTCCTTCTTTGCGTTATAGCGTTATAGCCTTATTCCCAATTATAACGGATTTACGGCGCTTAAACAGCATACCGCAAAAGCATTTACACCGCAAGCGCCAAAAGCCACGATGCGTATGAGAAAACCGCGTGAGAAAACCGCGCCCTACCCGCTTGCGGGCTCATGCGCGAAGGCGTTATACTGGATATATGCTTTCGTTGGAAGAAGCGCGCCTGACGTTGCGGCAGGCATTGGATGATATACCGCCTCCGGTGTTAAAAAAGCTTAACGGCGGCGTATTGCTGTTGCCCGAAGCAAAGCCGCATCCCCAAGGGAAAGACGGGGAGCTGTACATACAGGGGGAATACCACTTTGAGCCTAACGGACTGGGGCGCTATATCCTCATCTATTACGGCTCGCTGCTTAAAACGGCGGGCGGCTTGGGCGAAAGGCACTTTAAGGATGCCTTGAAGCATGTGCTGCACCACGAGCTTATCCACCATATAGAGAGCCTTTCGGGCGAGCGTGGGTTGGAAAGGGAGGACGCATGTAACCTGATGCGGTATAAGGGCGGGCTTTCTTAGCGCGCCACCCCATACGATATCACCGGATAAAAAACCAGAGTAAACAAAACCCGCCACGCTGTGGTGACGGGTTTTGTCATTTCGTTCATGGGTAAACTGCCCATTGATAAATGGCCAATTATTTTATTGCGCCAGCGCATACCCTGCCGCGTTCTTCCCGCAGATGCGGCCATATACGATGCCGCTCGTCACAGC
>JAISXK010000054.1 GCA_031270585.1 Clostridiales bacterium | reverse complement strand
CCTAAGTTTGTCCTTCGTGAGACGCAGCTCTTCGATGCTTATTTCCCAGTGACTCAACGCCATCATCCCCGCCCGCAGCAGCATGATGGCGCCCAACAGGGCGAGCTCGCTCCACTCGTTTACGATAAGCGTTTTTAAAACTTCGCCCCCCAGCTTAAACTGTAAGGCCAGCATAATGCCCTGCGCCAGTTTTTTCGGCACATGCGGGTCGCGCCGAAAAAGCCCCGCCACCGATTTTATCGCCGTATAGAGCACCAGCGCCACGCCGATGCCTTCCAGCAACAGAATGCCGTATTGCACAATACTATGGAAAACGGTTTCAATGTTATGCAACATGCTCTTTTGTTTCCTCGTCCTTTTTATATAACGAAACGCCGCCAACCGCGCGGCGTTTCGTTTCATCCCACAGGCTTATGGTTCGTTTTCTATAATGCGGACACTTTCCATCACTTCGGGTTCCAGCGGGGTTTCGCCGTTGCGCGCGGCGCCGGCCACGCGATCCACAACATCCATGCCCTCCGTCACGTGGCCGAACGCCGCGTAACTGCCATCCAGAAATGTGCTGTCCTGCACGACGATGAAAAACTGGCTGCCGGCAGAATTATAATCCTGCGCGCGCGCCATGCTGATCACGCCGCGCGTATGGCTGATGGGGTTATCCCACCCGTTGATCGCAAACTCGCCGGTAATGCCATAGCCGGGGCCCCCTCTGCCGGTACCCTCCGGGCAGCCGCCCTGTATCATGAAAGCCGGGTCTATACGGTGAAAGTTCAACCCGTCATAATAGCCTTCGTTCGCAAGCTTTATAAAGTTTTCCACCGCTCTGGGGGCCGCGTCGTAGTTGAGCAAAAGCTTGATCACGCCGCCGTTTTGCATGGTGATTTCGGCGATAGCGGTTTTCCCCTCATCATCCCGCGCGCCGGGCGCGGACGTGGGGCCGCCGTCAGGCCGCTGGGGCACGGGCGCCGGTGTTGGCGTTGGCGCCGCGATCGCGCCCTCTCCCGCAGCGCACCCCGCCAAAAGCAGGGTCAACGCCGCCGCCGTAAATACCGTAATGTTTTTCCTGATCCGCATGGTTTCCAATCCTTTCCGTTGAGCTTATCCGCATAAATATACGTTTGCGCCGTCAAAATAGCATGAACGCTTTCAGGGTCTCAAAAAAGTGGCAAGCCCACTTTGTTAGAGTAGCCGTTTTTCCCGCCGCGTGTCAAGTGGCAAAATATTTTTACTGCGAACATCCGCATAATAAAGCCCGTTGTATTCGCGGATATGGATACGGGCAGGCCGCAGCCCGGCGCGCTGGGCGTGCCTGCCGAATGGCTGATAGGCGAAGAATAGAGCAACACGGCAGGGCGCGCGCTCTGCTTTTTTGTGTAAAAAATGTGTATTTATTTTTGCAGAACGCTTGACATATACACAATAGATGTGTATAACAAGAACATAAGCAGGGCACAATATGAAACGCCGGGATTTGATAAAAAGATTTGAAAGGAACGGTTGGCGGCTAAAGAGATACGGCGGGAGCCACGATATTTACACAGACGGAAAGGATTGCGAGGCGGTATCCCGACAAAGCGAAATCAAAGAAAGCGTGGCAAAAGCGATTATCAAGAGGCGGGGGCTGCAATAAGCCCCCATGCCCGCGAAAATAGATATAACTTGAAAAGGAGGAAATAAAAGTGAAAGCAGCTTATCCCGTGGTGTTTACAAGGCTTGATGATGGCTATATGGCGTATGTTCCCGATATGGAAATAAATACGCAGGGTGACAGCTTGGCGGAAGCCATTGAAATGGCCCGTGACGCAATAGGGCTTATGGGAATTGATATGCAGGACGGTAAAAAAGATGTGCCGCAGCCGTCACAGGCGGATCAAATTAAGCATGAGCCGGGAGAAATTATATCTATGGTGGATATAGATTTTGATGAATACCGCAGAGCAAACGATACGCGCACAGTAAGGCGAAATGTATCACTCCCATCATGGCTTAACGTGGAAGCTGAAAAGGCCGGGATCAATGTGTCGGCAGTGCTGCAAGCGGCACTAAAGCAGGAATTGAATTTGGCAAAGTAAACAAAATTTCTTGCAGGGGCGGTAAACCGCCCTTTTACTGTCTTTGGAGGGTATAGATACGCGGATGTCCAAGCGGCGCCTGACCGCTTACCATGTCCTGAGGAGCACGCGTAACGCCGCGTTTTACCTTGCTTTTTACCTGATCGATACATTCTGTATTTTCCCGAAAACCGAGGTTGGTGAAGTATTCTACAGGCCCGTCTGTTGATCCGGTTTCGCGCCATCGCCGTACCGCATTGTATATGCCTTTACAGTCTTAGTCGCCCAAAGACCGAGAATGGCACAGCCAACTGCACCGCCGCATGAGCAAATTCCGGCGGCGTATTCAGCGAATACGCCGGAAATCAATGAAAAGAAGCCGAGAACAGCCAAAACTACAGTTGGAACAGCAACATAGATTTGGATTTTTGTGTGATACAACACGCTGACGGGTATGTAATGCAGACCCACGATAAAGAGCATGACAGGCACGATGTATTCGTATAGTCTGAAACTTCCGAGAAGTGCGCCGGACAGCGCCATTGCCGCGCCTTGAATTATAAAAATGACGGTCCATTGCTTTGATTTCTTCTTGTCCTTATTGCCGTCGATATCATCGGGAACTGACTTCAACGCTTTGTATCCCGCTATCGCGCCGAGATAGATATGAATTGAGAGAGCGATGAAACATGCTGTAACGGCAATTCCCAGGGGCAGCGGCAGCGGCGAGCGCAGTATCAGCCACACAATCATAAATATCGCCCAGACTGTTGTGAAAAACGCAAGCAAATATGATGTGTCATTCAGATTTTTCATTGCACCTTTGCTGTTCATGGTTTTTGTTCCTTTTCAATTAGTGACAGAGCAATCTTCAAAGCGGTGATTCGCCGCTCAAGCAGCGTTCTCTGTGATTTCTCCGGTTTCTCCAGATGTGTCCGGAAAATTGGATTTCGTTTTTTTGAACCAAACCGCCTTACTTATTTATGCCATGTCAAAGCCTCAAATACAAGGGGGACTTTTCGGATAACCAAAAATAGTTTCGCTTGATTGCGGTAACAACGGTTTTGAACCAAAAACCACCGGCGTACCGTAGCAACAAGACGGCAAAGGACGCGGCTTCCCGCCTCTCCCATCGCCGTCATTGTATTGCAGGAGGAAAACGGCGGCGCCTTTACGCGCCCTAACATTTACCAAAATAAATTTTCGGAAAACCGCGCCATACTAGAGGCAAGCCGCCATGACGGCCGGCGTTATGCGCCGCGGAATGAAAAGAAGCGTATGTCGTTTGCCGCCGCCGCCGCATAGTATGGGGTATGCCGGGGTTGCGGCGCCGGCCGGTTTTTATCCGGGGAGACGAGGAGAGTTACGCTCATGTTAAAACGCCGTATCGATACGGGAGAATATGATATTGACGCGCTGCGCCTTTTGGAGCGCAGACTTGGGCAAACTGCGAGGGAATACGCGCTGACGCCCTCTGCGGGCGGGGTTGAGGTGGAGATTGTGGGAGACGACGCCATGCAGGAACTAACGGGCGCGCTCTCGTTGCTGCTGCTGCGCGATTTGAGCCGGTTTGAGCTCGCTTATATGGCGGATAAACTGCCGCTTAGTGTCGCGGAAAAGCAGGAGGTGCTTGCCAACAGCATCCACTGCGCCAAAAAGTCGGAAAGGCTAGGCACGGTGCGCCGTAAGCTCGCCGCGTATCTCGCGAACGAGGACGCGCTGCACCTTTCGGGCTATATGCGTTTTCGCATGCCTGAAATGATGAGCGCATGGAAATTATGCGTGCAAAGCGCCATGGAAGAACTGCTGCTGGAAAAGGAATATGTGGAACTCATGGGCGTATTGCGCGCGTTTGTGGATATGAAGCCCGCGCGCGTGCGCGAGATTTCTCTGCTGTTGAACCCCGACGGCTCCTGCACGCTGACGGACGACAGCGACGCCCGCGTCGATTACGCATACTGCGACCCCGACAAGCTTGTGGGCGTGCTGATGGATCTTGCGCCCGAGCGGCTTACGGTGTACGATTTATCGGGTAAACCTGACGGCGAACTCGCCGAAACGCTTAAAAACGTGTTTCAAGGGCGCGTGCGGTTTTTGCATTGACTTATGGTTTTTCAGCATATATACTTAAGCGGTACACGGGAAGACGCCGGATTTCGTTAGAACCCCCGCAATACAAAAGAGATGTGCGCCCCCTGCTGAAAAGCGCACGCATTGCCGTTTTAACGGTACCAACCGGCCGACCATGTATGGGTGGCGCCTTTATCCGCCGCACGAGTGGTTTTTACAATAAGGGTGGAACCGCGGGTATGTTTATCCCGTCCCTTGCTTTAGCAAGGGACGTTTTTATTTTCATACTCTTTCAAAATTCATACTTTAAGGAGAGATACATATGCGGATCACATTCCCCGACGGCAGCGTAAAAATTATGAAAGACGGCATGACCGCGCTTGAAATCGCGGCGGATTTAAGCCCGCGCCTGTTTAAATCCACCCTCACGTGCGAGCTGGATGGCAAAAACGCCGACGCGTTTTTGCCTATCTCGGGCGACCATACGCTCAAGCTCTTAAGCTGGGCGGACGAGGGCGGACGCTGGGGCTACAGGCACACGGCGTCTCATATACTGGCGCAGGCGGTAAAGCGGCTCTACCCCGAAACGGCGCTTGCCATAGGCCCCGCCATTGAAAACGGCTTTTATTACGACTTTGATAGATCCGAACCCTTCACGCCCGATGATCTGACCAGGATAGAAGCCGAAATGGCGAATATATCGCGGGAAGATCTGCCGCTTTCGCGCTTTGAGCTGACGCGCGAAGAGGCCCTCGCCTACGTGAGGGACCAAAACGAGCCCTACAAGGCGGAACTCATCGAGGCCTTGCCGTCAGACGGCGTTATCAGTTTTTATAAGCAGGGAGAGTTTTGCGACCTTTGCGCGGGCCCGCATACGCAAAGCACCGGCCGTGTAAAAAACATGAAGCTGCTTAGCCTTGCCGGCGCGTATTGGCGCGGGGATGAAAAGAACAAAATGCTGCAGCGTATATACGGCACGGCGTTTGAAAAGAAGGCCGACCTCGACGAATATCTCTTCCGCATGGAGGAGGCCAAAAAGCGCGACCACCGCAGGCTTGGGCGCGAGCTAGATATATTCGATATCCATGAAGAAGGCCCGGGATTCCCCTTCTTTTACCCCAACGGCATGATAATCAGAAGCCAGATCGAAAACTATTGGCGCGAAGTACACCTGTCGCGCGGCTATAAAGAGCTGCGCACGCCTATGATACTCAACCGCGCGCTGTGGATACAATCCGGCCATTGGGATCATTACAAGAACAACATGTACTTTACCCAAATAGACGGCGAGGATTATGCCGTAAAGCCCATGAACTGCCCCGGCGCCATATTGAGCTACAAGCGCCGCATCTATTCCTACCGCGATTTGCCCGAGCGCTTTGGTGAAATGGGCCTTGTGCACAGACACGAGCTTAGCGGCGCGCTGCACGGGCTGATGCGCGTGCGCTGCTTCACGCAGGACGACGCGCATATATTCATGACGCCCGCGCAGATCAACGCCGAGCTTTTGGGCGTGATCAACAAATGCAAGGCCGTTTACAGCGTATTTAACTTTAAGTACCGGGTAGAGCTTTCAACCCGGCCGGAAAACAGCATGGGCACCAAAGAGCAATGGGATAGCGCCACCGAGGCGCTCAGGCAGGCGCTCACCGACGCCGGATTGCCCTACCGCGTGAACGAGGGCGACGGCGCGTTTTACGGCCCCAAGATCGACTTTCACCTGGAGGACGCCATCGGCCGCTCCTGGCAGTGCGGCACCATACAGCTGGATTTTCAAATGCCCGGCCGCTTTGATATCAACTACGTGGGCGCCGACAACGAAAAGCACCGCCCCGTGATGATACACACAACCACCCTTGGCTCCATGGAGCGTTTTATAGGCATATTGATCGAGCATTATGCCGGCGCTTTCCCGGCGTGGCTGGCGCCTTTGCAGGTAAAGGTGCTTACCATAACCGACCGTGCCGACGAGCGCGCGCAGGACGTATGCCGGGCGCTCACCGACGCCGGATTACGCGCCGAAGCGGATACCCGCAACGAAAAAGTGGGCTTTAAAATACGCGAGGCGCAACTGCAAAAGGTGCCGTATATGCTCGTTATCGGCGATAAGGAGATTGAGGGCGGCGTCGTGGCCGTGCGCTCGCGCAAGGAAGGCGATATTGGCGCCATGAAGCTTGAGGCGTTTACGCAAAAGCTGCAAAGGGAGGTCGCGGAAAAAGCGTAAAAGAACCGCCCGGCATAGCTTATGCGTCCCTTTGCTTTTCGGTGTTTACCTCAACATTGGCGCCGTCGATCAGGACATGCACAATGCCGTCAAGATCGGTGCGGTAAAACGCAATGCCCAGCTCGGCGTATATATTGACGGTTTCTTCATGCGGGTGGCCGTAGGTATTGTCGTCCCCCAGGCTCGCGATGGCGATCTCGGGCTTTACGGCATCCAAAAAGGCCGCGCTCGACGACGACCGCGATCCATGATGCCCGGATTTGAGCACCTGCGCCCTGAAATAGCTCGCCGGGAGTTCGCCAAGCGCGAAGAGCTCGGCTGCGGCTTCCGCGTCGCCCGTGAGCATAACGGCGGTTTCGCCAACCTTCACACGGCAGATAACGCTCGCGTTATTCAGGTCGGAAAGATCGCTGTTTTCAAACGGCGAAAGTATGCGCACTTCCACGCCGTCGTCCCAGGGTATAAAGCTATCCGGCCCCGCCACGGCCCGCACCACGTCTACATCGCGTTTATCGAGCGCATCCAGCAGCTTTTCAAACGTTTGGGATGTCGTAACGGCGTCGGGCATATAATACGCGCCGATTTCGTAATTTTCCACCACTTTGCGCATACCGCCAATGTGATCGGCATGCGGGTGGGTGGCAATCACAACATCCAGCTTTTTGACGTTGCGCGCCTTTAAAAAGCTGTCTATACGCGCATACATGCCGTCCGTGCCGGCGTCTACCAGCATGGTTTTACCCGACGGGCCCGTTAGAAATATGCTGTCGCCCTGCCCCACATCCAGCACATACATGTGCACCCGGCCGAAAGACCGCGCGTCGTTTTCGCCCGGCGACTCTGCCGCCGGCCGCGCCGTATCCGCCGCCCGCGCCGTATCCTCCGCCCGCGCGCCCGCAGGTTCAACCGGATCCGGCAATACGCCGGCGGGGTCGCCCATGGCGTAATTGATACTGAACAGCACAGCCGCTATCAGCGCGACGGCCACAATCAACCTGCGCCGTTCGCCCAGTTTCTTTTTGGATGCTTTGGCCATAATATCCTCCCCCTGATTGGTATACATATATATAGTATGCCAGATGAAAGGATTTCACAATATTTTGTATCCAGTTTTATAAAACAGTTTTATAAAAAGGTTAGGGCGTGTTTGGAAAATCAATTGCCAGGCGTTAAATTCAGTATGCCGTCCATACTGCCGTTCACGTACCCATCGGGCACCTCGCCCACGATCACATGCTCAGCCACGGTCATATCCCCCCTTGTCGTGATCACGCCGGCATACCCCGGCAACACAAACGCGATATTCGTGCGCGCCACCATATGCACCCGGTGCAGCGTTTGATTGATGCCGGCGGAATGGAATTCCGACGAGTACCCAATTTCGGCCGTACCCTCCATGGCAAATTTCATGCGGATATTGGGCCCCCTGCCCGCCAGCATGGGAATGCCGCTTGCCGTACCCAGGGGGATATCGATACCCTGCGCGCCAAGCCCGTTGATATACGTTTGCACCTCGCTTGCCATATTCGCCGCAAGCCGGTTAAGCGCGCGGTTGTTCATCTCAATATAATAAACCTGCTTTTCCGATTGCAATACGCTTACATATGGTTCCCCGTCGTTTTCCGCAGCCATCAGTTTGCCCATGGACGCGTAGATGGCGTCGGTGGCGAGCGCGTCCACCCGCACGCTTGCGTATGCAATCATGCCCGGCCGCACGATGGCATTAAGCGCAAAGTACGCGACCAGGAGCGCCGCAAGCGCGCCGCCGCCGATGATGATGACGCGTCTGATTTTTGCCCGCCGCCTGAGATGTATCTCCATATAGCCGTCCTAAAGCATAATACGCCAAGGCGCCATACAGTATATGCGGGCGCGGTTTGAAATGTGATGAGTTGCTAAGATTTTGCCGCGCTTACAGAAAGTACGGGCAGCGCGGTTCATGTATCACGTTGCGCGCTCTCTTCCCGTGCGCTCTTTAAAGCACGCGCCGCATATATTGGTCCCGCAGCCGCCAAATGGTTTGCCGCAAAAATCGCACAGGGCGTAAGCGCCCATCCTCTTTTTTACCGCTGCGGCGATAAAAGCTTCAAAGCGCGCCGCCCATGCCTGCGGCATGCGCCTGTAGCCGTATGTTTGCAGCGTGTGGATTTTTTTGCACGCGGCGGCGGCGGATACCCCGAACACCCCTGTGAGCAAATGCGCGCTCAACGGCAGCCCCGCGTCCGTCAGCCGCAGTATGAGTTCGTCGGGCATCAAAAAATGGGCCGCAAAAAAATGCGCCTCCACCTCCTGCCTGTCCTCATCCCGCGTATGCCCCAGCAGCACATGCCCCAATTCGTGCGCCAGCGTATACAGCAATCGCGGCGGCTCGGCGGCGGCGTCATACAGTATCACGATATCGCCACCCTGCGCGCGTATGGTGGCGCCCGGCAGTTTGCCGCCCCTTGTAAGCTTCTCTACCGGCAGGCGGGTAATGGCCCCGTATTCCTCAAACGCGTACACCTGCGGGCACAAACGCCTGATATCCCCCGGCGTAATGGGGAAGGCGTCGTTTTTTAGCGCCATCAACGCGCCGGCGGCGCATTGGGCGGCCCTTTGAAAATCAGGCGGCATCTATTGCGCGCCTCCCTCGTCCCGCCGGCTTTTTACTGTGCGCAAAAACAGCCCCAGCGTGCGCCGGTAATCTTCCAAAAGCTCCTGCCGTTCTTCCGGCGGCAGGTAGCCGGCTTCGCGGCACAGCAGCACAAATTCTTCCGCAAGAGCGTCGTCCGGGGGCTCGCGGCGGTCACCCTTTGCACTCTCTTCGCCCTGATTTGTTACAGCGCCCCTGCCCAGCAGCCGGTCTGTGGATACTTGAAATATATCCGCCAGCGCCGCAAGTGTTTTATAATCCGGCTCGCGGCGGCCCTGCTCATACATGCTGATGGCGCTCGTGGAAACCCCCGTTAGCCTGGCCAGTTCATCCTGCGTCAATCGTTTTTCCCGCCGCAACCGTTTCAAGTTTGATCCAAGCATTTCATCACCTCTCCCCTATTTAATCACACTTTGTGTATCTTGGCAAGAAAAATCCACGCCACGTGTTGACAATAGATGTTTTGTTTGGTATAATGGCCGCATAATACAAACATATGTATGTATACTCTTGAAACGGAAGGGGGAACAGATCTTGATAAAAACAATGTACCGCCTCAGGAAATGAGCGCCGCGCCGCAGAACGCCGCATAAGCAGAACGCGCAAACCCGAACCCGGTTTACATAAAAGAGGGCAAAGCCCGCGCGTAACGCCGCAAAAACCCAAAGAAGCATCCCACAATTGCTTTTCGATAAACACGCACATACGTTTACGCTTGTTTTGTCACACGCGCCGCATGGCGGCGCGGCGGCAGGTAAACCGGGCGGCGGCAGGAAAGGAGTGCACAAGTAAAAATACCATGACACGTTTAGACCGATTTATAAGCTATCTGCAGGAACAATGTAACAACCGATCCATATACGTGTGGGGGGCGCAGGGACAGGCCGCTTGCGCCATCACCGAAAGCTTTATAAAGAGCCGCGAAAAATCCGCAACCAACGCCGGCCGCGCCATCGCCTATTGGAAAAAGCAGATGGCGGCAGGCTATGGCGACGTATTGCGCGCGTTTGATTGCTCGGGGTTGGGCATGTACTGGCTGCAAAACACCATGGGGCTATATAAAAGCGACATGTCGGCGGACGGCATGATGGGCACATGCACAAAAATCTCCCGCGACGGCTTGCGGCGCGGCGATTGGGTGTTTCGCGTAAACGGCAAGGGTAAAGCTACCCACATAGGCTACGTGGCGGACGACGCGCTACATGTAATTGAGGCCAAAGGCCGCGACGACGGCGTGGTCAAACGCGCGCTCACGGACAACGGCAAAACTTATTGGAACGCCTATGGCAGACCCGCGATATTCGCGGGCGATCCCAACGGGCAGGCCGCGTCCGCCTGCCCGCCTACGGTACTTAAACTTACCTCCCCGCCTATGCGCGGCAGCGCCGTAGAAGAGCTGCAAACGGCGCTTACCCACCTGGGTTACCCCTGTGGGGCCATAGACGGCATATGCGGAGAAAAAACCATACGGGGCATTGCGGCGTTCATAAAGGCGCATGGGTATGCCGTATGAACGACGCGTTGGTGGTGGCGCTCTTATCGCTTGCGGGCACATTATGCGGCTCGTGGGCGGGCGTGCGCCAGGCGAATAAGCTTGTGAATTTCCGCATCGATATTTTGGAAAAAAAGGTGGAAAGGCACAATAACCTCGTGGAGCGCATAGCCATGATGGAGCGGGATATGAAAACCGCGTACAACCAAATAGAAGAAATAAAGGAGAAAGTAAAATGAAAGAGTTTTTCACCTGGGCCATGCTGGCGACATACGCCGGAGCCGTATTGGCTACAGCCGCATTGACGCAATTGTTAAAGGGCGCGGGGTTTATAGCGAAGATACCCACGCGGCTTTTCAGCTACATCATAGCGCTTATCGTACTTCTTGCGGGCACATTTTTTACGGGCGCGCTTACGCTTGAGAGCGCCGCGCTGTGCTTACTGAACGCGGCTGTGGTGAGCCTGGCCGGCAACGGCGCGTTTGACGCGGTAACGCACGGCACAAACACGTAATATGCTATGGCCACGCGCGCGCGAAGCCAAAGCGCGGCAAACGCCCGGGGGGAGCCGGGCGTTTGCCGTTTCTAAGGATGGTTGGGGGTATGTCATCGCCTACAGGCGTTATGACTGATTGGGTATATATTCCTGAAACGTAACTTCAAACGTCAGTTCCTGGTCATCCCGCTGTACTTTTATTGTTGCCACATCGCCGGCATTATATTCACGGATTTTTATCGCCAGCTCATTTGCGCTTGAAATCTCAATATCGTTTACCGCAAGCACGATATCGCCGGCTTTGATGCCGGCCTTATCTGCGGCGCCGCCCTCTTCCACATCGGCGATCTGCACGCGCCCCACGTAATTTTGCATGCCGCCAAAGCCAAAGAAATCGCCAAACGGCGCGTTTGCGCCCTGTTGGTTTTCGCTTGCTATCGCCACGTCCTTTGTGTATACGCCAAGGTAGGCGCGCCCGCTCACGTAACCCAAATCCATCAAATCGCTGAATACCTCTTTTAAATCGTTAACGGGGATGGCAAAACCAAGGCCCTCCGTTGTGGTGGACGCGATTTTGGCGTTTACGACGCCGATTAGTTCCCCCTTCATGTTAAAGAGCCCGCCGCCGGAGTTGCCGGGATTGATGGCGGCGTCCGTCTGCAACAGCGTCATCTCCCAGCCCTCGATGTTGATTACGCGCGCAAGCGCGCTTATGATGCCGCTCGTGGAAGAGCCGCGCAATTCGCCCAGCGGATTGCCGATCGCTACCACGTCGTCCCCTACCACCAGGGAGTCGGAATCGCCCATCACCACAGGGGTAAGGCCGGCGGCTTCAATTTTGATAATGGCAAGATCTGTGCGCTCATCCGATCCTATAAGCGTGGCGGGGTATTCGACATCGTCGTTCAAATACACCTTTATTTCCGACGCGCCGCTCACCACATGGTTGTTTGTAACGATATATCCGTCGCTTGTCACGATAATGCCGCTGCCGCTGCCGGATAAAACCTCGCTTCTTCCGCCGCCATAAGACCACGCGCCGTTTACGGCAATGTCAATACCCACGATCGCGGGCGCGGACATCCCGATGATCTGGCTTTTTGTATACGCCCCCGCCGCCGTTACAATCGTCTCCACGGCCGTTTCGGTTGAAGCGTCCGGCGCGGTTGAAACGGCCGGCGTTTTTGCCGGCGCTTCCCCGGCGGACTCATCCTGCCACTCCATAAGATCCCGCCGCTCTTGCGTTTGCCCTATGCCGTAAGTGAGAAGGCCGCCCGCAGCGCCGCCTACAAGGGCGGTAAGCAGCATGCAGACAACGAGCGTAACCATCGATACCGCATTCTTTTTGCGCGTTTTATTTGTATCCGCATCGCCGAAATGTTGCTGTTTTTGTTCTTCATACCAATGCCGGTTATCCATCAAAATAGCCTCCCTGTATCATTATTCGTTAACCGTATTGTATTTATACCGAATAAATTTGACGAGAGCGTCGTACAATTGCGTTGGCTTTTTGTAAAATTGTGTACGAAATATGTCCTGCGGCTTCGCGGCTTTATGGCTTTGCGGCTTTATGGCTTCGCGGCTTTGTTTATGAATTTTTCCCAATCTGTTTGCATGCCCCGGCAAGATGTTTTATTATAATAATCGAACTCATAAAAAGGTGCGGATTATGAAAAAGGCGGCGCGGCTCGTATTAAAGGTGATAAAGGGTATGCTGATTGGCGTTTCCGTTGTGATACCCGGCGTTTCGGGCGGCTCCATCGCCATGTCGGTAGGTATATACGACCAGTTAATAGATTTTTTGACCATATCGAAGGGCACGAAAAAAAAGGCTCTCTTTTTGCTGCCCTACATGACAGGCACGGCGATCGGCGTGCTTGTGTTCGCCTACTTTATCGAAAGGATGCTCACGCTTTACCCGCTGCGCACCAGCTTTCTTTTTATAGGGCTTATCTTAGGCGCGCTGCCTATGCTGATCCGCAACGTGAAGGGCCAAAAATTCCGGCCGGGCCACGCGCTTACATTGGCTGTCGCTCTCGCGGTTATGGTGGTTTTGCCCATTGCCAGCAGCAATGCCGACAGCATACGGCTTTTGCGGCCCACGCTTTTGCACGCGCTTCTCGCGGCGGGGCTTGGCTTTATCGCGGCTGCTACGATGGTTGTGCCAGGCGTTTCCGGCTCCATGATGATGGTGCTGCTGGGCTATTACGAACCCATACTGCGTTATGTCAACACATTCACCAGGGCGCTTTTGCGCTTCGATTGGCCGGCGCTATTAAATACACTGGCGATTTTGGCGCCCTTTGCCTTGGGCGTGTTCGCGGGCATGATGATTATGGCGCGTCTGATTCGCGCGCTTATAAAGCGCTACCCGTATGCCACGTACTACGGCGTCATAGGGCTTGTGGCGGCGGCGCCTTTTGTGGTAATTTACCAGCAAAATTTCAGCGGCGTTACGGGATGGGCGTGGGCCATGGGGCTTTTGATCGCGCTTGCGGGGTTTCTTACCGCTACTTTTTTTGGCGGAAAGGAAGAATAAGTGCAGTATTTTGAAGATGACTACCAAATACTTACGCACGACGCCGACGCTTTTGGCCTTTGGCGGCCCGACGCCGCGTTCCGGCTGATGCAGGAGATAGCGGGCGCGCATTCCGCGCTGTTGGGCATGGGCCGGGATGATTTGATGCGCACGCGCGGCTGCGTGTGGATGCTGGCGCGCGCCCACCTTGAGGTGCTGCGCTACCCCCGGCTATATGATACGCTTCACGCAAAAACCTGGTATGGCACGCCGGGGCGCGTCACCTACCTGCGCTATATCACGGTGTCGGACGACGCGGGCGCGCGCATAGCCAACATCGCCACGGTCTGGGTGGTGGCGGAACTTGCTTCCCGCCGCATACTCTTACCGGGCAAAGCATTGCTGCCTTTCCCCCCCGCGCCGGAAGAGGCCCCCCCGTTGCCGGAACCCGGCAAGGTGCGTCCGCAAAAGGCGGGCAAACCGCAACTCAGCGAGCGCACGCCGCGCTATAGCGATCTTGATATAAACGGCCATATGAATAACGCCAGCTACATAGCCTGGATACTGGATCTGTTTCCCATGGAATACCACGGCGTCCACCGCATCAAAAATATCCGCATCGGCTACTCGACGGAGGCGCGCCCCGGCGAACCGGTTGAGATGGCGCTCTACGAAAGCGGCATGGATTTTGAGACGATAGGCAGGGACAAAAAGGACGGCCACATTGTTTTTGAGGCGCGGGGCGACTGGCAGCGTTGTACCTCCGCTACCGGGAGGGGTTAGCACGCAAAACTATAAAATTTATTTTTACTAAGGAAGATAATACGGGGCGCATTCGCCACCGGCACAAGGAGCGCGTACAACGCCAAAATTCCCCGCGATACCCATTCCGCTACAGAGAATGGAGCTGGTGATGGGACTCGAACCCGCAACCTGCTGATTACAAATCAGCTGCTCTGCCAATTGAGCTACACCAGCGAGATATAAATGGTGCCTCAGAGTGGACTTGAACCACCGACACAGGGATTTTCAGTCCCTTGCTCTACCAACTGAGCTACCGAGGCATATTGGCGACCCGGAAGGGGCTCGAACCCTCGACCTCCAGCGTGACAGGCTGGCATTCTAACCGGCTGAACTACCGGGCCACAACGTATTATACTTTTGGTGGGCCTTCAGGGACTCGAACCCCGGACCAGTCGGTTATGAGCCGACCGCTCTGACCAACTGAGCTAAAGGCCCAAGCAATCCAACAAAATGGTGACCCCTAGGAGACTCGAACTCCTGTTACCGCCGTGAAAGGGCGGTGTCTTAACCGCTTGACCAAGGGGTCATAAAACGCACAGGCCAACTCTGTTTTTAGCGCAAAAACCATTGGTCGGGGTGAAGGGATTTGAACCCCCGGCCCCATGCTCCCAAAGCACGTGCGCTACCGGACTGCGCTACACCCCGATACGGAATGACCTCTTAATCGCTCCAGCGACGTTTACTAATATACATCATGGTTTTAGAATTGTCAACATGAATTTGGCCTTGCGCGAATGCCGGGTCTTTGACACTTGAATAAATAATGAATTTTCTGAAAGCCTTAGAAATAGGGATTTTCCGTGTTTTTTTAGCTTGGTCGGGTTGACCCAATATTTATAGGAACCGTTTTCCCTGCTTAGACTACCGCAAATTTGATTAGTCATCTCATCATGAATAATTCTTCGACAATAGTATAGACTATCGTATATACTATTGTATATACTATTAGTATGGAGGTGATGATGATGAAAACGGCAAAACTATTCACCAACGGTTCCAGCCAAGCGGTGCGATTACCCAGAGAATACCGTTTCGACGCGGATGAGGTCGGCGTAACACGGATGGGTGAAATGGTACTGCTATATCCCAAAAACCGTGCGGGCGAACTCTTTTTTTCCAGTCTGGGAAACTTTACAGACGATTTTATTGAATCTGTTGAGCAAGCACATACACAGGAAGCCTCGGACACGCCGCGGGAAAGCCTATGAAATATCTGCTGGATACAAACACATGTGTCTACTTGATGAAAAGCAACGAAGCCGTCGTTGCGCATTATCGAAAAAAGCAAAGCGAGGGCATTGCCATATCTGTTATTACCGCCGCCGAGCTGTATTACGGCGTGTATAACAGCGCATTCCCGGAAAAAAACGGAGCTAATCTGGCAAATTTCCTTATCGGCGTGGAGATACTGGATTTTGATAGCGCCGCCGCTATGGAATACGGGCGTATACGGACGATCCTGCGTCAGCAAGGTACGCCCGTCGGCCCGATGGATTTATTAATTGCAGCTCAGGCTAAATCCGCCGGATTAACCCTTGTGACAAACAATACCCGTGAGTTTGAGCGCGTAAAGGGTCTTGTCTTAGCGGATTGGCTGGGCTAAACAATGCCCAAAGCGGGAGTAGATGTAAGAACCCGTATTCAATAAACTCACAAACAATGACGATATATCTCATATACCGATAATGAGGTGGGAGAAATGGGATATAATAGCCCGGCATAACAGATGCACAATGGAGCATAATAGAAATATTTTTCAGCTGTGAGAATCGTGGCAAGCATCTACAAACGCGCAGTAAACGAGAGCTTGTAAACGCCGTACTCTACCTTAACAAGACGGGATGCCAATGGCGTCTCCTGCCGAATGATTTCCCACCATATG